>JBNKZT010000258.1:0-8841 GCA_050301775.1 Promineifilaceae bacterium (SeqCode)
TTTTAGCCGCTTCGGCCGATATTCCGCTGTTGACCGGTGAGATTGTTGATGCGGTGATCGACATGTGCCGGCCTTTTGATCACGGCGTTTATTACAGCTTTGTCACCAAAGAAACGATGGAAGCCCGTTTCCCCGGCTCCAAACGCACCTTTACCAAACTGAAAGGGGTGGAAGTAGCCGGCGGCGACCTGGGCGTTATCCAGCCCGACGTGGTTGTTAATAACCGGGAGCTGTGGAATGCTCTGTCTAATGCCCGCAAACACGCCTGGCAGATTGCGCAGCAAGTGGGCATTGTGGTCCTGATTAAACTGCTGACCCGCCAGCTCTCCATCCCCGATATTGAACGATTGGCCACACGCCTGCTTGGAAAACCGGCCAAAGTTTTGCTTAATCCCTATGCCGAAATGGGAATGGATGGCGACAAGCCGCACCAGATCGAGATGCTGCGGGCGGAGCTTAAGCTGCTGGAAGGGTAAAACGTATTGCGTATTGCGTAGTACGTAGTACGTGTTGCGTTTTATTGGTTATGAACCGGGAACACCTCGCCATTCACGATACAATCCTGTCCCGGCGGCTGGCTTTGTGGGCGGACGGCCGTTTCCGCCACACGCTGGCCTGGATATTAGCCCGCACCGGGGATGGGGCTTTCTGGCTGCTGGTTATCATTGTCCTTTTCTGGCAAAAGCGGCCGTTGGGGGGGGACTTGCTGCTGGCGGCGCTGGTAACGGCCGTCATTGTCGCCATCCTTAAAGGCATCTTCCGCCGCCAGCGCCCCAAAGCAAAACGAGCCTTCGCCACCGACAAATATTCATTTCCATCGGGTCATGCAGCACGGGCAACGGCCGTTGCCGTCACCCTGGCCTTTCACAACCCAATCCTAACCCCGGTATGGCTCATTTGGGCCATCCTTGTCGCCCTGGCCCGCGTCGCGCTATCCCGTCATTTTATGAGTGACATCATCGGGGGAGTCATCGTAGGATTGCTTACCGGGGTTGGTTGTCAATTGTTTATGGACTTTTACTAAAAGGATTTTTCATGCCCAACAAATACATCGCCATTGAAGGCGTTATCGGCGTCGGTAAAACGACGCTGGCCCGCCTCTTGCAACCTCATTTTAGTGCCACCGTTTTGCTGGAAGTGTTTGAGGAAAATCCGTTCCTGGCCGATTTTTACCAGGATCGGGAACGGTACGCTTTCCAGACCCAAATTTTCTTCCTGCTCAGCCGCTACCACCAACAGCATCAAACGGTACCGGAAGCACTGCGGCGCGGCACGCTGGTGACCGATTACACGTTTGCCAAAGATGAACTGTTCGCCTGGTTGAATTTGAAGGATGACGAGTTGGCCATGTACGGCCGTGTCCACGCCGCCCTGGGTGAGAAAATTCCCAAACCCGATCTGATCGTCTACCTGGATGCCGACCACGACGTGACCATGCGCCGCATCATGCTCCGCGACCGCCCCTACGAACGCAACATGGACCCGGCCTACATCCAGGAAGTGTCGGCCGCCTACAAAGCCTGGCTTTCCAACCTCGAAGACACTCAGGTACTGACCATTGACAATACCAATCTCGACTTCCTGGCCAATAAAACCGATCTGGATCACGTTGCCAACCTCATCGAAGCAGCGTTGGCCCGGCAAGCGCCGGTGGCTGATTCCGCATCTCAGGGCCAATTAGCCCTGTTGCAGCAAGGCCACCTGAACGCCTACCAGCAGTTCCACCGCCAACTGGACAGCAGCAAACAGTTCGACCCCGACCTTTTCTTCAACTACATCTTGCTCACCGAAGAGATGGGTGAGATTGCCAGCGAACTGGTTAACGTATGGCGGACAGTGGAGAGATTGAAGGGTGACGGCCGTTCCACATCCGAGGCCCGCCAGGAAGCCATCAACCAGCACCGGCCCAACCTGCGCAGCGAACTGGCCGACCTTCTGGCCTACACCCTCAAACTGGCCAACTACGCCGGCATCGACCTGGAAGCCGCCTACCAGGAAAAGATGAAGCAAAACATTGGCCGCGACTGGCCAAAAATCACGTGAAAAATATCCGATATGACGATTACGCTATACCTTTTTTGTCAGGTTGGATTTATTATTCCATTATCTTGAATCGTCAATCTTTTACACAAAATTAGGAGATCTCCCTCATCATGATAAAAATCCAGAATCCTAACCGCGGACCATCCGGCTGGGGAAAATCTGTCTTATTGATAATTGTTCTTGTCCTCGTCGTTGGCCTGGCGGCTGCGCCTTCGGCCCAGGCTGTGCCCGGTCAACAAGATACAGTCCTACAGACCCTCATTAACAAAGCAGAAACAAACGGTACAGTCCGCATCATTGTCGGCTTGAATGTGGATGGATTTTTACCATATGGAGAGTTACACAGCCCATCAACTATAAACAATCAAATCGAGACCATCAACAAAACCCAAGAACAAATTTGGCAACGATTAGCTAATACCAAAAGCACCTTACTCGCCACCTACACATACTTTCCTCTAATCGCTCTCGAAGTAGATTCTACAGCTTTAGCCATACTTTCTGATCTGCCTCAAGTAACAACTATTCAAGAAGATGAAATTTCTGCTCCAAGTCTGGCAAGCAGCATTCCAGTAATTGGTGCTGATAAAGCTTGGGCCGCTGGTTTCACTGGCACAGGGCAAACTATCGCCATACTCGATACTGGTGTAAACAAGTATCATGATTACTTCGCTGATGGGAATAGTGGCACTCGTATTGTGTCTGAAGCCTGCTACTCCTCAAGCAATACAAATTATTCCTATTTAGGCATAACTTCTTTTTGCCCAGGTGGGACATTTTCTTCCACTGCACCAGATTCCGGGCTTAATTGCCCAACTACGGTCACCGGCTGCTACCATGGAACCCATGTTGCCGGTATTGTGGCGGGAGACAACGGCAGTGGTCCTAATTATGGCGTTGCTCGTGATGCAACAATAATCGCCATCCAGGTTTTTACTAAATTTACAGATAGTATAAGTACACATTATTGTGCTAATTCCGGACTAGGTTCACCATGTGCCTTATCTTTTACATCAGACCAAATATCGGGATTGGATCACGTATTGTGGCTGCATAATAATACGAACCTAAACATTGCATCTGTGAATATGAGTTTGGGGGGTGAAAGCTTTGCTACAACTTGCGATAATGATTCTCGGTCTGGCCCCATCACTGCTTTACGCGATGTTGGTATTGCCACAATTGTAGCCACAGGAAATGATGGATACTCAAACAAAATTTCTGCCCCATCTTGTATTTCCAGTGCCATCAGCGTTGGAGCTACAAATGATTTCGATAGTATTGCATCTTTCTCAAACATCGCCACGTTTATGGACTTCTTTGCGCCTGGATTTGATATTGTTTCTTCTAAACCCGAAACAACTTCTGCTGAAGGAAGTGCAAATGGCACATCAATGGCAACTCCTCACGTAGCCGGGGCATGGGCTGTAATCAAATCTTTCGTACCTGATGCAACAATCGATGAAATTCTCGCTGCTCTTAAATCAACCGGCACACCTATTAATATTGGTGGCGGCACCTATATCCCCCGCATAAATGTCAATTTGGCAGTCCAGACATTTAACATTCCACCTGTCGCAAATAATGATGGTGCCCCGACACCCTTGAATACCTCAGTAACGATCAATGTTGTCATCAACGATACCGATACCAATGGAGATACGTTGTCTATCGATTCAGTAGGGACACCGGCGCATGGAACGGCCGTAAAAGTCAGCAGCACCAGCATCCAATACACCCCCACTACCGACTATAGCGGCGTGGACAGCTTCACCTACACCATCTCCGATGGTAACGGCGGCAGTGACACCGGTACCGTCTTCGTCATCGTCGATGGCCAATCGGTCTTCTTACCCATAGTTTTGAAAAACTAACATCATCTATCAGCAACCCCATGGCCCCGGAGACAAGCGTTTCCGGGGCTTTTTTATTGGCTGACAAGGGGATCTTGTGAATCAAAATATCAGGTCTCATCGGCGATAAAGAACAAAAAACTCAGCTTACCCAGCGCTGAAGCCGGTTAGATTGTCGCGCACGCCCTGGCTGATGGTGATGACACGGCCGTTCAGGGAAACGGCCGTGTTCCCATTAAAAAGACAAAAGGTAAAAAACGGCTATTGCCTTTACTCCGATATTATGTGACGATAGAAATAATGGCTCATGACTACAAATGGTTATCCGCCAAACCTAACCTGGATAAACCAGAAAAGATTCTGACACAAATTTGACGAATGAAGAAAAATTAGTGCCATTCGTGAAATTCGTGTCGAAAAATTCTTGTACACCGTGCAAAAATCTCACTGATAAGGTACTAAGCAAAATTTTGGGAAACAACCATGAAAAAAACGAAACCTGGCACACAATCTCCCCTCCATCTTCCAGCCGATACGACCGTAGGTGCGTTCCTCGAACAAGATAAGTACCTTTCCCCTGTTCGCATGTTGGCCATCATTATTGCCACCACTTTTGTTACCGAAACCGTTATCATGTTCATCCTTGAACTGATTTTGCGCGGCAGCCTCCCCTCTTTGATCAGGGTCCTGGAAACGATGGTGGATTCGACCAGTCTGACCATCGTTATTTTTCCGGCGCTTTATTTTCTGGCATTCCGCCCTCTCGTTTCATACAAAGAATCGCTTAAACAATCCTACAATTTATTAGAAAAAACCTTCACCAGCCTGGCCGAGGCCGTACTGGTAGTCGATTCATCGAACAACACGATCCTCACCTGCAACTCAGCCGTTGAGACAATCATTGGCTATACCAGAAAGGACATTGTCGGCAAGAGCAATAATTTTCTCTTTCTTGATCACGACCAATACCAGGATATGAGGCGTCGTTACGCGGATAATGCCGAACAGAGTGCCATTCTGCAAGATGAGATCGAAATGCGCCACCGTGATGGCCATCACTTTATCGCTGAAGTCACGATGACCAACATGCCTGATGAAACGGATCGACAGCAGTCACAGGTCATTGTTGTCCGCGACATCACCGAGCGGCGAAAGGCAGAGCAGCAGTTACGAGTGCAAACGGCCGCTTTGGAAGCCGCCGCCAACGGCATTGTGATCACCAATCCCAACGGAATCATTGAATGGGCTAACGCCACCTTTGGTGACATGATCGGGTATGACCGAGACTCGGTCATTGGGCAAAACATGAACCTGCTGAAGTCCGGGCAGCAAGACAAGGCATATTATAATCAAATGTGGCAGACGATTCGCTCCGGCGAAGTTTGGTCCGGGGAAATTATTAATAAACACCGTAACGGGCACCTGTATTCGGAAGAGCAAACCATTGCCCCCGTCCGTGATAATAACGGCAAAATTTCCCACTTTGTCGCCATCAAGCAAGATATTACCGAGCGTAAAAAGACGGAAGCGCAGTTGGAGCGCCAGAACCGGGAGTTACGCGCCTTGAGCCATTTAGGCCAAGCGGCCGTTTCCAGTTTGGAAATGACGGTCGTTCTCAACCAGGTGATAGGACAAATGATCCCGCTGCTGCGGGCGGAATGCCTGTCTGTATTTTTACTCGAAGGATCGGAGTTGGTTTGCCGGGCAACAGGCGGTAACAACCCCGATGACTTAAGCGGACTGCGCCTGCCGGCCCACATAAAATTACAGGGGCATGTCATCGAGACCGGCGAATCAACGCTCGTATCCACGCCTGACAATATCTGCATTTTCGATGAGCCAACCTGTCAAGCAATTTGTCACAGCTACCCCAAAGCGCTAATGCTTGTACCGCTCAAGGTGGGACAAGACACGATCGGTCTTTTGCAAGTTGCCCATCGCCAGCCGGACGTATTCACGATAGATGATTTGAATTTGTTACAGTCGGCTGCCGATTGGGCGGCGATTGCCATCAGCCACGCCCGCCAACACGAAGAAATCCAGCGCCGCATGAGAGAAACAGCGGCCCTGGCAGCCATCAACCAGTCGTTGAACGAAACGCTAGATTTAGACAACATTCTCCAACTCATTGCGGACTCCACGCCCCGGCTCATATCCGGGGTTGATCGTGTCGTTATCCACCTGCTGCAAAACGGCGAAGGCTTGCTCCATCCTGTAATATGGAGCGGGCAGTCCCACCTTGATACACCGGTCCTCTATCTCAATTCCAGCGAAGGCATTGCCGGACAGGCCCTAAAAACCGGCCGGTTGGTCAACGTTCCCGACGTGAATCAGGATCCAAACTTCATTTCTAACCCGGCTTCGCCCCAAATTAAGTCGCTCATGGTAGCGCCCTTGCAGAGTGGCCACCAGCAGCTTGGAACCATCAGCGTGCACAATGCACAACGAGAGAATGCCTTTTCGGCAACGGATGAAAAATTGCTCATGCGCCTGGCTGATTCGGCGTCGGTTACGATTTCGACCGCTAATTTATATCAAGCTGAACGGACTCAACGACAGTTTGCCGAAAAACAGGTACAGGTGGCAACTGCTTTGAGCTTAAGCCTGAATTTGGATGACGTTCTGCAAACCGTCCTTGACCAAGCGCTGCGCATTGTGATCAGCGGCGAAAAAGCATCCGTTTTCCTCTTGAAAGATAGTGACGTTTATCTGGCCCAATCGACCGACGATCAAGCGCTGCCCAAACAACTGCCTGAAGCGTTACGACGAATTTTTAACGCCGAAGATACAAATCATTCGCCACCGCAGCAGCTTATTGCGGCCACCGGTAAGCCCATCCTCATTACCGAAACAGACAATGAACCGCCCTGGCCCAACGAACCCGGCGCTGATTGGTTGAAATCGCTGGTCGCTGCCCCGCTGCGCATCCGCTATGAAATCATTGGCTTTCTAAACGTACACAGCACCCGTCCCGGCGCGTTTGATCAAAATACCATCCGCCAACTTGAAGCCCTGGCGGCTCACGCTTCATTGGCCATCCATAATGCGACGTTGTTTAATGAATTGAAAGCCGCGCTGCAAAAGGAACAGTCAACACGCGCCCAATTGGTTCAGGCGCAAAAGCTTTCGGCCATGGGACGCATGGTTGCTTCTGTGGCCCACGAATTGAACAATCCACTGCAAACGATTAAAAACTGCTTGTTTATTAGCCGCAAACGGATTGATGTTTCCAACTATGCTCATAAATATCTGGAGATGGCGTTTACAGAAACGGAGCGGTTATCGAATTTAGTCCTGCAATTGCGGGAAGTGTATCGACCGGACACGCGGGTTACGGCCAAACCTTTCTCTCTCCTCAAAACGTTGGAAACTGTGAGCCTTTTGTTGGAGCCACACCTGCAACGCAATAACGTGCAATGGCAGCAGTCTCCTGACCTGCTCGACTTTCAAATAAACGGTATCGCCGGTCACTTGCAGCAGGTGTTCTTAAATATATCGCTTAATGCTATTGAAGCGATGCAGCCAGGCGGTGGGGAAATATACCTGAGTCTTGTCCCTGATGAGGAAAAGCAACATGTTGGCGTACAAATCCGGGATACAGGACCAGGGATACCACCTGAGGATGTCTCGCATTTGTTTGATCCATTTTTTACGACTAAGGAATCGGGCACAGGGCTGGGATTGGCCATTTGTTATGATATAGTTAAGAATCATGGGGGCGAGATTTCGACAGAGAATGCCTCTCAAGGAGGGGCGATCTTTACAATTTGGCTGCCGCAAAACGAACGCCACGATGGGAATGACAGATGACAGCAACGCGCAAAATTTTAGTGATTGATGACGAACCATTTTTACGAGAGACCCTGGCCATCATCCTGCAAGATGAGGGATACGGTGTGGCAACGGCCGCTAGTGCCAGGGAGGCGCTGCAGCACGTACGAAATGAGCCGTTTGACCTGGTTTTCCTGGATATTAAAATGCCGGAAGTTAGCGGATTGGAGCTGCTGCCAGAAATTCGAGAACTGTCCCCGAACATACCCATCATTATGCTCACAGCCTATGCCTCGCTGACATCGGCTATTGATGCCATGCGCAAAGGGGCAAATGATTATTTGTTTAAGCCGATTGATCCCCCTGAGATATTGGAGCGGGTGAATCGGGTTATGAGTGAGCATGAATTACCGAAAAGAAGGCAGGCCATTGTTCAGGAAATGAGGAATCTTTTGGCTGAACTGGACCAGACCGGCGGGGTGTTTTCGGAAACGGCCGTTCCCCCCTGGAAAAAACAAGCCCCCGATCGCTTCTTACAGCGCGGCCACATTAGCGTTGACCTGCAAGCCAAGCAGGCCATGGTCCATGACCAGGTCATCTCACTAACACCGACCACCTTTGACTATCTGGTGACCCTGATGAAACACTCCCCGGAAACCATCCCTTGTGAAAAACTGGTGTTGGAGACGCAAAATTATAAACTGGGCCGCCTGGAAGCAAACGATCTGGTACGCGGCCGTATCCACGAAATGCGCAAGGCTATCGAAGAAGATTCCCGAAATCCACGCCATATCATTACCGTACGCGGTATTGGTTATCGTTTAGTCACGTAGCCTCCTGCCGACCAGTAGCCGTTTCACCTCTTTTGCCGTTTTTTATACTGGCAATAAATTGACATGAATTGTCACGAAAAAGAACATCCATTCGTGTCAATTTGTGTTAATTCGCTGCCAATAAAGACCATTTCTGCCTACAAAACGTAACAAATCAAAACAAACCAGCACGTTGTAACCCTCCATTTTCTCTACAATTACTCAAACCACATTTCCTTGTTATGAAATAGTCATTACATAAGTTGGGTGGCCCACGTCTGGCCTCTGGGAGCAAAAACTTTGGAAAAGATTCCCCACATTCTATTGGTAGACGACGATTGTAACAGTCGAACGACATTAGC
>JBNKZT010000259.1:0-8837 GCA_050301775.1 Promineifilaceae bacterium (SeqCode)
TGGCAGTCGTGGCGACACAAGCAGTGGCGGCTGCTGTTTGGCGGCGGACTGATAGTGTTGGTAGTGGCCACGGCCGTTTCCGGCTGGTGGTTCGTGCGCAATTGGCAAGTATACGGCGACCTGACCGGACTCAATGCCTTCATTGCCGTCCAGGGTACGCGGAAATCGCCCCTCACCCTGGCCGGCTGGATTGATGAATTTGGCACCTTCTATCGCAGCTTTTGGGGCTTGTTCGGCGGCGTCAACGTGGCCGCATCACAAATTTTTTATACCATGGCTAATCTGCTGGCTGTAATCGCCAGTGCCGGATTCATTTACTGGCTGTGGCAAAAACGGCGCAATTGGCCGGTCGGACTGGGGCTGTTAATCGCCTGGATAGGGCTGCTGCTGCTGCTGCTCATCCGCTGGAATCTGATTTCACCTGCCTTTCAGGGCCGGTTGGTTTTCCCCGCGCTGGGGGCGATTAATGTGTTATGGGCGGTGGGGCTGATGGCCGGGAAACGGCCCAGGCTGGCAGTCGGTGTGGCCGGACTGTTGGCGTTGGCTGCTCTGCTGCTGCCCTGGATCACCATTCGCCCGGCTTATGCTTACCCGGAACCGGTAACGGCCGTGCCCCCCACAGTACAATTTGGCCCAGTCACCTTCCAGGCAGAGGACGGCGCAATTCAACTGGTAGGTGTGGAAATGGAACCAGGCCAAAGCGTCACCCCGGCAGGCGATCCCGTCACACTGGTCTTGTACTGGCAGATGGTCTCTTCGGTGAGTCAGGATTATCTCAGTTCGGTGCATTTGCTGGGTCGGGAACTAGACTCGGTGGGATCGGTCAACCGTTATCCGGCCAGGGGCATGATTCCCACCAGCCGCTGGCAGCCGGGGCAAATCTGGCGCGATGAGTATCACGTGTATGTACGCAACAATGCCGCCGCCCCCAGCCGGTTACAGGTCTCCGTGAGTTTGTATGACGATGAAGCGGAACGGCCGTTACCGGCAGCCTGGCCCGATGGAACGGCAGTTGATCTGCTGCTCGTTGGTGAACCGGCCCGGTTAGCTGCCAATCAGGCCAACGCTGCAAAACCCCAAAACCGGCTAAAAATCCCCTTTGCCGAAGGCATCACCCTGTCCGGTTACGATTTGGAAAGTGACGATCCAGTTTCGTTGACCCTGTACTGGCAAGCAAAGGACACACCAACCCAGGACTACACCGTTTTCGTCCAACTCCTCAACGAGGATGGCCAATGGCTGGCCGGAGCCGACGCCCCGCCGGTCAACAATTTCTATCCCACGTCACTCTGGCAAAAAGGGGATCGGATCGATGATTGGCACGTCTTACCGCTGCCGCCCGATTTGCCGGCCGGCGCATACACCATCTGGGTCGGTTTGTATGATCCGGTCAGCGGCGTCCGTTTAGCCCGCCAGGATGGAAACGGCGACGCCGTTGATATTCCCCTAAAGGTTGGGCGTTAAATATGAGGGGGCAGACCTGGCTGCAGCGGCATGGGTGGGCGTTGGCCTTGTGGAGCCTGACCTGGTTCCTCTTCTTCTTCCCGTTACTTACCGGCCAGTCCCGGCTGCCTAACAGTGACTTTTCCGGTCAATTTCATGCGTTCGGCCTTTTCCAGGCGCAAGAAGTCAGCGCCGGACATCTGCCCGTCTGGTCGCCGGGCAGCTACGGCGGGTTTCCCTTTGCCGCCGACACGCAGTCGGCCGTCTTTTACCCACTACGCTGGCTGACGATTCTGCTCAGCCTCCCCTGGGGTTTTACCTATCAAGCGCTGCAACTGGAAGGGCTGCTTCACATCTGGCTGGCCGGCGTCTTCACCTATTTTCTGGCCCACAACATCACCAAAGAACGGTGGAGCAGCCTCATCGCCGCCATCGCGCTGGGATTGGGCGGCTACCTCACATCCTACCCGCTGCTGCAATTGGCCGTGCTGGAAACATTTGTCTGGCTGCCGCTGGTTTTGCTGCTGCTGCGATTAGGGGTAAAGGGTCAACGGCCGTTACCCTATCTCCTGGCCGCCGGTATCACGTTGGGCATCAGTGCCCTGGCCGGTCATCCCCAAACCTTTCTCCACGCCAGCTATCTGGCCGCCGCCTACTTCCTATTCCTGACTGGGCAGGCCCGCTGGACTTGGCGCTGGCGGCTGGGCCTGGGCGCGCTTATCGCTGTAACAACCGTTGGCGCCACGTTGGCTGGTTGGCTGCCCGCCTGGCACTATCTGGCCTTCACCACCCGCAGCGAAACCGGCTATGATTTTGTTGCCAAAGGTTTTCCGCTGCTTGATTACTGGCAGTTATTGGTTCCCGGCCCTTTTTCAGTATGGCTACCGCAGTATGTGGGGGTAACGGCCGTTATCCTGACCCTCATCGCCTGGTGGGGACGCAAAAAGGGCCAACACGCCGAAATTTTGCTTTGGAGCGGAGCCGCTTTTCTCACCGCCTGGCTCTCTTTGGGTGACAAGGGCATCCTGTTTGAACTAATCTACCGCATCGCCCCTGGCTTCAGCCTGTTCCGCCAGCAGGAACGCCTGATCAACATCGTCTGCCTCAGTCTGGCACTGTTGGCGGCGCAAGGGCTGGCCATCTGGCTTAAGGCCTCTGCCGCGCAGCGCGGCGATTGGCTGCGCCGGACGGCAATCGTCATGGGCGCTGGATTCATTTTGGCCGGGACTATCCTGGCTGGGATGCGCACAGCGATAACCGTCAATTGGCCGCTGATTTGGCTGCGGCAGGGAATGGCTACGGCCGTTGCTCTCGCACTCTTCTGGCAGGTCAAACAAAAACACTGGCTGGGACTCGGTTTGGCACTGCTGTTGGGCTTTGACTTGTATTGGGCCGTTCTGCCAACACTTGATTTGCAGCCTCAGGAATCGGCCAGCTTCTGGCAGCAGCCCGATTGGTTGGCCGCCATCCCAACAACCGAACCGGCTCGAATTGATTCCGGCCACCTGTTCCACGCCAACCTCGGCGAAGCGTATGGCCTGGAAGACATTGGCGGCATCAGTCCGCTCAAGCCACAGGTGTTGGATGCGCTGGAAACAGTGCCGCGCGAGCGCCTCTGGCAGTTGCTCAACGTCCAGTACATTTTGTCGGCCCAGTCACAGGCTGAAAACAGCAATCTGAAACAGGTGGCCGTCATTGACGGCAGCCTACTGCCCGATGAAACTGCCGCCGGTTTTGTTTACGAAAACGAGTCCGCCCTACCCCGCGCCTGGATGAGTTACCAACCCGTCGCCGCTCCCGATGCCGCCGCTGCGCTGGAACAATTGCAAAGCCCAAATTTTGATCCAGCAGCCAGCGTCATCTTGCACCCGCCACTGCCCGATTTAAGCCAGATCGCCCCGCCCGACAATCCACCTCAGGTTGAACCTGTGCGCCAGCAGGCCAACGAACTGGCCATCACTGTTACAACTGATTCTCCCGGTTTGCTGGTTTTAAGCGAGTGGGCTTATCCGGGTTGGCGGGCAACGGTGAACGGCCGTGCCGCCACCCTCTACCCGGCCAACTACGCCTTTCAAGCCCTGCTGCTGCCCGCCGGAACGCATGAAATTCGCTTGCGCTTCGTTCCCACCGATGTCATTGTAGGCAGTGTCCTATCATTGATGACTTTGCTGGCTGCTGGTTTTATCGCCTGGCGCTGGCAGCCGGTGGTTCCGTTACGCCCAACAAACCAACCATTCATCACGCTGCCCCACGCTTCAATCCTTCGCCGTGGCTCAGGCCAAGTCTTCAATCCTTCGACCCGGCTCAGGACAAGTCTTCAATCTTTAGCCTTCCTGCAAAAACAATGGCCGCTCCTGGTCCTCGTTTTACTGGGCTTTGGCTTACGCGTATTCTTGTTGGGCAGCCAGGAATTACGGGGCGACGAAGCGTTTAGTTATTTATTTGCCGGCCAACCGGTCGGGGAAATCATCGGCGATTTACTGCGTGAAGGGGACCCGCATTCACCTTTCCACTACTTGCTGCTGCACGGCTGGATGGCCTTGGCTGGAACCAGTGAGTTTGCCATGCGCTTTTTGTCGCTGATTCCGGGAGTCTTGCTGATTCCATTGACATACCGGCTGGGACGGCTGCTGGGTGAGAAGCGTGTGGGGTGGTTAACGGCCGTGTTCATTACCCTCTCTCAATCCCAAATCTGGTTGGCACAGGATGTGCGCAATCAATACACCTTGACGCTGTTTTTCACGGCACTGGCCACTTTGCTGCTGGTGCAGGTGACGCAAGTGAGACACACTCGAAAAACGGCCGTTACCCTGGCCATGTGGACGGCTTACGCGGTCAGCGCGGCGTTGGCCGTTTACAGCTATTATTACGGCATCTTTGCCCTGCTGGCGCATGGCCTTTTCCTGCTTTTTGATAGATCGCGCCGCCGTTACTGGTTGTGGTGGCTGGGGAGTGGGGTAACGGCCGTGGCCTTATTCGCTATCTGGTTTATCCCCATGTGGCCCCAACTTGTCCGTGCTGGCCAGGTCGGCGACCCGTCCCAGCCTGAATTGGCCAAATACTTGACTGCGGTAGGCATCGAATTGACGACAGGATCGGCGCTGGACGGCTGGCTGGTACGCTGGCTCTTTTTGCTTACTCTGGGATTGTGCTTGTTCGGTATTCGGGTTCTGTGGGGCAAACAGCGCGGCTGGGCCATTATGCTGGCCGGATGGCTGGGAAGCGCGGCGTTGGGCATCTTCCTGGTACAATTCAGTCGATCCACATTTAATGATTTTTACATCAGTGTGGCCGCACCGGCCTGGTGGCTGTTAACGGCCGTGGGTCTTATCGAACTCTATCGCCGCCGTGGCTGGTTCCAATTGGCGGCTGCGATAAGTGTCCTGCTGTGGTTGGTCGCTTCTGTCGCCAGTCTGGGCAACTATTACTTCGATCCGACTTACAGCCGCACCCAGGGCTATCGAGCCGCCGCCGCCCACATAAGCAGTGTGGCAGGTAAAAACGACTTGTTCCTGGCCCATTTTCCCGATCCCGCGCTGGATTATTATTTGCGCGATGTGCCCCTGCCGCGCCAAATGCAGCCCGCAAAAAGCGGCCTGCCATCTGTCGAAACCGAACAGGCGCTGGCCCAACTGGCCGCCAGCTATGACCGCATCTGGTTTATTCCCTACCACCACTCAGTCTGGGATCGGGACGATGTGGTACCGCGCTGGCTGGATTTTCACACGTTGGTGGAACAGCGTACTCACTTTGAGCGGCTGGAGCTGGCAGGTTACCGGCCGCTGTCATCGATTGATGCGGTGATGGTTCCGTTGGGTGCAAAATTAGAAAATCAGGCTGTGCTGGATGGCGTTTTCGTCACGGTAGATGGGCAACCGGCAGCAAAGCCGACAGCTTTGCCGGATCCCCTTGTCCTCATGCCTGGCGCGGCGCTGGATGTCACCCTGATCTGGCAGACACAACAACCTATCCCCGAAGGATACACCGTGTTTGTCCATCTGCTAAATGATCAAGGAGCGCTGCTGGTACAGCACGATGGCATCCCGGCGTCGGGGACGCTGCCGACCCCGCTATGGCCAGTGGGCGAGCGTTTACTGGATGGGCATTCATTGATTGTGCCGCCGGAGGTAACGGCCGTAAACGGCCGTCTCATCGCTGGCATGTACAACACCAAAACCCTGACGCGGCAAACATTTGCCGATGGTCAGGACTTTATCACGATTGTCGAGGTGGTTTTTACACGGTAAATACGACTGATACGTCTGGCTGAGAATAATTTTGAGACGGCCGTACCCCACAGTCAATATCCCACCAGGCCAACACGGGAAACACCCCATCAAAGCCAGGAAGCAGCCACGCCATTCACGTATTTGGAGTTACGGCTGCGCGGCAGGGGAAAATAAGCCATCGCAGCCTGCAAAGCCAGACTGTTTTCAGGGGTTGCTTTCATCTCGATGACAACAAAATCGGTAATCCCCGACGGCCGCTGTAAATTAGGCCGGCCGGCCAACCGCTGGTCGTAAGCAATTTGGGCATAATCGAGTGTTGCCCGCAGGCTGCCATCGGTATTGGCAAAATATTCGCGGCGGTACTGGTTGATGAGGGCCGGTTGGCTGGCCGCATGAAGCCAGAAAGCCCATTTTTCACCGGCGCTTTGGCGGATGGTTTGCAGGATTTGACGGTACGGCCGTTGCCAATCCAGCACACAATCCAGCGTTTGCAGTTTTTTGTTGCCCAATAAATCAGATTTACACTTCAATTCCAGTACGGGATTTTCGGTGAGCAGAGAAATCTCGCCGTACCAACGCAGGCGCAGCTTTTGTCGTGTGCTGACACCGGCCTGATTGGCATTAAAACTATTCAGATGCAGCGTGTCCAGGTACAGGTTGTTGACCAGGCGCGGCGCGAAGGTGGTACGGAAGCCGGCCGGATGCAGCCGAATCCAGGTGCGCGCCTGGGCCAGCCAACGGCCGTCGGCTACCATTTTCAGTTCGTGACGCAGTTCTGTTTCGTGCATATTGATCATTCCGGCAAAGGAGCAGCACCAGGGATAGGGTTGGGATAGCCGGGGCGTGCGGGGGTCAGCTGGGTTTCATCCAATCCCCACAAACGGGTGGCAACGCTAATGGTTATTTCCTGGTTGAAATCCAGTTCGTTATCCTGGGCGATGATTTGGGTTAGCGGCAGATGGAAACGGGCATAGCGGAGAACGGCCGTTTCCCCATCCACCGGCTTGAGAATGATTCGTTGCGGATCATCCATGAGGAACGGCTGCCAATCATCTTGCAGCCAGGCTGTGTCCGCATCTAAAAAGGTAGCACCATCAATATCAAAGCCAATTATTTCCACCGGCAAATTAAGAACATTGGCCACATCAACCTGAATGATGGCGTCGATGGACAGTTCCGGCGGGCCTAAATAAGCAAAAACCGGCTGCGCCGGAGAGAGCGATTGGCGCAGCAGTGCCTGCCGCCGAGCCAGCGCTTCCCAGGGCGGCAGTTGGTCATTGACGCTGAGCAGCGTCTGGGCCTGGGTTTGCCAAATTGGGGCCAGACTGGCTTGTAGATCGGCCAGATATTGTGGTTGGCTAATTTGCTGCACGGCTTGAATGTAGGCCGCTTGCAAATCAGGATCATTGTAGGCCGCGTCCAGACTGATCCGGCGGCTGTCGTCTTGCAGCAGGGGGGCGGCGTTGAAACCGATGGGTTCCAGCTTGCCGCTTGTAGGATGATAGTAGTAGCGTAAATTGACGAGGGAAAGGGCGTCGGTGGCTCCCCAGAGATCGGCGAGGGCCAGGAAACGGCCGTATCGGGCCACATCAAACACATCAGCCGCTGCCAACTGGCCGCTTTGCAAGCCGCGCAGCAGCCCGATGGCGGCATTTTTTTGCGCCGACAGTTCCGCATCACCAGCAATGGTCGCATCACGGAAGGTATCAACCTCAAAAAACTGGAAATCGTCAGCCGTCAGGTTGGTGATGGGACCGGCCTCGGCAGTGGCGGCGCTGCCATTATCGGCAACAGCTTGCCACAGACGACTGGCATCAAATTCAACGATGACGCCGGGGGGACGGCCCTGCGCCACCGGCAGTTCCGGGCCAAACCCTTCCTGCAAGGCATAAATGCCGCGATCGTCGCCATTAAAAATGAGATGGACAAACTGATAACGGGTGGCCAAAATATCTTCCTGGCGCAATGTTTCCTGGAAAGCCCATTCGTTTTGCCAGTGGTTGTCGGCGGGATCGATAAGGTAGAAACGCTGCATGCCCAACAGCAGTTGGTCGTTTCGGGTGCGGATGTCGAAGTTCCACTTGTCGTCGTCACCCAGGTGAACGGCCGTGCCCTGTCGCAGGCGCAGCCGGATAGGAATGGTTTGGTCATCCAACCGGATGTCGGCCGTTAGAAAATCAGACTCGGTGGAAATGAATACGGCCGTTTCCAAGGCTTCTGCCCGTTGATTCAAGAGAACAGTGTAATTATCAAACGGCATGTCAATCATCAACGTGGGCAAATCATCGCTGATGCGGCCAGTTTGCAAGCGGGAAACAACATCTGACAAGGAATCAGTCAACAGCAGCCACAAACCACGCTGCCCCAAAAAGACTCCGGCAATGAAGACCAGCAAGACCCCCATCAACCAGAGCCAGTTGGGGGTCACGACTTGGTTTGATTGCTTGTGCCCAATTTTCATAAAATGCTACGGCTCTACGCACCCAGCGTATTGTCCTGCTCTACAAAAGTAAATTCCCCGTGCGGAAAGCGATCCCGTAACTTATCCATCAGAGCCGCTAAAGCGGTGTCATCGGCACAATTAATGAGATAAGTCGCTTGCAGATTCTCAGGCGTGGTGTCAAAACGGCGCAGTTCGGCCGTTTCAACGTGGCCCAACAGCACCTCGTTAATGTGGCTGAATGTTGCTTCGCCGTTGGAGGCGGCAATGTTGAAATACAAATTATTCTTTTCCGGTCGCTGTACCAGGAAATGGCGGGCCAACAAGTAGCCCAAAATAATGAGAATCGCCAACACAGTCGGCCAACGCTGGTCGGCGCCCAATCCCAGGCCAATGGCAATGGCCATGAACAGATAAATCAATTCCTCCGGCTCTTTAATAGCCGTACGGAAGCGAACGATGGACAACGCCCCAACCAGGCCCAGCGAAAGAGCCAGAGATGATTTGACAATGGAGATGATCAGTACGGTAATTAGCGCCAGGATGGGCAAGGTTTGGGCGAATTTGGCGCGATTAGAGAGTGAACGGCCGTAATTAACGTAAAACCAGGCCACGATGCTGGCCAAAACGGCCGCCAATAGTAAATTAACAGCCAATGTTGTCAGTGAAAGCGGTGCGGGATTCGTAAGACCAAGTAACTGTTCCATAAAATCTCCGACATGTAT
>JBNKZT010000260.1:0-8824 GCA_050301775.1 Promineifilaceae bacterium (SeqCode)
AGTTATCGGAATTGGTGGATGACCTTCGAGTAACCGTCCTTCCAAAAAGGGAAGTAATTGTTGGACGGTTACTTAGCTCCTGATCGGATACGGTGACGGCATTGGTAACGGCCGTCTCCGTCGGCTCTTCTTCAACCACTTCCTGGGTTGGTTCAGCTGTTGGTTCCGGCACAGTCGTTGGTTCTGGCTGGTCAACTGCCGGTTCCGGTGCTGCTGTTGGTGCAGCGGTCTGCCCACCACAAGCCGCAAGTGCCACTACCAAAATAATCAATCCTAAAACGAATCCCAATCTTCTGCTCATCTCACTTTCTCCTTTTGCTTTGAGCTGATATTCATGTGACCAAGTGGGCACTGTATCTACGCTTAAGCAACGTGGATGCGATTGGATGAGTAGATGGGAAAATTGGCTGAAAATGAAGGGGGTTGATGAATCGCAGACGAGACGGAAATAAAAAAGGACGGCAATAAACGGCCGTCCTCGTGAAAATGCGTAACGAAAGACACTACAAATTGAACCCCAAAACGCGTTCGCCGGTGGGGCCGGGGCTGCCACCAGCCGGTTCGATAGTGATGCCAAAGGCAGCATAATCGGGCAGAGGCTGGGGGGCATTAATGGTTATTGTTTGCGAACCGTCGGCCCGGACGGAGAAGACGCCGCCGCTGGTGCGTTGGCCGTCTTGAATGAGCCAGAGCTGGTATTGATTGGTCGGGTCCAATTCAGGTAGGCCGGTGACAGTGAGAGTAGCTTGACGGCCGTTTCCCATCACTTCAATAATCCCCTGCGCCCCCGGAGCTGTTTCTGTAGCGGTAAGGACAAATTGAGTAGGCGACACATTTGCCCGCTGCCAGATGAAAAAACTGCCAATGAGCAAAACCAGAACGGCCAACGCGGCTGCCGGCTGCCAGCGCGGCCCGGCGGCAAAACTGGATAGGGTGTGGACAAGCTGCTGCCAGATTGTTGGCGTGAATGAGGGGGAGGGAACGGCCGTATCGCTCCCAGCCGTTGCCGGAATCTGGCGCATCAACCGTCCTTTCAAAGCGGCAGATGGCTCAATATCCGCTGCCGCCAGCGGCAAAGCATCAACGACTCCTTCAAACGCGGCCAGTTCTATCCGGCAGTCGGCACAAGACACAAGGTGTTGAGCGACCATTTCCGCATCTTCGGCATCCAGGCTGTTGAGGGCATAAGCCGGTATCAAGTCGATTATTGTTTGGTGTTCTGTCTGCTGCATCGTTGCCAACTCTTCAAAATATCTCTTTCTTAATTATACATAACGAAAATTACGTCAGATGATAACTTCTCGCTTACTCTAATAAATCACGCAGCTTTTGCATCCCGGCACGAATGCGCCCTTTGACGGTTCCCAGGGGTTCGTTGAGCGCCTGGGCGATCTCGCTGTGACTGTAACCCTGGAAGAAGGCCAGGGCCAGCGCTTCCTGCTGTTGGGTGGACAGGCTGGCCACGGCCGTTCGTACCCGCTGCTGTTCCAGATTGAGGTGAACGGCCGTTTCCGGGTCATTCGTCTCATCCAGGGCTGGTTCTACCGGCATCTCGGCCCAGCTTACACTGTGTTGGGACGGCCGTACCTTTTCCCGACGCAGCCGGTCAATGGCCCGGTTGCGGGCCATCCGCGTCAACCAGGTGCTGACCCGGGCCTGTTCGGCGTCATACGTCGCCGCTTTTTCCCAGACGCGGGTAAAGATGTCCAGCGTCACTTCTTCGGCCGTTTCCCGATTATGCACGACGCCATAAGCCACACTCATCACCAGGCGGCAGTAGCGATCGTACAGTTCACTCAGCGCTGCTTCTTGCCCCTGAGCGATATGGGACATTAGGGTTGAATCGTCTAAATGGGCGACCTTGCCGTGTGGGTCCAATCCTTTGATTGAATTCTTCATGCGCCAATATTCTACTTTGAGCAGAGAATTGTTACCAACTGTTGGAGCCAACGCCATTTAATCACTCATCCTTTCACACCATGTTTTTCTATACAGTACATACGCATCAGCCTTTTATTTAGATGAGTTTCTGGCCAGGCTTTAAGAGCGTAGGAATTAGCAACAACCAAGCAAAAGATACCAATTCCGATAACTTATTTGTGGATGACCCCTAAGGCACCCGAACTGGCGGTAACGGCCGTTCCCGGTCAGGAATCGACCAAACCAACCCCTGAGCCAACGCAAGCACCAGCCGCCGGACCAATCATTTTCGAGATCAGTCAGGCCGAATCAGAAGTGCGATTCACGCTGAATGAGATGCTGCGCGGCGAGCCGAAGACGGTCGTCGGTGCCAGTGACCAGGTGGCGGGCCAAATTGCTGTCGATTTTGCCAATTTAAGTACGGCGCAGGTGGGCGTGATCCAGGTCAATGCCCGCACGCTGGTCACCGACAACAATTTCCGCAACCGGGCTATTTGTAATGTTATTTTGGAAACAAATGCTTATGAATTCATCACGTTTACGCCTACAGCCATCAACGACCTGCCGGACACGGCCGTTCCCGGTGACACACTCACCTTTCAGATTACCGGCGATCTGACCATCCGCGACATTACCCAAACGATTGTGTTTGACGTGACGACAACGGCCATATCGGAAACGCAGCTGGAAGGAACAGCCACCATCACTGTGCAGCGAGCCGATTACAATCTGGTCATTCCCGAAGTGGAAGGGGTGGCCAATGTAGATGAAGCGGTTCTGCTAGAAATTGATTTTGTGGCAACGGCCGTGGAGTGAGCAGGGATGGAGAAGAATTAGGAATCGGCACGGATTTCATCTGCTAATTCTCTTAAAATCAACGACATTTTTATTTCAATATTCAAAATTTGGAGGTTTATCATGACAAAAAATATTGGTACATCAGATCGTATCATTCGCCTGGTTGTCGCTGTAGCGGTAGCCGCACTCTACTTCACCGGCGTGATTTCCGGCACGGTGGCCCTCATCCTGGGTATCTTGGCGGGAGTCTTCCTGCTCACCAGTATCGTTGGCTTTTGCCCGTTGTATGCACCTTTCAAATTATCCACAATCAATAAAAAGTAAGAAAAACACAAATACATTCATTCCCAAAGGCTGGTATCTTACCGGCCTTTTTTTGTTTGCAGGGCTGAACAACATGACTGGACTCTGGCGTTTTTTGAATTCCTCTTTAGTAGGGGCATGGCGTTGCCATGCCCTTACACTCGACTGAAATTTTATTTTCGCCAGACTCCAGAACATAGGAAAACCAAGCAGCAGCAATCTTTGCTGCTAAAATATGCTCAAAGGATCGGTTACATTCACAGAAAATCAGGGGGCGCATTTGCAAATAAAAGAACGTGAAAACAAGAGCATGACGGCCGTTACGGTTGGTCTGGTCGTCAATGTCTTGCTGGCAATCCTTAAAACCAGTGTGGGCATATTGGGGCACAGTCCCGCATTATTGGCCGATGGCATCAACTCGACTTCGGACGTGGCCTATTATCTGGTTGTGGCCGTATTTATGCGCCTGGCCGGAAAACCGCCTGATCATGAGCATCCTTACGGCCATCGTCAGATGGAAAGTATTGCGGCATTGGTGGTCGGCTCATTTGTAATGACAACGGCCGTTGCCATCTTCTGGAACGCTATAAACGACATCTACGATTTGTTCATCAGGGAAAGCAGTTTTAGCGGTGCGGCCGTTACTGCCTTGTGGGTGGCTGTTTTTACCGTTGGCCTCAAAATAGCCGTGGTCATTTTCACCAACCGGATTGGACAGGAGACGAAAAACGCGGCTGTGATGGCTTTGGCCTATGACCACCGCAACGATGTTTTTGCCGCTGTCGGCGCAGTCATTGGCATTGCTTTGGGACGCATGGGATTCCTATGGGTCGATCCATTGGCCGGTGCGGGGGTCGCTTTGTTCATTCTGCGCACTGGCATTGAAATTCTACGCGAGTCGTCTGATGATTTGATGGATACTGTACCCGGAAAAACGTTGGCCGAACGCATCACCCGTCAGGTGAAGCCCATCTCTGGCGTGTTACAGATTGAGGAAATTCATGCCCACCGGTTCGGGCCGTATCTGGTGGTAAATATGACGGTGGGAGTTGACGGCCGTATCAGCGTGACAGAAGGAGACCATATCGCCTGCCAGGTAGAAGAGGCCTTATATCAGGACATAAAATTCCTGCGTCGGGTCTACGTTCACTACCATCCCGCCCAGCGGAATATCAAATCGAGCGGAACACAAATCATCTGTAATCCAGTTGCAAAATCACCAAAATCCGGCACATGAGCGAACATATTTTGCTGCCCAAAGAAACAACTTCATAGAAAGCATCGGGTTATGCCGGCGAGGAAGGGACTGCAATTACATCAAATCAATCATCATCCCGATCATCACCGCCGCCAGAACCGGAGTTGTCATCATTGTTGTTATTGTTGTCCTGGCCATGGCTGCCTGAACCACTATTGCCGCTATCATTGCTGTTATCGTTGGTGTTGTTATCACCACCATTATTAGCGTTATCGTCGCTGCCATTGTTATTGCTGCTGTCGTCATCACCGTTGTTATTGGCATTGCCGTTGTCGTTGGCGTTGTCATCGCTGCTGTTATCGCTGCTATCGTCATTGCTGTTGTTATTGACATTATCGTCGTTGCTATTTTCATTGCCGTTGTTATCAGCATTATCGTCGCTACCATTGTTGTTGCTGTTGTGGCCATTACCATCGTCATTGGTGTTGCTGCTGTCATCATCGTGGTTGTCGTTGGCGTTATCATCGCTGCCATTATTGTTACTGCTGTTGTCATCGCCGTTCTCGTTGGTATTGTCGTCCCCACCATTATCGTTAGCGTTATTGTTGCTACCATTGTTATTGCTGTTGTCGTCACTACCGTTGTCGTTGGTGTTGTCATCGCTGCCGTTGTTGTTGCTGCTGTCATCATTACCATTGTCATTAGGACTGAGAGATGAACTGTCAATTTCTTCTTGTCCATCATCTAAATTAGCATTATCCACTGATAACTTGTTGAGCTGGATTTCGATGTTTGCCCGTTCGGCCGGGTCTGAGGTAAAGGCGTATTGCAGTTCTAACGCCGGCTTGTGTAGAGAATACAAAGCATCTCCTGGCGCACTGGCAGCGGCGGTAGTGGTCACGGCCGTTAACAAGGCAAACAGGCTCAACAATGTCACGGCAATCACTGGTAAAACTAAAAGAGGCAAACGTGCTTTTTGGGGTAAAGTTTTCATGATTATTTTCCTTACAACTCCTTGCTGAATACATGATAATCTGCGTGGCCGTGGGATTGTCCTTTACCGGAGTAGTGGCGGTGGGTACGGCCGTATTGGGATAGTTTGATTGAAACATATGCCCCTTCCCGCGCCGCCGGCAGCGGCCAAATCATCGCCGTCTCCGAGTTTTACCAGACCAGCGACGCTCTGAAAGCAGAAATTCGATCCGCGCAGTACAGAAGTTGGCTGGTGGTGGCGGTAGTGATGACGGCCGTGTACGCTCTCCTGGCTGGTCTGGTGGGCAGTGCCAGTAACACCATCGTCTCCCAACAGGAACGCCTGCAAGAGAACGTGGCCCAATTGTATACGTTGCTGAATCAGAACAAACGATTACACGGCCGTATTCGCCGTGCCGCCGCCCGCTCAACCGCCCTCAACGAACAATACCTGCGTCGCATTTCGGCCGACATCCACGATGGCCCGGCCCAGGATTTGGCCCTGGCCCTGCTACGTATTGAACCGCTGGCCGATGCTGTCAGGAGTTCGCCAGACGTGGTCAATAACTTCCAAACTGTCCAAACGGCCATGGAATCGGCGATGACTGAACTACGTACCATTTCCGCCGGCCTTCGCCTGCCTGAAATTGAAAAAAGCAGCATTACCGAAACCGTCCAGCGGGCCACTTATGATTTTGAATCCAAGACTGGCCGCCAGGTTGTCATCGCGCTTGGCCCGCTGCCAGAAGATGTGCCCATACCGGTCAAAATTACCCTGTTCCGTATCATCAAGGAAGCCCTGGCCAACAGTTACCGCCATGCTGGCAGCAGTAGTCAGACTGTCCACGTATATGAAGTGGAGGGCAGCCTCCATACGGAAATTTCTGATACGGGGCAGGGGTTTGACCCAACGGCCGTTCCCGGTGGTCATTTAGGATTAGTGGCTATGCGCGAGCGGGTAGAACTGCTTGGCGGCCAATTTGATGTCCACAGCCAGCCTGGTAGCGGTACTACCATCCGCGCCGTCCTGCCCTTAACCACAATCGAGGTCGATGATGTCTGAACCAGTCCGCTTATTAGTCGTTGATGATCACCCGCTCTTCCGGCAGGGAGTCGTCGCCTCCTTGTCCGCCGAACCTGATTTGACCGTGGTTGGCGAAGCCGGTTCGGGCGAAGAAGCCCAAAAACTGGCCGGTGACCTGCTGCCCGACGTCCTGCTGATGGACATCACCATGCCCGGCGCCGGCGGCATTGCCGCTGCCCGCCAGATCAATGCCGGCTGGCCCGTTGTGCGCATCATCATGCTCACCGTCTCCGAGGATCAGGATAATTTGATGGCAGCCCTCAAAGCAGGCGCGCGCGGCTACGTACTCAAGGGCGTTTCCGCCCGCGAACTGGCCAACGCCGTGCGCACCGTAGCCGACGGCGACGTCTACATCTCCCCCTCATTGGCCGGAGGTATCCTCTTCGAAATGACCCAATCTCAACCCGACGACCTCATCGGCAGCCTGACAGAGCGGGAAAAAGAGATTTTGACCCTGGTGGCTGAAGGATTGACCAATCGGGAAATTGGGGAAAAGCTTCATCTGGCGGAGAAAACAATCAAGCATTACATGACTAATGTGCTGCAAAAGCTGCAAGTGCGCAGTCGGGTTGAAGCTGCTTTGTTAGCTCAAAAACACGGGTTACAGAAGTAAAGACACTGTTGCTTTCTTTTTCACCTGGAAAGGGTTTATTCGGTTTCCAATGATTGGGAAAGTTTTAACGTGATACGGCTAGTTAGCGCAATACTATGTTCTTGATTCTGATTAGTAGTAAGAATACGGATACACGACTAACACGCCACTCGAATTAGTCTTGCAGGATAACTTCCTGCTGGCAACCCATTATGATGGCCAGCTGTTGACGCCAGATCATGGCTATCCGCTGCGCGGCTTGATTGGCACGTTTGCCGACCGCAGCGAACCCAAATCGGCTTACTTATGGAAGGGCGGCAAATGGCTGCGCGGTCTGGAATTCCGGGCTGATGACCAGCTTGGTTTTTGGGAGAAGGCTGGCTATCACAATGAGGCCGATCCCTGGAAAGAGCAGCGGTTCAGTGGTGGTAACTGGCTGAATCGGTATTAAAAAGTAGAAAATGTCACTTTACGCCCTATACTGGTGTAATTTGACAACGGCCGTTTCCCCTATGCTATCCTTTCTCGTGTGGTCAACATGGGGTTGGAATTTGTTTGGACGGCCGTTTCCCCTGTGTTATCCTTTCGCTTGAGGTCAATATAGTGTTGGAAGCCGTTGAGGAATAGTTATGACAATGACTGAAATTAAGCGCCCCGTTTTATTTAGCGGTGAAAACCCAGGAATGACCTTGTATGTTCCAGGAACAGAACAGGTCGTTGCCATCGCCAGTTATTGGCACTGTACAGATAGCCCTTACGGGGTCGGACATGCGCTTATACTCTGGTTGGCAGAGGAAACAGCGCCGGCAATTGAGATGAGTCAGGGATGCATTTTGACAGACAACCTCAACCTGGCCCAAGCATTAGTAACAAAGCTGACGCGGCATTTCCCTGAATTTCAAGAATCGCCAATCGAGAACCTGGCCTATGTAGATGCCCGTTGTGAACACGTCTACGATGGAGCCTATTACCGGGCAGTTTGCCAGACACCAAAAACGCAGGTCAAAGTTGAATGGAGTGACATATTGGATCGCAAGCAGGTTATCTGGCCGCGATTTCCAGCAGGAGAGGCAGCGTATGATTTGACGACAGTCATTTGTCCCTGCCGGGTTGGCCATATTCAGCTAAACGGCAAGCCAATAGTGGGAGAAGTAAAAGTAGCCCAGACAGCAGATGGAAAGCTGTCCAGCACTGCTTTTCTAGCCTTTGCCGAAACGTGGATTGGACCGTTAATAGAGTAAAATCGATGCTCTGACCAACTGGCGACTGCCGCCCTTCACAGCAAATCGGAAGCGTTTTTTTGACACGCAAGCACAGATGATTCGTCACCAACAGTTCACGAGGAGCCAAGGATGAACGAGCTGATCAGAAAACTCAATGGGGCCAACATGGACATTGATTTGGCAACGTCGCAAGACGCAATTTCGTGGGAACAAGACAAAATAAAGATTACCAGGAGACGCAATGACTGAACACCTTGACCCTGCATTACTCGCACCAATCGAGAAGGTTGCGCGTTTTATAGAGACCGGAGATGAATCTTTGCTTTCGGCCTTCGCCAAAAAGGGTGTAGTAATCATTGAAAATTTCCCGCCGCATCTCTTTGAAGGGGATGATGCCGTGAAGCGTTGGTCACAGAACATCTTGTCATGGCATGAACCGCCCAGCGATCTCGTGCTCAAGCACAGCTTTGGAACCGTGCAAGACCTTAGAGTTGGTGACGGTCTCGCCTTTCTATCCTTATCCACGCATTGGACAATTTCAGAAGATGGCGATAGTTTTGAAGAAGATGGCGGATGGGCATTTGTGCTGGTGCAGGAAGATGGTGAGTGGCGGGTACGCGCCTATGGATGGGCGGTCACGTATATAGAAGACTAGCAGGCTGTCGGAGAAAGAAATTTTAGCCACGAATTGACCCGAATTGGGTTATGTTTTCCGTACAAATCCGTGTTAATCA
>JBNKZT010000261.1:0-8741 GCA_050301775.1 Promineifilaceae bacterium (SeqCode)
CATTGACTTTGATCTGCATGATTGTACGCACATTTGGACCGTAACCGGGCAGCGTTGAAGCTGCGCCGCAGGTGTCTAGGTAGTCTCCATTACCGGTGTAATAGTCATAGCGCGGATCACGTGCCGGGAAAGCTGCCGGGGCGTCATTGTACAGAATCAACGTCTGCCCTGCGTATTGCGAGAAGTCTACAATCACGTCATGCCGTTCGGCTGGGGCGGTGAGCAGCGAGTGTTGGTCGACGTTACCAGCATTGAATAGGGTTGGGTCATTGACCCACGTAGTCGGTTGAGCCGGAATCACAACCGGTGACGGTAAGAAGCCGCCCTCATTACCAATTTGGATCCAATCCGGGCCTTCGGTACCCACGACCGGGGTGGGGAAGATGGTAGCGTCTTCAAGAGCCGCCGCCACTTCATCCGGGTTCAGGAGAACCTCGGTGCAGGCCACACCCGTGCTTTCTGCTACCGGATTCGGATTATTGGCGTCACAGAGTACGCCGTTGGCATCCACCGCTTGATAGAGAGATAGGTTGAAGAAGCGGTCATTAGCTGCGTTGAGGATGCGGAAGCGATAAGACTTGGGATCCACGGTCAGCGTTGGGTAAGCTGTCCCGTTGATCACTGGCGTGTCGTTAAACGACTCCATGCCCATCGAGTTATAAGGTGTGCCGGGCATGAGCGGTGGCTCACACCAGGTCAGGTCAGGATCGCAGGCCGGATCGAAGTAGGAATTAGCAATAGGACCATTTTCAATGCTGCTCGTTGGCGGCCAGAACCAGGGACCATATGCCCAACGACCGTATTCGTTCACGCCCGAAGCGTCACCCGGATTCTGTGCTGGCGAGTACACATGAGGCACCCACAAGCTACCTTCACCACCCCAGCGGACGGTATCCCAGGTTTCGTCTTGTTGCAGCAGTTGTGTGTTGTTGGGAACAAAGGTCTTGTCTTGCACCACCAGAGGTATCGTTTCGGCAGCGCCGGGGATGATGCCATTGTCGACAAGCGCTTGCTCCGTGGCGTCCTGGATGATGTAAGGAGCGGCCATACCGCCATAGACGTTGAGACGAGTGATACCCCAAGCGTGGTCATGGTAGAACATCAACCGGGCGCTTTGCTGGTTGGTGTAGTAGAAGGTCATTGTGCCGTCAGTGGAATCACCGCTGTCGCCCATATCTGGCACGGGGCGCACGCTGGTACCCTGCGGATAATTTGTGTTTTCGCCAGCAGGTGTAATCCATTGGTGAGGTGTACCATCCGAAATCCAAGGGGTAATACCGCCGTGCAAGTGGATGATGGCCCTGTTATCGGCAAAGCAGAGCCCTTGGGCTACCAACGCATCCTTTCCTGGCCCGCTGCACATCGGGTTCAATGGATCGACCAGTTCTGGATTCATCATCTCCCACTCATGGCCAGCGGGTGTTGGGCCGGAACCCATCACGGTGGAATCGACTGGAATGAACAGGTTCCCACCTGCCCCAGTAGGCAGCAGATTATGGAACTTGATCCGCACTGGTGTGTCTGTTTGCGTGACGATGGCAGCACCCAGGTAGTGGGGCGGATCGACGGCAAAATAACCGTTTCCCAGGTCAAAATGCTGACTGACGCCAGCATCGATTTGGGATTGTGTTTCGAGTTGGACGTAGCCGCGTAGTTTGGTAGGCGGCAGATCTCCGTGCATTTGCTCAGTGAATTCGACCAAGGCAATTTCGTAATAGTCCGCACCTGGGTAAGTGGTGATGTCGGGCGTGGCGACGGAGACATATTGACCGATATTATTGGCGGCAGTAGCGCCCAGACCGGGCAGCTCGTTGATGAACTTCTTCATACCGCCGGTGATCACGGTGTTTTGTCCAGACATATCCAGCACTTGGGCGCCAAAGGAGTAAGTGCGTGTCTGTAAGATGGGGAATTCTGCACTACCCAGGGTAATATCTGAACCCATCAAGGGTGCTGTTGGGGCTGGGTAGCTGAGGATATCAACGCCTGTACCTGTGTCTAGGGGAATACCCTGACCGTAGAAGGCGAGTACGTCGCCGTCTTGTACGGCCAAGTTCATTATGGGCCACGTAACAATCTCGCTAACATTTGGGTCGGCGAGGGCTGGCACGGTAAGCTGCCCGCTGTCGAAGACGACGCTGTATTCGTCTGCTACGCCAGTTGGACGCAGTACGTAGGCATGAAAAACATTCCCTGCTGATGGGAATGGGCTGCTGCCGGAAAGAGCCTGGTTCATTGTTTGGAACGATTGCAACATGCCGTCGGGAAGCGCTGTTGGGACAACAACGAAGACGGGTGCTAATTCGCCTACGGCGATTCCTGAAGCGAAATCTGTGGCGTAGGCTCGCTCAATCAGTGGATTGCCGACCTCAATGACGGCACCTTCAACTGTGGGCAGTGGGCTGTTGGCATAATTGGGATGGCTGAAGTAGTGTGGTGCGCCGTCGATTAGGGGGGCGGCTAGCGCATTCACCATCAGCGGGTTTAAAGCGCCTTGTTGAAACGCCCGGGCAGCTGCGGCTTTGCGGTCGGCATTTGTTATTTTAGGGCATTTGCCCTGGCCGTTCCCGTTACCGTTATTGCCGGCGCAAGACCCGGTTGGTTTGTCGGGTGGTTGTGCACTCGCCTGGTTACTTTCCCCTACAAGAATGAGTAAGACCACACACATACACAACAATAATAAGAAACTTAAAACTCTGCGATACCTCATGATTTTTTCCTCCACTTAATTGTTTGTAACGGTTGTTAAGATGTTGACACTAGGGAAATCGTTAAAGATTTGGTTCCATGAACACTTCTCCTTCAAGTGCCTTATTGATTCAATGAGGCACATTTTTCCTGGCTAGCTTTCGAGTAGATCAATAAAGTCACTGGGCTTTCTGATCTGTATAGTTTGTTTATCAAAAATATTGACACTGCTATCTTTAATACTGAGGATGATTAGCCGCAGTTTCGGATAGCAGTCGGTCAGCTGAATCAGAGCCAGTATGTTAGCTGCCAGAAGCTCCTCATCCAGAATGACCACATCTGGCTGAGAACTACAAAGCTGACCCAGACTGGCGAGAGAAACGGCCGTTGTTCCGGCCACGCTGATACCTAGCTTTGAAACCAACATGCTCACAATGCCAGCCGCCAACAAATTCTCACTCTCAAGTACAAGGATCTTTTTCTGCTCAGCCAAGTTATAACCTCTTCATTCTTGTTCCAAAACGCAACCCAAAGTGACGATAAGGCGCAAGCGTAGTACTAAGGTAATGGATAGCATGGTGCTAAAGTAATGGATGCCATAGTACTAAGGTAATGGATCGGGTAACTAACTGTAAATGGACCGGCAGCACTAATTAGGAGCTATTTACAGGTGTATTTTGTCTATTACAGATTCACCCTTTGAATAGACCTAGAACTACGGCCGTTCGTGAGAAGAGATTTGGTTTAAAATCGATTTCTATTGGAGAAACGGAGGGGTTTCTCTGGTAGGCAGTGGACAGGCATCCCCACCGGAATAAAAAAAGGACTATCCGGTGATAGTCCCTGGTACTAGGTCGGGTAGATAATGGTCTATGGACTCCCAGTCTTTACCAGTTGCTTTTTGACCGCTATTTCGGCCGCCGCGCGACGGTTTTCAACCTGCAGCTTATCAATAATATTGTGTACGTGGTTTTTGACTGTATATATTGATATATGCAATTGCGCGCCGATTTCCCGATTAGACGCGCCCGTGACAATGAGTGCTAACACTTCCAACTCTCTCTCTGTTAACGGTATCGTATCTTCTTGCTTTTCCGGTTGTGAGGGACCCATCCTGGCAAATTCTGACAGGATGCGCCTGGTCTGGGCAGATGAAAGCGCAGCATCCCCCTGTGATAGGCCACGCAGTTTGGATAGTAAATCGCTCGCAGAGATGTTTTTTAACAGATATCCTTTCGCTCCGCGACGCATCGCAGCAAAAAGGAGGTCATCCTCTTCATGGACTGTCAACAGAACAATTTTGATTTGGGGATTTAAGGCCAGGATTTCTTTGGTAGCATCCAACCCAGTACCATCAGGTAACCCATAATCCATCAGAATCAAGTCAGGTAATAAATCTTGCGCCACCGCTATTGCGCTGGCGACGGAATCCGCCACTCCCACGACTTCAAAGTCAGGCTGTCCATCCAATATGCTGACGATGCCATCTCGTAAGATAGCGTGGTCGTCCACAACAATGATGCGGAGAGGGTTCATTGTCTTATTGCCCCGGGAGATGCATTACCTGACAGTGGTATGCATAAGATCAGTTCAGTGCCTTTACCTGGACTGGATTTGATGGACAGATTGGCGTTGATTGCCCGGGATCTTTCAACCATGATGGCCATCCCATACCGCTCTTCTGCGTTGACCTCAGCTAGGTTAAAGCCAACCCCGTCATCATACACTTTCAATTTAAATTCGTCATCACACCAAAGCACGTGGATGTCAACATTTTGAGCCCGGGCATGTTTTTCCACGTTGTTCAGTGCCTCACGCAAAATGTACATGAGCTGGCGACTACTCCTGGCCGATAATGTTCTCTGCTGTCCGCTGGTATGAACTCTCACGGAAAACCCTGCTCTCTTGCCAGTCTGGGACGCGTACAACTGGATGCTCTTCCCAAGGTCTTTATGTTCCTGCGTTCTTAACTCTTCCAGTGTATCTCGCACCTGTTCGTAAGCTTCATCCGCGACTCTTAGCATTTGGGATAAATCGTTCTGTAAGTCGATGCCACTTGGGTCTGACAAATCAGAATTCAATTGTTCAAGTTTAAGCCGCAGATAGCTTATGTTTTGGCCCAGAACATCGTGAAGATTGCGGGCGATTCTCTGACGTTCATTCAAGACGTGATCAACTTGACGCTGCTTTTCGTAATGAAGGTTGGCGTTGACAATGGCCAAGGACATCTCATCCCCAAGATCGTCCAGTACTTTTATCTGCCCCTTACTCAGGGGATGGTCAATTGGGACATCAATAAGTAACGTTGTCTTTCCCGTATCCTCAGATGACAACCAGCGACAATACCTGGTGTAGGCAGAAATGTTGTTCTCAGTGACCATGTGGTCGCAGGAATAAAATTTGGTTCCCTTGTTAGATCTAGTCTCCGCACAGCGCTCACAAATGGATGGGTTGACTGGAGGATGAAGCAGTCTCAATTTACTCCCAGGACGTTCCCAGTAAGCTATTTGGTCAAACTCTTCTTCACCGGATCGTTGGGCTAAAAGCCAAGTGCGATCTGCTGAGACGACGTTAAGAGGTGTGGTTACAATGATCTCCGCCAATTCATGCCAGTTCTGTGATTCATACATCTGTGCTATTAATGCCCGGCGCAATTCCAGGGCTTTGGCCATCTCATCCCGTTCGATAGCTGTACGGCCTGTGTATTCAAGAAACACACCAGCCAGGATTGGCAATACAAAGCCAAAAATAACGATCTCCCATAGTAACTCAGGGTCTGTCCACAGGATTTGACCACTCTGATGTTCTTGCCACATATGCACATGATTGCGTATTTCAATCAGGATCACGGCAAAGCCTAAGCTAAACAGCACCAGCCATTGCTGCCAGCCCAGCCAATTGGTCCACCTGAAACGGGATTGAAAGCGTACTAATATGCTGTCGATTCGTAATGGACGGAAAAGATTAACGCAAATATTGGGTAAGATCCGTTCTTTCTTCATGAACCACAAGACAAGAATTGGTTTGACACCTCACCGCTAATTGCAAGGAGCCAAACATACCAAATAATCAGGGTGGGAGAATACATTTCAGTATCCAAGTGGATAATCAAACTCCAGTATTTCTACGGTATTTCTATTAAAACCGAAGAACATTAAGCTTATGCTTACATCATCGTGGCAATTCTAACTTTACTCTGCCACGTTTATTTCAGGGAAACGGATAAACAATGAACAAGTGGAGGTTTCTAGTAGTTCAGCAAACATCTATTGTCGGGTAAAGGCGATGTAATTTGATGCGAGCATCCTCGGTTGTAAAACGCCAATGAACTGTTGACTCGTGCGCATTACGGACATCTTCCCAGACTGACACTTTTTCAATTAAAGTCTCTCGGTCAGGGATACGTGCCTTGAGACATTGGCGATGAAGAACACTGAGTTCAATCTCAGCCATATTTAACCAACTGCCATGCTTAGGCGTGTAGTGGATTTCTAACTTTTCTATAATTCGCCGCGCTTCTGCTGGCGGAAAGGCTTCATAGAGGGAAGCAAATTTATGGGTATTGAGGTTATCCATCACCAGCACAAATTTCTCCGCTTCAGGGAAATGAATATCCACCAAATCACGCATACAATCGGCAAAATCAATCATGGTACGCCGGTCGGTGACCTTGACGTGTCGCCAGGCCTCCAAGGGCGCAAAGAAAACAAACATGTTGCTGGTGCCATTGCGCTCGTATTCATAATCATACTTGGCCACATCGCCAACTCTTGTTGGCAAGGGGACGCGCGTTTCCTTCAATTGCTGTTTGCTCCCTTCATCAAAGCAAACCGTCGGTCGCTTAGGGTTTGGCCACTTTTAACTTTGGACTTTTGTAAACGGCCAAACCTTGCGGATGCGTTTCCTTACCAAAAGTTATTTGTGAACGCATCCTTAGGGTCGTGCGGTCGATGATAGACTTCCAACACATCTTCCATGGCACAGACAAAGTCAGCATTTTCTTCTTCCGGTATACACCATTCCTCTTTCAGCCAAGGCTTAAGTTCATTATCCCATAGGTTGAGCGACACGAGGTTAGACAATTGGCCAATTTCCGGTGGCAAGACCATTAATTGGTTATTCCACAGGTTGAGCGATGCGAGGTTGGTCAGTTGGCCGATTTCCGGCGGCACAGCCGTTAACTTATTGCCACTCAGGTCAAGTGACGTGAGGCTGGATAGTTGGCCGATTTGTGGTGGCAGTTTGGTTAATTCCTGGTCGCTTAAGTCAAGTTCTGTCCACCCTTCGACGGCGGCCTCGTCAATCAGTTCTCGCAGTTCTTGTTGGTTCATGCCTGTTCCCCAAATATCTTGTGTGCCAGATTGGTTCAATCTTCAGCAAGTGTATTTATGGCACAACGGCCGTTTTCCCCCAATCTATCCCAATTGGGTATGGGGGAGGCGGCGGCGCATCTGATCCAACAAATACAATTCTAATTCTCGTTTGTCATGGTAATAAGTTTTTCATTCAATATATTTGAATTCCCAAAACAGCAAACCTCTGTTTATAAAGCAAGCGCAGTCTTTTTTCACTCAAAATGCACAAGTTAAAAACTGGGCTTGTCTAAACTTCGGCGGCGCAGAGCATGCAGAGAGGAAGAGGAATGTTTTTTTGATTCGTTTGTTGGTGTGCGAAGCTCATGGTATCTCCTGTTTGTTTCCCCATGCCCCTCCACCCAAATCCGCTATAATAACCCCCGCATAAAACGTAATACCCAATACGCAGTAGATAAGTGTTAACTTAAGCGCAGACCTCGCAGGTTTTGATGCAAGGCTCCAGCGGAACGCAGATCGTTTGGGAAACCTGCGAGGTCTTAAGTCAACAGTAATGATGCGCAGTATATGACAACGTATGCGATAGTAAGAACTTGGTTTTGTAATCAATGGCAGTATTCATTTGATGAACGAACAACAATACATTCAGGCCACTGTCATGACTGGCAAGGATTTGCGCACCATTGCTTATTCAGATTCGGTGCGCCGTTTCTCTTCACTCTCCTTACCTGAAATTGATGCGCTTGTAGACCTGATTGCCCAGGTAGCCCCAGCCGGAAACGTACCCGGCGTTATTCTGAATGGGCTGGCGCGGCTGCCACAGCGGCAGCCGCCCCAGGCGACGGTAAAACGGGATATTCGCCTGCTGTTTCGCGGCGTAGAGCAGGCGTTGAGGGATAAAGCGGTTTATGGCGCTTTTTTTGCTGGTCCGGCGGCCGTTATCTGGGCGTACCAAAATCTGTTGAAATTGGCCGGGAAGGACCCCGATGCTTCTTTTCCCGAAGGTACCTGGCAGTTTTATGTGGATTATGCGCTGCGCGACGACACGGCGCGCCATGCGTGCGAAACGCATGGTTTGGCGACAACGCTGAAGCAGCACAAAATTCAGCTTTCTGAAGTGGATAAATTGACGGCCTGGACGATGACGGCCGTTCACTGCCTCCATCAATACGACGAACTGCTCGAAAATGAATGGCGGGAACGTGTGTTTACCTTTACTCTGCAACAGATAACCGCCACTGAACCGGACGCCGCCTTTTATGCCGGGCTGTACCGCCGCTGGGAAGGGGAACGGCCGTATCGCCGGGGGGATGACGTTGCCGCCCGTGAAGATTACCCCGCTTATCGCTGCCGTCGCTTTGATCAATTTTTAGCTGAGGCGATGCGTGACTTGTCATCCACTCTGCGCCAGGAGTGGCAGCGGCGAGTAGATGCGTTGACGGCCGTTTCCCTACCGGCCTACCAAAAGCAAATGGACATCCGCGCCTATCTGGAACCGGGCCAATATGGCGAGGCCCGGATTGCTATTCCCAAAACACAGCTGCATGTGGGCATCATCCACCAGGGGCGCTACTATTTACTGCCCGCCTGTCTTCCCGACAGCGACCAACCGGCAGCCGTAACGTCTATTCGTGCCCAAATTGCCGCCTTGCTCCAATATCCGGCCGCCGCCCCTCCCGCCGACATGACCTTATTGGCTGGCGTGCGCCGTGCGGCCTGGGGCGATGGTCGCGGCACCTT
>JBNKZT010000262.1:0-8711 GCA_050301775.1 Promineifilaceae bacterium (SeqCode)
GTGATCTGAACATCTTCCCAGACGTATCCCTGAGCATCAAAAGTGGGAATGTCTTTAATCCAGCGTTTGGCCCCATTTTCCAGAGCAAACACGTGCGGGCTGGTGGGACACTTGAGCAGCAAATGAATGGGGCGTCCCTCTTCAAACTGCTGCAAAAACGCATCTTCAACTTCGTGAACCTGCTGCCAGCGGTAGCCATACCACTCAAAGGCATCCAGCGAACTAATCCAGCGCCGCTGATTGTTTTCCAAAACGTAGACTTCGGGGCCGCTGCCTTTAAGCAGCAGGCCGTCACGAATGACCAGGGCGCTGCTGTCGGGCATGGCGCGAGCCAGGTTTTTGCCACCTCGAGCAAACGGGATATTGATCACCGCCACCAGGATGATAAGCAGGAAAATGATGCGTCCCAGGGTTCGTTCCAGTTGCATCGGTTTGTCGGCGGTCACGGCCGTTTCTTGTTCGTTCATATCGTCTCCAATCTAGGCCACAATGAAAAAGCCCAAGATTTCCCCCAGGCTGGCAAAAATGTTCGTATAAAAATTGCCGCCTAATTGACGGAACAATTCAAATTCCATACTGGGCGCACCGATAAACGGCCGTATCGTCCAGGCCAGTTGACTCCCCACAAACGCATACAAAAACATCCACAACCGCAGCACCCAGCGCCGCTCAGTCTCACCGTCCTCACTGCCGCGCATCACCCGCATCCCCTGTGCCAAAAAGACAATCCCCATCAATCCGGAAATGCCAAAGATAGCCACGTTCAGCAGCTTGAAAAACTGGTACTGGCTGGTGGTCAGCAGGAAAAAGATGGCGATGGGCGCGAAACTGACCAGGAGCACGGCCGTTACCGCAATCGCCGTCAAAATCAAAGCCACATTCTGGGCAATGCTCTGGTCCGAGCCAAACAGCACGTTAAAAAAGTACAGCGTGGGCACACAAACCAGCAGCGTCACCAAAAACAAAATCGGCAGCTTGACCGCCGAACTCAGGGCCTGGGCCGGGCTGTTTGTGGAACCCAGCACCGCCCCGTAAATGGCCAGAAACACAAAACTGGACACCAACATCGAGCGCACTTTGGGTCGCAGCTCAAAACCATCGCGAATTTCCTCAAAGAACTGCTGCCGGCTGCGCAAAATCTGCTCAATTACCGCTAAATCGTTCATCTTAACCTCCGGTCGGTAGTCAGGTAGTCTGATAGTCAAGTAGTCGGGTAGTCAGCTTGTCAGCATGATACCGAAATGCTACCAGCTATTCATTACAGGCAGGTCAAGATTGTGTAACGATTGGGTAACAATTTTAGGGGTGGGTGGAAACGGCCGTTACGCCACTCCGCTGCCGCAGCCAAGCCAGGCTGATCAAAAAGCCGATAAACATGATGATTGAGCCGCTCAGATAGGGATAGTTGACATTCACGTCAAAAATAAACCCGGCCCAAATCGGCCCGATGATGCGCCCCAGGCTCATAAACGAATTACTCAAGCCCATGGCCACCCCCTGGCTGGCGGCGGATTGTTTGGAAATCAAGGCAAAGGCCGACGGCCGCAGCAGCGTTTTGGACAGGATAAAGAAGCCCGTCGCCAGCAATATCGTGACGTAGGTATTGGCCAGCAGCAGCACCAGAAAACCGACTGAGCCAAACAACAGCGAGCCTTTGATAACGGCCGTTTCTCCCCAACGCCGCGTCGCCGGACCGGTCAAGACCGCCTTACCCACCGTCGAGACCACCGCCACGACCATCAAGATCGTACCAACCCGTTCCGGGCCATAACCGAATTTCTCCAGGGCATACAGGCCGAAAACCGCCTCAAAATTGGTCAGGGCAAAGCTGAAGAGCATGACCATGAACAGCAAAAAGCCGATGTTGCTAAACAATGCCTGCCACAAGATGCGCCAATTCACCGAACGGGCAGCCTTACCACCCTTTTGCCGCGCCTCCACCGGCAGCGATTCCGGCAAAAGTGCGTAAATCAACAAAACCACGACAAATGACAGCCCGGCAGCGATGAAGAAAGGCAGAGCCAGCGAACCGCCGGCCAGCCAGCCACCAAACCCCGGCCCCAGCATGAGACCCAGGGCCATCGCCGCCCCCAGGATGCCCATGCCGCTTCCCCGATCTTCTTCGGAGGTGGTATCGCCGACGTAAGCCAGGGCCGCCGCCAGCGTGGCCGAAGACAGCACGCCGGACAGCGCTCTGGCGGCGAAGAGCATCCACAGTTGAGTGGATAATCCGAACAAAAGAGACGAAAGTCCGTAACCCACAATGCCAATCATGAGGACTGGTTTACGGCCGTTCCGATCCGACACACCACCCCAAATCGGCGCAAAGAAAAACTCCAGCAGCGCCGACACGGCCACCAGCAAGCCCAACTCGCTGCCGCCCGCCCCCATCGCCTCGATGTAAAAGGGAAAGATGGGGATGACCATGCCAAACCCCAGCATGACCACTACTAGGGTGAAAGAAAGAATAAGCGTTTTTCGTCGATTGCTCCCGTTCATAGGTTCTCGCTTGTGAAACGTGAAACGTGATACGTGAAAATTCATCACGCATCACGTTTCACGCATCACGATCTATGGGCAGAATTCAAACTTCACAGCAGTTCCACTGTGCCCCGGCTGCCATCAACCAACACCCGGTCGCCGGTTTTGAGGCGGACCGTGGCGTTACCGCAGCCAACCACTGCCGGAATACCCAACTCGCGGGCCACGATGGCGGCGTGGGCAAGAGGTGCGCCAATATCGGTGACAACGGCCGTTGCTCTTGGAAACAGCGGCGTCCAGCCCACATTCGTCGTCACCGCCACCAGGATTTCGCCCGGCTGCAATTGATACCCCTCGTCGGGATTATCAATGCGCCGCACGATCCCCTCTACCCGGCCAGCCGAACCGGGGAAGCCTCTGATGAGGCCGTCAGCATCCTCAATGCCGCGCCGTTCTGCCGTCGGATCGTAGGCATCCTGCCTTCGGTTGGGGTCGTTGGCCCACTGCACCGGGTCAAAGCGGCCGCGAATCCAGCCGGGATAGGGCGGCAGCGCCCTGTATTGTTCGTAGACGGATTGGCGAGTGGGGATGTGAGCCACGGCCGTATCATCACCGGCCAACACAGCCAGTACATCATCACAGGTCAAGAAGAAGACGTCATCGCCCAGTCCGGCCAATTCACCGGCCCGCACAAACCAGGCGCGGGCCACGCCTACCACCCGTGTCAGCTCCGAACGAATCAATTCCCGATGATGGATAGTAGCCATAATTTTCTTCAGCTTTTTGTGCATCGATTTAGCCTGGCGCGGATATTGACCGGCAAACTGCTGCCAGAGGGCGTCAAATTCGGCGGTACGTTTGGCTTGCAGGGCTTCGATGTCAACGGCAACGGCCGTGTCCGCCACCTCCGCCAGTTTCATATCCAGCCAGCCCGGAACCTCGTAGGGGCGTGGCGCCGCCAGCTCATTTTCATTGGGATGGCGATGGCCGTAACCGCTCATATACGCTTCCCGGCTCAACTGGCCTCGCGCCACCTGCCGCAGCCCATCCAGAATACCCACACTGGCCAACTGCTCCTTGCCATTGGCCACCCCAATCAGCGACGAAAGCAGCGTATTGGCTTCCACCTCGCCGATAAGCTGGGCCAGCTTGCCCTTCAGTTTGGTGAATGGATAGACGTAATCCTCATTGGCCGCATCTTGCAGCAGGTACATATCATGGAACAACGGCTGCATCTGCTCCCGCCAGAACGAAATCAAGGTCTGGCCATCTGGCGCCTGCCGGATAGTCTGGCGCAAACGCTCACATTTAACCGGCATCTCGGTCACGATTTGCTCGCTTTGCCGGCGCAGTTGGCGCTGCCGCCACAACATTTTCAGATTGGCATTGGCCAGGAAATCGCGCAGGCCGATGTTGACATCGGGAATTTCCATCCCGACTGGCATCTTACCCACCGACATTTCAACGGCATCCAATGCCTCTTCCGGGCTGCGCCGCACGATATAGCGATACACCGCGTACAAAAACGAAACGTTGACGTACAAACGGCCGCCAATATTGCCCAGCAGCGGATGGCCGCCAACGCGCTGGGTAAAAAGCAAGCCCCAGGTAGACCAGGTAGCCGGCGTCATGACGTCCGGGTAAATGCCGCCGTTGTCGCCCCAGAGATAATCACCGGCGTGGCTGCTGTTCCAATCCTGGGTGATGGGATCGTGGTCAATCAACGTCGTGATGGGTCGGGATTGCAGGAGGTACAGCTTGCCGTCGGCCACACACCATTCGATGTCTTGCGGACGATCCAGTTCTTTTTCCAGGCGGACGGCCAGTTTGTACAGCTTTTTAGCGTATGACTTGAGTTTGGCCGGGCCATCGTATTGGCCTTTGGGCCGCTGCAAGGTGAAGGTAAACGGTTCGGCCTCGCCGGAAACCAGGGCGTCACCCAACCCGTAGATGAAGTTGCCCACCATCGCCGACCGGTTACCGGAAACGGGATCGGCCGTGAACAAAATGCCGGATAGTTCGGCCCGCACCAGCTTTTGCACGACGACGGCTACCTGATGCCCGGCGTCCATCCCTTTGGCCTCGGTATAGGCTTGCACCCGCTCGCTCAGGCGGGAGTGGTGCACGGTGTGGATGGCGTCGTGGATGGCCTCGTCGGTATGCACGTCCAGCACGGTTTCGAATTCCCCGGCAAATGAGGCCTGGGCCGAGTCTTCGCTTAACGCCGAAGAACGGACGGCGAAGGCTGCATGATTGGGGCCACGGCCGTTTCCATTCCTTACCCGGTTTAGCTGTGTCCGCACCTGATCCCAGGCCGCCGGCAGCAGCCGGTCGTTGGCAAAAGCATCGGGCAAAATCACAAATCCATCGGGAACCGGATAGCCATCCTGATACAATTGGGCCAATGTGCCGCCTTTACCGCCGGCAAACGGCCGTTCCTTCTCTTTTATTTCCGCAAATGATTGGACAAATTTATGCATGGTTACTCACCCCTTTCGTTCTACCGAAATCAATACCAGATTCAAATCCCAAAGCCGCTCCAGAATGCCGCGCAGCGCCGATTGGTCGGCTACCGGGCCGGTAAGCAGCGTTTCGTTGTTATCCAGCGCTGTAATCGTCAAGCCGCTGAACCAGTCCGACCACTGCCCATCGAGCCGGCCTTCGATACGGATTTGGTAGATACTGTCTCTCTTACTCGTCATGGGGATAGTATGCCACAGCCGGGGATGGGTTGTGACCAGACGAAAGTATGGCGCGGGTAGGGGGTTGGGTTGGGGAAAGACTGGAGACTGGAAATTAGAGACTGGAGACTGGATCAGTCTCTAATCTCCAGTCTCCGATCAAGTTAGCTTGGCCCTTCCGAGGTGAGGATGCCTAGTTGTTGGGCGGTGGCAACGGCCGTAACCCGATTCCCCACGCCCAATTTGCCGTAAATATTGCTGCTGTGCCACTTTACCGTCGCCAGGGATAGGGAGAGGCGCAGGCCGATTTCCCGATTGGACAGCCCGGCGGCAATAAGCTGCAAGACCTCCATCTCCCGTTCGCTCAAAGGCTCGACCAGAGGCTGGCTGCTGGTGGTTGGTAGTTGGGGCATCGTTTCGCCAAAAACCGCCAATAATTTTTCTCGATAAGCTGGCAATGCACGATCTATCAATTTCACTTTGGGCAGCAAATGCCGAATTGGTTCCCCTTCATCCAGGAAAACTCGCCGGTAGCCGCCCGGTTCTCCTTGAACCAACGCCTGCTCCAGCGTCCTCAACGCCGCTGCTTCATTAGCCTGCCCCAGAAAACATTGCACTCGCAGCAAAAGGGCTTCAATTATCAGCCGGATGCGCTGCCACTCTTCAAATTGTGGCAGCAACTCGTCCAACAAAGCCAGCGCCGCGGCGTACTTTTCTTGCGCCAGCCAGATTCGGACCAGAACTAGCTCCTCGTATTTACGCAGCGTAGATTCGTACAACTCGCCCATGTCGGATGGCGGCGGGGCAGCTCTTTCCGGCAGCAGGCGGCGCGATTCGGCCCAGGAAACGGCCGTATCCATCCGGCCCCGCATCACATCCAGCCGCGCCTGATACACAGCCACGATCAAATCATCCAGTTCGGTAGCATCAAAGCGCACGGCCAGTTGGCGGGCTGCGTGCAGCATCACATCAACGCCATCGCCGTCACCCTGGGCCTGCCGGACGCGGGCCAGCGAAAGATAGCCGGTAAAAGCAGCGATTTCCCGCCAGTGGCGCGTCTGCTCGATGCCTTGCCGGAGATAATTTTCGGCCGCCGCCAAATCGTTCCTTTCCAGGGCCAGATCACCCAGTCCCATGAGCGCTTCCCCGGCAATGGGTAACGGCCGTCCCCGTTTATCTTTCGCCAGCGCCAGCGCCTCTTCATACAACGCCTGAGCCGCCGCCAACTGTCCCCGCCGCCGCCGCGTCTCCGCTTGATTGCACATGGCCGCTACCGTGACCATCACATTTTCACTCGCCTGACCCAGCTTGACAGCCTCGGCCAGCGATGGTTCATCGACAAAATCCGCCGTGAGAATGTCGGGCGTGGAGATGCTCATGATCCACGCCGCCAGACTGCGCCAATAATGGTCATCGGACGGCAAAGCGGCCAACGCCCGGTGCAGCAGCGTCTGTGCCTGCTCCAACTGGCCGCGAAATACGGCCATAAACGCCTGGAACAGAGCCGTTTTGCCATCGGGCGCAGCCTCATCTTCCAACTGCGGCAAAAACGGTTCAATCTGAGCCAGCGGCGCACCGTGCAGCAGGCAGGCCCAGCCGTAGTACAACGACAGTTCCGGGCGCTGTTGCACACATACTTCAGGCAGCGCTTTTACCCAGTTCATCAAGGTATCAACCTCGCTCTGGCGCAGTTTGGCCTCGGCCGTTTGGGTCACCAGATCGGCGGCGCGGGCAAAATCGGCGGCGGCCAGGGCATGGTCGATTGCCGGGGTCATCATGTTTTGCGCCTGGAACCAGTGGCTGGCCCGTTGATGGCGTTCCGGAATCCACTCCGGGTGGGTTTGCTGTAATCGCTGCTGCAGCAAATCGGCAAAGAGGCGGTGGTAACGATACCATTGGCGCTGGTCGTCCAGCGGCACGACGAAGAGGTTGGCACGATCCAGGTGATCCAGGGTGGCAAGGGAGCCGGGGATCTGGGGAGCTGGGGAGAAGGAATCATCTCCTTTCCTCCCCTCCTCCTCTGCTCCCCTGCCCAAAACCGCGTCGCACAAAGGCGCACTTAGCTGCTTGAGCACGGCCGTTCCCAACAAAAATTCCTGGATGTGGGCCGGCTGCTGCTGCAACACCTCTTCAATCAGATAATCAAGCACGTAGCGGTTGCTGCCGGTGAAGGAACGGATGAAGGCGGCTGGGTCCGCACTGTCTTGCAGGGAGACGGCCGCTAACTGCAAACCGGCGATCCAGCCCTCGGTACGGCCGTTCAGCGCCGCCGCATCCTCTCCGGACAATTGTAAACCCATGACCTGGTTGAGGAACACGGCCGTTTCCTCAGCCGTGAAGCGCAAATCATCCTGGCGCAGCTCACGCAACTGGCCCCGCGCCCGCCAGCGAGCCAGCGGCAGCGGCGGATCAGCCCGGCTGACCAGGCAGATATGCAGCGAAGGCGGCGCATATTCCAGCAAAAAGGCCAGCGCCTCGTGAATCCGTTCATTTTTGATCAGGTGGTAATCATCCAAAACGAGAACAATTGGCGGATCGATTTCAGCCACTTCGTTGATCAAGGCTGTCATCAAAGCGTCAACCGACGGCGGCCGGGGCGATGGCAGCATTTCCAGAACCGGCTCGCCGATGTCCGGCGCAACAGTTTGCAGCGCCGCCACGACATAGGTCATAAACCGGGCCAGATCGTTGTCGTTTTCATCCAGCGCCAGCCAGCAGAAAGCCGCGTCTTTGGCTTGCTGCCGCCAAGCGGCCAGGAGCGTCGTTTTGCCAAATCCGGCCGGGGCGGCGACAAGTGTGAGTTTGCCCCTGGCTCCTGTCATGAGTTTGTCAATCAGGTGGGGGCGCGGGACGAGGAACGGCCGTACCGGGGGTTGGCAAAGTTTGGTCCGCAGCAGCATCTCCATCTCACCTCTATTATACCGAAGGGTGCAAAAACCTCATCTTGATAAATTTGCTCGAGGAAGTTGATTTATAGGCGAGGTGATAATACAGAAACGATCCGATAAATTTCGAGTATCTCAAGCGAGAATATGGTGTTGATTGTTTATCTGGCTAGATGATAGAATTGCGGGAAACAGAGGTTTTTCAGACAAATGCTTTTGAACAATATGCTTTTGTAAGAAAACTAAAATTATACGCGTGAGCGCCCCACTCCTCTTACTTACAATATAGGAAAAAGGAGGCGAACAGGGTAAAACAGGGTGAGATACCAACTCATTAACCTGTCTGCCCCATTCGCCTCTAACCTGGGAATCAGGACCACGCTTGACGTGCGCTGCGAGCGCCCCGACGGGACCGTCCCCCCAGGTCAACCAAGCGACACTGTTGAAAGTGTGCCGCGTTGCGAACGCTATAAGAGGGACACAGCAACTTGGGTCCAGGCGATGGGCTCCGGTCAGGACGCGAAGGAGTAACCCATGAGCGTCTATATGGGCATCGATTGGAGCGCCAAGAAGCATGATATTGTATTATTAACTCGATAGTTGTGATTTTAGATTCATGTAATCGCCGATATACGGTAAATTAGAGACATGCAACTACCAATAG
>JBNKZT010000263.1:0-8618 GCA_050301775.1 Promineifilaceae bacterium (SeqCode)
TCCGAAGAGACACGCCGCGAGATACTGGCCGATTTAAGCGCCGGCAATCTCTCCGCCGAAGAGGCGCTGCAAATTTTACGCGGCGAAACGTGAAGATGATTGAAAGGCGGGGATTTGGAGATTTAGGGATTTCTCTAAATTATTGCCCCTAATCGCTGCCAAAGAGAGATTATGATGAACCTGCAAAGAGATGCGTATTTAATGGAATATCAGCGGCGGCTTATGGCCGACGAATATAATCATAAAAAAGCCCTACCAAAACCAGCCAACCGGCTGGAGATAAGAATTAGCAACAGCTTACGCACACTGGGACAAATTCGGGGCATCCACATCCAAGTTTCTTTCGATTTGAAAGAGCCAGCGGATCGAATGCATCGCGCCAATGCGTAATGAAACATTGTGGGCTGAGCCTGTCGAAGCCCGGTACCGTCTTCGATAAACTCAGGCAACGAACTCAGCAAATATAAATAGGAGCAAATGACATGAGCGAGCGACAAGAAATTTTAGAACTGTTGGCCAAAGGCAAAATCAATGCCGATGAAGCGGCTGAATTGTTAAGCAGTGTGTCCGAAAAAGCTGCTGAATCCATCCCAACGCCGCAAAAAACGGCAGAATCTGTGGTACCGGAAACACCGGTCATGGAAACAAACGGCAAAAAACCAACCTGGTTCAAAGTCCGGGTCCGCAATTTGGAAACAGGCAAAAATAAAGTAACGGTCAATATTCCGCTGCGGATGGTTAATTTTGGCCTGAAACTGGGCAAACATTTTGCCCCGGAACTGGACGGGCTGGATTACCAGGAATTGGCCAGCATGATGAAAACGATGGACGCCGGTATGCTGGTTGAAGTTGAAGATGAAGAAGACAATGAACACGTCCAAGTGTTTGTGGAGTAACCACCTGGAGTAATCATCATGAGTCAAGAACGATTTGAAGTGGGCAAAATGCCCCACATTGAAATTACCGAATGTCATGGCGATTTGGTTGTGCGTAGTTGGGCAGAAACGGCCGTTCTCATTAAAGGGGACGAATGTGACGTCCATGAAACAGAAACCGGTCTCTCCCTGATTGTTCATGGCAGCGTCAAGCTAACCGTCCCCGCGGCCAGCAGCTTGGCCATCGGCGATGTACATGGCGATTTTGCCGTCAAAAAGCTGGATGGTGATGTTAGCTTGCAAAATGTCATGGGCGAAGCCGTCCTGCAGAATATCAGCAATGCCAAAGTGGGCACGGTGCATGGCGATTTTGTCGTCAAAAAGCTGGATGGCGGCCTAAGCCTGGAAACCGTGATGGGCGATGCGGTCGTTAATTACTGCACCGAAGCGGCCATCGGCACGGTTCACGGCGATCTGAACTCTCGCTACATTGACGGCAACGTCGACATTGTCACCGTGATGGGCGACATCAATCTACGCAATGTGGCCGGTGATGTGACCATCAAGCAAGGCAGTCGCGATGCCAATCTACGCAATCTGAGCGGGGACACGAATACGCTGTCGAGCATTTCCGGCGACATCCGGCTATATGGACCACTGAATCCGGGCGTACATTCGTTTACGGCAAACGGGGACATTGTTTTTCACTGGCCGGTTGATGAACCATTGTCGGTAACGGCCGTTGCCCCCCAAATCAAAAATAAAATGGCCGTTAGCCACAGTGAAGAAGACAATGGCACGCTAACTGTTCAAATCGACGAGGGCGGCCCTCAAGTAACCTTGAAAGCCGACGGTCAAATCATCTTAAAACGGAGGGATCAAGGCAGAAGCAAATGGGTTGATGCCGACCTGGACTATGATTTCGACTTCGATTTTGACTTCGAGGGTTTTAGCGAAAAAATCAATGAGGATGTTTTTGCCCAGGTAAACCGCATCACCGCCGATTTTGAAAATAGGTTTGGGCCTGACTTTGCAGAAACGTTGGCCATCAAAGCCGAAAAAGAAGCATCCAAAATAGAAAAGGCAGCCGAACGGGCGATGCGTCAAGCGGAACGAGCTATGCGTGAGGCAGAACGCAAGATGAAACAGGCAGTTCATCATCGGGCACCGGCACCGCCCCGCCCGCCGATGGCCCCGCACATGGTCGTCAAAACAAAACCTAAGGTTTCCAGTGAAGAACAACTTAAAATCCTAAAAATGGTCGAAAAAGGGATTATTTCCCCCGATGAAGCCGGGACGCTGCTGCAAGCCCTGGAAAGTTAAGGGAATTTGTGATGGTTTGAATCGGTTGTGCTTAATCAAATTGCTGGTTCTGGGACAGGTTCTTAATAAGGCCTGACAGTTTTACTAAAAGCTGTCAGGTCTGTCCTGATTCCGGGAAGAAATGAAATAAGATAGATTTTTGGAGTTGGTGTAAAATTAGAGTCAGGCGCTTCTTAACCAAGCGGCTGGACAAAGGAGAGGCAAATTATCAATCAATTGGGCAGCAGATGGGCCGGGCAAATGAGGCAAATCAAGCCGCTCACCAGGACAAACAGAATGGTTATTACTTTCCCAGTAGGAACACGGCCGTTTACCGGACCGCGCCCCATCAATCTAAACCGAGATGTACCGCAAGTTATCAAATTGTTGGAGCTGGTTTTTGGGCACAGATTGGGAGGGAGTGAACAGCGTTTGTTCAGTAGTGAAACAGGGCTAAGCCAACCGGCATTTCTGTGGCGGTTGAATCCGGCAACCAGCAAACTTGCTCTGGGTTTTGTATGGGAAGAGAACGGCCGTATCATCGGCAATGCAACCCTCCTCACCACCCGAACACCAGGTCGGTATTTAGTTGTCAACGTCGCCGTTCACCCGGACTTTCGCCGCCGGGGTATCGCCCGTGACCTGATGGAATCACTCGCATCCCTGGTGGAGAAACGCGGCGGGCACAAAATTTTGCTGCAAGTTGTCAAAGACAATACGGCCGCCCTCGAACTGTATCGCTCGCTGAATTACAATACCATCGGCAGCATCACCACCTGGCGCTGTGCTTCCCAACGTTTACACGATATTGAACCGGGTTTACTGAATCAAGCAGAACCGGCTATTCACGAACTATCACGGCACGATTGGCAAAAGGCTTATCAATTAGACATGGCAGCGCTGCCCATTGACCTGAATTGGCCAGAACCGCTGCCCAAAGATGCCTACAATCGAGGTTTGTGGCGGCTGTTCGAGAATTTCCTGAACGGCCGTCGTTCCGAAGTGTGGGTGACGCGCGATCAGGACAAACAGTTAACCGGACTGGTTGGCATTTGGAGCGAATGGGGACGGCCCCATCAAATCGCTTTACGGGTTCATCCGACATGGAAAGGGCAGTTGGAACGGCCGTTGCTGGCCAAAGCCATCCGCCGCATCAATTACATGTCGGTCCGTAACGTACGCATCGACCACCCGGATGATGATGAATTAACCAATAAATTATTACAGGCAGCAAACTTTCAACCCAGACGAACCCTGACCCACATGAGTCTGGACATCTAATTCAACAAAACATGACACGTGACACCTGACACGTGATACAACCAGGAGACAAACATGGCTACCACAGAAGAAAGAATGCAAATTCTTAAAATGATTGAAGAAGGAAAAATCAGCGCCAAGGACGGGGCCGAATTACTACGCGCTTTGGATCAAGACAATAAACCGCCATCCATGCCCCTTAAAGGAGCCAGTGCGCCTCGTTGGTTCCGCGTCCGCGTCACCGATATGAGCACAGGCCGGACCAAAGTCAATGTCAATATCCCCATGGGATTGGTGAATGTTGGCATCAAAATGGGCGCCCGCTTTGCCCCGGAAGTGGAAGGCGTCGCCTACGATGAAATTATGGAAGCCATCCAAAGCGGCCAACAGGGCAAGATCATGGACGTCATGGATGAAGAAGATGGCGAACGTGTTGAAATTTTTGTTGAGTAGAGAAACGGCCGTTACCCTTAAACCAACCCTACCAACAACACTTGTCGATTTACAAAAGTCTCCAAACTTTTGTAATCTCTCATAATCAACAACAGAAACCCTGCGCAGACCTCTGTTTGGGTGCGCGGGTTTTTTGTTGACAAGTGCCAGGCACAAGGCCAGATGGGCTAAAAACGCTAAGCCCTATGCCTGGCACTGTAGGCTCCTCATTAACAATTTATTCACGCCCTCCTCTGTTCCTGTCCGTTTACTTTTTAGGGAACGCCCTTTATAATAAACTTTCATAAAGACAGGACCAGACGCTGATGGCAGATCAAAACGGTTCGCCCCTCATTCCCGGGGGCAAACAACCCGACCACAAAAAAATCTTGCAGGCGCTCCTTGACCACTTTGACGAAAGCGAACTGCAAACCATATGCTTCAACCTTGAAGTAGTATACGAAGACCTCCCCCCAGGCGGGCGAGCCGACAAAGCCCGCTCTCTGGTTGAGTACTGCCTCCGCCACCACCGTCTCCAGGTTCTCACCATTGAAATCCGCAACAACCGTCCCTTCCTTGAATGGGACGCTCTCACCATCGAAAAAACCGCAATCCAGTCAGCGCCATCCACTCCCTTGTCAGCTGTTGGCACCGAAACACTGATGATCAGCAAAGGTGTCACCGCCCTCATCAAATTAATGCGTTCGCCGGAAGTATACCAGGCCATCACCAGCTTTCAGGCCGATTTTGAAGCTGCCTCCGAACAAATCGCCTTGATGAACGATTACAAACAGATTCATGATTTGTTCCAAGAATTAGAAACGCGGTTCTTCCTCATCTACAACGATCAAAAACGACTGCCTGGCGACGATTCCGCCTGGGAAAACATCGAAGTGAACGAGCCGGAAGTGCGATTAAAAATTGACGACATCATCCAAACGGTTCAATTAGCCTCGTTCGCCAATGAGGAGGCCCGCTGGACACAGCAGTTGGAAAAAGTGAAAGACGACATCCGGCAAGGCGTGGAAAAGTACGATTACCAACTGCTCCAATCAGGTATCAACCCACTTTACCGCATTCTCAACCGGCAAATTTCGCGCATCAACGCCCAACTTGTAGCTACCGCCAATGTGCTGCGCCTGGACACGCTGGAGCAGGCCATGCAAACCATCAGCAGCAGTCTGGCCCAATCCAATTATGCCCAGGACACTATCAGTGAAGTGCAAAACAGCGTTTCCGCCCTTTCTGGCCTCAATGAGCGAGTTAAAAATTTGGTACGCGAACATAATTCCTGGCAAGAGTTAGATGATGAGCTGCGTCGTGTTGAAGGCACGCTCAACCAGGGAATTGATGAGTTAATTAACGCCTGGTATGATCTGGAACCTATGACTCTGGATCTGGTAGAAGGTGTCAACGATGAGTGGGCAACCAACCTGGCAGAAGTTTGTGGGGAATTAGGGGAAGCGCTGGCAGATGGCACGGCCGTTGCCGTGCGGCGGCTGTTTCGTCGTTTTCGCAGCCAACAGAGCCGCCGCTTCCGGCAAGTCGATATGGATCTCCTAACCATGGCCAGAGAATTACAAGAAGTTGGCGAATCGTTAGTACTTTTACTGATGCTGAGGAACTTAAAATGAGCAGCAACAAGCCCACACTCTCCCCCGATGATGAATTTGTCCCTTTTCTCTCCCTGGCTTCCCTGCGCGACACCCATCGTGATTTAATGGAAGAACGGCGTAACAGAGAGCCGACGGCCGAATTTTGGGCAAAAGTCACGGAATTCCTGGAAAGAGGGCAGGCCTGCGGCGCGTATCTGGACATTGAAGATGAGCGTGTTACTGCCCAAAATCTGCTCGACTATTGGGAAAATCAATTATTCCATGAAGGGTTAACGCCGCCGGAAGCGATTCTGGCCGAGTTTGACCCCACGCAGTTCCCGGAAATTCCCGATCACCTCTGCCCTTACGTCGGTTTGGATGCGTTTCGGGAAGAAAACCAGCATTTGTTTTACGGCCGTTCCCTCCTCATCGAGGATTTACTACGCCACGTCACAGTCAACCGCCTTATCGCCGTTGTAGGTCCCTCCGGCAGCGGCAAATCGTCCATCGTCCTGGCCGGACTTCTGCCCCGGCTGCGCAGCGGCGCTCTGCTCGGCAGCCGCAGTTGGCATTACCTCGACCCCATTGTGCCCGGTTCTGCCCCCATCAGCCGGTTAGCCCGCCTGTTTCAACCCGCCGGCACCCCGTCAGAAGAGTGGCTGCCAGAACAAATCGTTAAACTACGCGATGAACACGATCATCTGACCACACTGGCCAACCAGAGCAGCAAAGAACCGGCCGTCATTGTCATCGACCAATTCGAAGAAACATTTACGCTTTGCCACGATGAAGAAGAACGAACCGCATTCATCAACAACATCTTAAATTTGATTCATTCCCGCGAGGCACGCCACCTGGTCATCCTGACCATGCGCACCGATTACGAAAGCTATCTGGAAAAAACAGAGCTTTTTAAGTCGATATTTGAACAAGGCGAGGTTCGCGTAAATGCCATGAACGCCGGGGAACTGCGCGAAGCCATTGAAAAGCCGGCCGAAAGTGTCGGTCTAAAATTCGAAGAAGGGTTGATTGATCGGCTTATCCGCGAAATTTTGGGCGAACCAGCAGCCTTACCCCTGCTGCAATTTGCCCTGCTTCAGTTGTGGGATAACCGGGAACGCAACCGTGTCACCTGGGAAAGTTACCGGCGCGTGGGCGGTGTCATGCAGGCTTTGGGCAACACAGCCGACACCCTCTACGAAAACCTGCCGACGGAGGAACAGGGAACAGCACGCCGCATCATGTTGAAAATCGTACGTCCCAGTGAAGGTCTGGAAGTGACACGCAACCGGGTACGCCGCGAAATGCTCTATCGTCAGGGTGAAGCCACCGACCGAATTGACCGTGTCTTGGACAAATTGATCCAGGCCCGGCTGGTACTCCTGACGAAAGGGGAAAAACCGGAAGATGATCAGGTAGAGGTGGCCCATGAAGCCCTGGTGCGCAATTGGCCCAGCCTGATCGGGTGGTTGGATGATGAACGTGTTATCTTGCGCCGCCGCCAACGGCTGACCACCCAGGCTGAACAGTGGGACGCGCGGGGACGGCAGAAAGATGACAGTGTGCTGCTGCGCGGCTGGCTGCTAGAAGAGGCAAAGAAGTTCGACGGACTGAGTCCGGTGGAGAAAGCGTTTGTCGAGGCCAGTGAAACGGCCGTTAACAAAGCCGCCCGGCAGGAAGAAGATCGCCGCCAACGGGAGTTGGCTCAAGCGCAAGAATTAACACGGCGGGCTGAACAAATCGCCGAAGAGCAAAAAGCGAAAGCAAAAGCCGAAGCGATAGCCAAAGAACAGGCCGAAATCGCCGCCGAAGCCCAGAAAAAACGGGCCGATACCCAGCGGCGATTCCTGGTTGCCCTGGCTGTCCTTTTCATCATCACGGTGAGCGGCCTCATTTTGGGCTTTAGCGCCCGCCAGCAGCAAATAGAACTGCGATTGGCTGCGTTGTCCGCCGATGCCACCATTCGCGCCCAGACCATCGCCGAAGCGACGCTAGTCGCCCGGCAAACCGTCAGCGCCCGCGAACAAGAAATATCCGAAGCCCAAATTGCCACAGCCCAATCGGAACAAGCGACGGTTACGATACAAATTGCGACTGCCCAGTCTGAAGCCTCTACCAGAACGATCCTCGATGGCATTGAAGAGGCGCAGGATGCGGCGGCTACGTCAACCGCCCAATTCCAAATCGTCGCTGAAGAGGCTACCAAATCGGCACAGGCCACAGCAACGGCCGTCGCCATTACCTCAGCTAACGGTACACCCGAATCTTTACTTACTCCGACAATGGAACCAACGGCCGTTATCGCCCAATATCGCCAAACCGCCCAACTGCAAGGTTTCTTGCGCGAAAAAGACAACATGCCCATGCTCTTCGTCACCGGCAGCACCTTCCTCATGGGACCGCCTAATGGCGGCCAGCAAACCCAGGTTGACAACTTTTATATCGACCAAAACGAAGTAACCGTCCGCCAATTTGCGGCTTTTCTCAACAGCATCGGCGGCTATGAAAAGACGTGTGATGGATTCAACTGCGTCATCTCCGGCTACGAGACGCAGTTCACTTATCTCCTCAATAACTTCAGCATTATGGAAGCCAAAGCCGGCTACGAACGCTATCCCATAAACTGGGTAAGCTGGTATGGGGCTAAAGATTATTGCCAATGGGCTGGCGGCGATCTCCCTACTTCCGAACAATGGGAATATGCGGCGCGGGCGATTGACGGCCGTGTCTACCCCTGGGGAAATGAATCGCCAACCAGCAGCCGCGCCATCTTCGGCGGCAATCCCAACAACACCAACAGCTTCGCCGCCATATTAAAACCTGTCGATGCCCTGCCCGATGGCGCCAGCCCCTTCGGCGCGTACAACATGGGCGGCAGTCTGAAAGAATGGGTGCTGGACGCCGATGAATCCAACTCTACCAGCCACATTTTGCGCGGCGGCTCCTGGGCCTCCCCGGCTAATGGCATTTTTGTCTACACAGAAGAAAGCCTGCCTGCCGACATCCAGGCCCGCCCCATTGCCAGCCTTGATTATTGGGACGTTGGTTTTCGCTGTGCCATGCCATTGTCGGCCAACCCGTAACGATATAAACGTGCAGTAAGGCGAATTCCGAAAAATAATTGAGTGAAGATTTGACGTATTTCGGAATTCGC
>JBNKZT010000264.1:0-8587 GCA_050301775.1 Promineifilaceae bacterium (SeqCode)
GCCGGAAGGGAAAGATGTCAAGCCCCTGGCGGACAGCGTAATCGGCGACGCTTTCCAGCCAGGTAGCGCCGATGGGCGGATAAAATGGTTCGTCGATGACGCAGCAGGGGAAGAGGATGAAGCCGCAGCCCCATTCGGCGGCTGCGCCGATGATTTGGGCGTTGCAGCCGTGGGCGTGCATACCGATGAGCAGGTCGAATTCGTGGGCCATCGCGCCGTTGAATTCTCGGTTGATGTGGCGGACGCGGGCGTTGGCCGGGGTGCGGATGCGCTGGCCGGTGGTGTTGTTTTTGAATTTGTCGGGGAGGGATTGGGGTGTGGGGTCGATAACGGCCGTTTCCCAGCCACTCTCCTGAAGCAAGTAAGCCAGCAGCCCTTTTCCGCCGCCAATGTCGGCTGCCCGGCAGGGTTCAAACCGTTCCACCAGCCAGCGATGCAGCAGTTGAAAGCGAAACTTCTTCATCTTGCGCAGTTCGCGGGGAGTTGGTGGAAACAGCGCCAGGGGATGTGGATCGAGGGCGGGCGGGGTTGCCGGGTATTGACGATTTCCGGTAGCTATTTGTTGCAGGCTCTCAAAGAGCGCCTGACCATACTCCTGATCATGTTTCTTGCTCATTGGGTGATTGTCACATAGCCGGGGTGATAGGGCAAAAGGTAAGAGTTCATGTCACAGAAGCGTCAAATCGAAAGTGACATGACCGGTTCAGGAGTAAAAAATGAACGAATTACAAGATTTACGCGACCAAATTGATGATTTCTTAGCTCATCACCCCCAATCCCCTTTGACCTGGGAACAGCGAGAGGCATTTAGCGGGCTGGATTATTATGATGACGACGATGCGATGACTTTTACCGCTCCGGTAGAACGATTTTCCGATGACGAGCCATTGGTGGAGATGGAAACCAGTACTGGTGACCATCGCCTGTATCGCCGTTGGGGGCGATTTCATTTCGCGGTAGATGGTACAGAAGCCGCCTTAACGATTTACAGCGATCCGGATGGCGCGGATTTTTTCTTGCCGTTCCGTGATGCGACCAGCGGTAAGGAAACTTATGGCGCCGGCCGGTACATGGACAATCACCGGCCTGGTTTGCAGCCCATTTCGGATACTGAGGTTGAGATTGATTTTAATTTTGCCTACAACCCCTATTGTGCCTACAACCCCAACTTTAGCTGCCCGCTGCCTCCGGTAGAAAACTGGCTCAAGGTGCCCATCCGGGCGGGCGAGAAACGTTTTAAGTGAGCAGAGAATGTCCAACAGCAGAAATAGCGAATCTTTCAGCAAAATCCTTTTGTGGCTTTTTATTTTGGCAGCGCATAGACACGTATTTCATAATTGCCGTCGGTAAATATTTTGACGGTTTCTAACTGTGACCACATTTGCTCGTAGGCTGAGATTTCGTTGGAATACCTTTCGGGATCATCAAAGAAGCGGCGGTAACTACCGGCACTAAATATCAGGTAATCTGTGCCATCGGCTCTGTAGGTTTCCAGGGGGTTATCTTTCAAGCTGTTGACGCCTTGAACCGTGAAGCGGCCAGGATCAACGTAGGGCGCGTAAGATTCCAGGGTGACTTTGCTGCCCTGGGGCAGGTTGTCGGCAATCCAGACCCGCGCTGTTTCCCGGCTGTCAAGGGTTGTAAGGCGAAGGCTACTTTTTATGCTCGAACGCAGGGGGATGGCGATGGTAACGGCCGTAACCAGTAACAGCGCCACCCGCCCATAACGCCGCCGGGAAAACGACTGCTGCGACAGCCATCTGAAGGTGGTTACCAGGAAGTTGGCGGCTAGCAATATAAAGAAGGGGATGGCCGGCAGAAGCGTCCGGTCATTGCGTACGACAAAACTGCTAATTAATGCGAAATAAATCACAGGGAACACGGCTAAGAGAATGGTTTTCCAGGAACGGCCGTAAAGCCCCCGCCCAACCTCCAGAATTGCCAGAATAAAAACCAATCCTTCAATTCGCCATAAAAATGAGAGATACCAATTCAGCGTATTGCCTTCCATGCCAGCATGACCGGTGCTGTAATGCAGGGCATCAAACTGAATGGCTTCCCAAAAAGTGGTCCAATCCAGAATGGCGTAGGGTGTGGTGACAAAAAAAGCAGTAATGCTGATGACGCCTGTGCCTACCAGTCGTAAATCTTTAACCCCTTTTATCAGGCCGTGGCGGTAGAAGTGGGCCAGAAGAAAGGGCAGCGCTATCAGAACGGCATTATATTTTGATGAGGCGGCCAGGCCGATGGCGATACCGGTTAAAACATAATACTGGGATTGGCCAGTATTGAGCACTTTGACAATGCCATAAAAGGCCAGCATCAGAAAGAAGACGGCAAAGGTATCTGGCGTGATAAGCCGACTGTTGGCAACATTGGTTGGCGAAATGGCCATTAGAAATGCGGCTAAGAGAGCAACGGCCGTATTTCCTGTTAATGAACGGCCGCTAAAAAAAGACAGGATAACTGATCCAACGCCCAGACTCAGCGTCAATATCCGACTCAATAACCAAATACTGGCCATTGGCATATATCCAACCGCCATTCCCAACATAACAGGAGCCGGAATATCCGCAGTTAAATGAAAAATGCCAAACATTTTACCCGCCAGGAAATGCAGCCCATACAAAAGCGTATTCAAGTAAAAAATTAGCGATGGCCAATGGAAAAAATGAGGATTAAAATCACCTGTTTTCAACATCGCTTGAGCAGTATTGACAGCGACAACTTCATCAGGATGGTAAACGTAAGGCAGACCGAAATCTAGCCCCCAGGCTCTTAAGCCAATGGCCAGAGCCACACATCCAAAAAGCAAAAACAATGGTTGGCGTTTGCTAAGATTCGTGAACCATTTAAGAAGATTGTTCATAGGTACTGTTTTGCCTAATTCATTTTGCCCAGCAGTGCTTGTTTGGCCCAGCGGGCCGTAAGATACAACGGGTCGATGGCCAGGGCGTTTTCAAAGCAGGCCAGGGCGGCTTGATATTGGCCTAATCGCTCATAAACCCGGCCCAGATTCATGTAGGGAAATTGACGGGCATCGTAGCGAGGCGCTTGAATCGCCTGTTCCAGCCAGGGGATGGCTTCCTCCCACTGTTTTTGTTCAATCAAATACGCGCCGATGTCGTTGTAGGGATTGCCAAAGGCCGGATCAGTAGCGATGGCCTGTTGGCACATGGCAATGGCTTCATCGAACCGTTTGAGCATACCATAGGTCCAGCCGAGGAAGGTGTAGGCTTCGGCTGTGGGATGGATGGCAATGGATCGTTTATACAGGTTGATGGCGTCGGCCAGTTCGCCTTTCATTTGCAGATGGTAGGCCTGATCGAACAGCATTTTGGCTTGCTGGTAGGTGATTTCATCATCGTTCATCTTGTGGTTAGTGTAGCATTTCTAATGGTGGGTTCCAAATGGCGGGGATTGGGTGATTGGGGGATTTTTCTTGCCTGGTTTTGTATCGGGGAAACGGCCGTGTCCTCACCCGCCACTTGTGCTAAACTGACCGCATCATGACGAACTATCTGGAGAGGAACCCATGAACAGAATTCTAAAAAAATTAAACATTCAAGCGGTCAATGCTGGCGTTTGTGCTGGGCCGGATGGCTGGATGGAGACGGACGCAGCCCCCATCGTTTCCACCAACCCGACAACCGGCGAGCCAATCGCTGCCGTTTTGCCGACGACGCCGGCCGCATATGAGCAAGTCGTTGCGGCGGCTCAGGCGGGTTTTGAAAAATGGCGCACAGTACCCGCGCCGCAACGGGGCCAACTGGTGCGCGATTTGGGGAATGCGCTGCGTGATTACCAGGAGCCGTTGGGCGAATTGGTGACGCTGGAAATGGGCAAGATTCGGGCCGAAGGCCTGGGCGAAGTGCAGGAGATGGTCGATATTTGCGACTTTGCCACCGGCCTTTCCCGCCAATTGTACGGCCTGACGATGCACTCGGAGCGGCCGGGCCACCGCATGTATGAGCAGTGGCATCCGCTGGGGCCGGTGGGCGTGATTTCGGCCTTTAATTTCCCAGTGGCAGTCTGGTCTTGGAATGCGGCGATTGCGGCGGTGTGTGGCGATAGTGTGTTGTGGAAACCATCGGAGTTGGCCCCGTTAACGGCCGTTGCTGTCCAACACATCGCCAATCAAGTCATGGCTGATTACGGCGTCAGCGGTGTGTTCAATTTGCTCGTTGGCGCAGGCGATGTGGGAAAATTAATGACTGAAGATTCAAGATTGCCGCTCATTTCCTTTACTGGTTCCATCCCCACCGGACGAAAAGTGGCTGAAACCGTAGCCCGGCGGCTGGGGCGTACCATCCTGGAATTGGGCGGTAACAACGCCATCATCGTTGCCCCCGACGCCAACCTGGATTTGGCCACGCGTGGTATTTTGTTTGGCGCAGTGGGTACGGCCGGACAGCGCTGCACCAGCACCCGCCGCGTGTTGGCCCACAAAGAAACGGCTCCCCAATTAATCGAAAAGTTGGTCAAAGCGTATAAACAAGTCAATATTGGCGATCCATTGGCTGAAGATACGTTGATGGGACCGCTGGTCACACAGGATTCGGTCAGCAAGATGATCAACGCGTTGGAAGAAGCTACCAACGACGGGGGCGAAGTCCTCGTCGGCGGTCGGGCGCGTCCCGACCTCGGCCCGCAGTTCGTGGAGCCGACTATCGTTAAAATGCCGGCCCAAACCGCTATCGTGCGCGAAGAGACGTTTGCCCCGATTTTGTATGTGTTGGAATATGAAACGTTTGAGGAAGCGATGCAGCTGCATAATGAGGTATCGCAGGGGCTTTCTAGCGCCATTTTTACGACCAATTTGCTCACGGCTGAATCATTCCTGGCGGTGGGCGGTTCCGACTGCGGCATTGCCAATGTCAATATTGGCACGTCGGGCGCGGAAATCGGCGGGGCGTTTGGCGGCGAGAAGGATACTGGCGGCGGCCGTGAGTCTGGCTCGGATGCCTGGAAATCGTACATGCGCCGCCAGACGAACACGGTAAACTGGTCGAAGGAGCTGCCGCTGGCGCAGGGGATTAAGTTTGGGGATTGACGGCCGTTCCTTCAATTTATCCTGAGAAAATGCCCGATAGTTTGTTTTTGCGAATAAAATAGGAAACGGCCGTATTGCTAACCCATCTCAAATTTACGAGGAACATATGAAAATCAAAATTGTCCTTCTTATTCTGCTCATTTCTACTTTGCTGGCTGCCTGCCAGAAACAAGCGCCAACGCCGATGCCGACAGAAGTCGTTCCGGTCGAACCGCCAACGACGGTCCCGGCGTTTGTCCCGACAGCAGAACCAACTAACACGCCGCAGCCAGAGCCAACGGCCGTTCCCGAAGTCAACGATATGGACGGTCTGCTCATCAACGACGAAGGCGGCGTTGTGGCCATTACCGGCGTCGTGACCTACACCAACCCGTTTTTTACAATGGGCGTAGCCGCGCCGGTGGTTATTTTGGAAGACCAGGCCGGTTTTGTGGACCGCAATGAAGGGTTTTTGATGCCTGTTGCCTCGCAAACATTGGGCCAGATCACCTCCGATTTCTTTACCTCGCCGTTTGAGTACAGCCTTTCGCTGCCCATCGAGCCGCAGGGCACACTGCGCGATGTCGATCATGACGGCCAGGAAGAAGCCGGCGTTCAGGTTTACGCCGTTGCCTACTGGACCAACACCTTTGGCGATCCCTTCCTGGAAGAGCGCGATTTATACGGCGGCGGTTGGTCAACGGCCTATGCCTCGACTGAAGTTAGCGAGGATGCCGAAACAGAGCGGGAAATTGTTGGCGGCAAGCTGCTGGTGTACGCGCCGGACGATCAACAGGATTTCCCCATCGGGTTTGGTGAGGATGGCCTGCTCTTTACCGATGACGATCCCACGACCACCTTGCTGCCGGGCTACACCGTTGTCAATCTTGACAGCGATCCGTTTACGTTTGACCGTTCACGCGAACAGCGCATCGATTTAGTTGAACCGGAAGGAGCGGCCCTGGTTGATTTTTCCGATTTGAGCTACACCGACGCCTTTGATGCGCTGGTAGACAAGTTGAAGAACGAATATGCCTTCACAGAATACAAGGGCATTGATTGGGAGGCGCTGCGGGTGGAGTTCAAGCCGCGCTTTGAAACGGCCGACAGAACGGGCAGCGCACTTAATTACCGCCGGGCGTTACGCGATTTTTCCTGGTCAATTCCCGATGGCCACGTCAGCGGCCCGTTTGTGGTGGAAGATTTTCAGGAAGCGGTAACGGGTGGTTTGGGATTTGCCATGCGTGAGGTAGATGACGGCCGTATCATCGTCAACTTTATCACGCCCAACGGCCCGGCAGACGAAGCCGGGATGGAGTTGGGTGCAGAAATTACCGCCATTGGCGGTCTGCCGGTTGAAGAGGCAATGGACAATTCGGTTGTTTATTCAGCCCCGTTCAGCACGGAGCATTTCCTGCGTTTGCAGCAGCTTCGTTACGCCACCCGCTTCCCATTGGATACTGAGGTTGAGGTGACATTTGCCAATCCGGGTGGGGGAGAAGAGACGGTGACGTTAACGGCCGTTGCCGAATTCGACAGCTTCAATTTCTCCTCGTTGAACGTGGGTCGCACCGGCCTGGAACTACCGCTGGAATACGAATTCCTGCCCGATGGCTACATGCGCGTGCAAATTTTCAGCTTTGCCGATAATGATTTGCTTTCCATTCAGTTGTGGGAACGCATGATGCGGGTGCTTAATGAAAACCAGATTCCCGGTCTTATCATCGACATGCGCCAGAACGGCGGCGGCAGCGGCTTCCTGGCCGACCAGATGGCCGCTTACTTCTTCAACGAGCCGCATGTTTTAGGCAATGCTGGTTTTTACGATAAAGATCGCGGCGAATTTTACTTCGATCCGCGCACGGAAGATCGTTTCTATCTACCCGCCGAAGAACTGCGCTACAACGGTGACGTGGCCGTTTTGGTTGGTCCCAACTGTGCCAGTGCTTGTGAGTTTTTCTCATACGACATGACCATCGCCGACCGCGCGGCCATCGTCGGCCAATATCCAACGGCCGGGCTGGGCGGCAGCATTGATGAAGTGTTGATGCCGGAAGACGAACGGTTCCGCTTTACTCAGGGCCGGGCCGTTGACAACGACGGTAACATCCACATCGAAGGCATCGGCGTTGTGCCCACGGTACAGGTCCCGGTCAATGAGGATACATTATTGAGCGCCGGCGATCCCGTTTTGCAAGCAGCGATTGATTATTTGGATAATCAGTAAAAATGAATCAAACATCATCAATCATGCATCATACGTCACGCTGCCGCATGACAAAATGACGCATGATTGATGACGCATGATAATTCCTTCCATGTCTGAATATATCGAAATTGAAACCGAATTCAGTGATGATGGCGATGAGATGTATTTCTACACCAATCTCAAGTTAGCTGAAGGGGGTGTAGAACAGTATGAATCGGTGGCGGCAATGGAGGAGGGGTCGCCGGTCGCTCAGGCATTGGCTTTGTTGGATGGTATTGCCCGGCTGCAAATTGACGGCAGCGATATGACCCTCACCCGCGACCCGGATTTCCCCTGGCATATCATCGTTGCCGATGTATCGGCGGCGTTGAAAGATTTCTTTCTATAGCGATGAGGATTGAGGACTGAGTAGTGAGGATTGAGGATTGAGTCGTTGCTTCTGATACTCAGCCCTCATCACTCAGTATTTTCCATGACTCGTAAACCATCTCCCAAACTCATCCTGGCTGTTGTCGCCTTTGGCGTGTTCGTGGCGGCTGATGATTTGACGGTTGTTTCTACGATGCTGCGCCAGATCATTTTTGATTTAGAGATACCGCTGCCGGATGGATTGGACAAAGCAGCCTGGATCGTTAATGCGTATTTGATTGCCTATGTGGTGGTCATGCCGTTTGTAGGTAAGTTGAGCGATATTGTCGGGCGGCGAGCCGTGTTTGTGGGGTCGATGGCTCTATTTTTGGCCGGTTCGATTTGGGTGCCGTTGGCCCCGGATTTGAACAGTTTCATTGTTGGCCGGGTGCTAACCGCGTTGGGCGGCGGGGCGATGGTTCCGGTGGCGATGGCGGTTGTGGGTGATGTGTATGAACCGAAGCGTCGGGCCACAGCGATGGGCACGCTGGGGGCAATTGACACGGCCGGTTGGGTGTGGGGACCGCTGTATGGGGCGCTGCTGGTTCGGTTTTTGAGCTGGCGCTGGCAGTTTTACCTTAACATTCCCTTGAGTCTCATCGGGATGGGGCTGGCCTGGTGGGCGCTGCGGGAGCTGCCCCGCCCACAAACGCGTGAACGAATTGATTGGTTGGGCACAGGAACACTCACTGCCGCTCTTCTTGCCCTAAACGTTGCCCTTTTGAACAGCGGCGATGTGCAAAGTGCTGGTGGTTTTGCCAGTCTCGACAACAGTGCCGACCCGGTGACCTGGCCGCTTTATTTGTTGGCCGTCGTGGCTTTTCTGGCTTTCGTCTTTATCCAGTCTCGCCTGAAGTCTGCCACATCACATTTCTTTGCAGCGACTCCTTTAATTGACCTGAATTTGTTTCGTAAACGCAATTTCAGTACGGCCGTTC
>JBNKZT010000265.1:0-8568 GCA_050301775.1 Promineifilaceae bacterium (SeqCode)
TTGCCCTGGCCAGGGCGCGCCAGGAATATTACCGGCGCATCGAGCTGGCTTTTGAACATCTGGAAAAAGAAGCGGCACGGGGACGCATCCACTATTACGGCATCAGTTCCAACACTTTTCCGGCCTCGGCCAACGATCCCAAGTTCACGTCGCTGGCGAAAGTATGGGAAATTGCGGGAGGGATTGGACATAGATTAACACGGATGAACACGGATGAAGAAGTGGATTCTTCTCCCAATCATCATTTCCGGGTGGTGCAGTGGCCGATGAATTTGTTGGAGACGGGGGCGGCGACGGAGCGGAATCAGCCGAATGGGGAGAGCGTGCTGGCCCTGGCGCGGGCGAAGGGATTGGCGGTGCTGATCAACCGGCCGCTCAATGCCATTAAAGAGGAGTCGCTGACGCGGCTGGCGGATGTGGTGCCGCCCAGTTATCCAACGAATCCCGGGGAGGTGAGTACGGCCGTTACTCACACCATCACCCTCGAAGAACAATTCCACAACACCATTCGGCCAGCCATCGACGCCGACGACGCGACCAAAAAGCAGCTTCAGGAATATCTGGCCGTGGGCTTGATGCTGCAAGGGCGCTGGAGCAGTTTTGGCACCTACCAGAACTGGCGTGACGTACACGGCCGTTTCCTCCTGCCCCGGTTGCAGAACGCCGTCAATTTCCTTACCAGCCTGCCCAAACCGCCGCCCGGCTTAACAGACTGGCTCGATGGCTACGTGGCTGCCGCCAACGAGGTTTTGGCGGCTGTGGGCGCATTTTACCAGGCCCAGGCTGCGGCAGAAGGGCAAGTGGTACGGGGAACGGCCGTACTCGCCGACCCCGATTGGCAGGCCAACACCCTCAGCCAGATCGCCATCCGCGCCCTGCGCTCCACGGCCGGAATCAGCAGCGTCCTCGTCGGCATGCGCCGCCCGGCTTACGTGGATGATGTCGTCAAGGAATTGGCCCGGCCCATTGAGATTAAAACCCGAGATGAATCGTGGCAAAACATGAAGCGTGATACGTGACACACCGCGTTGTGACCAAAATCAAAAACCAGTGTCTACCTCATCAGACACACAATCAAGGAGACAAAATATGGACGAATTAGTCAAAATGGTGGCCGAGGAAACCGGACTGCCGGAAGCACAGGCCCGCAAGGCAGCCGAGGCTGTCATCAAGTTTTTGAAGACGAAACTGCCGGAACCATTGGCCGGACAGGTTGAAAATTTCCTGGAAAATGAAGGCACGGTTGACACCGCCCAGGATTTACTCCAAAAAGGTTTAGGCTTCCTGGGCAAAAAATAAAGGTCTAAGCCAGAAGTTCAACTTTTTCTCTGGCTAGCTAAACGATTTGTCGGCTAAAAGTTGAACTTCTTCTCGCGAGCCTGTACAGTTACAAAACAAATAAGTTTACAACCACCTCCTACAATTCAGAAAAAACGCCGGCAGGATTCATCTTGTCGGCGTTTTTTCGTTGGATAGTAGAATTCAAAGGAACGGCCGTCCCCAACCCACACCCCAAAAACCGCGCTGCCCACGCTTCTAAAACCGTCTCCACCACCAGAGTTTCCCCAATCGGTTCGCCAATAAAGCTCGCTTTCATCTGGTAAATCGCGCCTTGCCCGGCAAACAGGACTTTTGTCCTACCCTTTTTACGGACAATTCACGGTCACTTTACGACCCTAAAACGACTTTACCGGTATGTTTTTTACCCAACAAAAAAAGTATCGGAGGTCACTTATGGCAAATCGGCGTCTAGCAGCATCCCTCTTTATATTAGGATTCGCATTTCTCAGCTTGATTACGGCAATTATTGTTCAAGCCCAGTCGGATGACAACCCGCCGCCACCGGATCGACCGGCTGTCATCCCGGACGAGTCGTCGGCCATTGATTGGTCACAAATCGTGCTGCCCGCCCACGAGGAACCGGCTCCGGCCGCGCCCTCTGCTGTGCCAGCGCCAGACACCGCCGGTGAGTTGACGACCGTTCCCCCCCAATCCGCCAACCAAAGCAGCTACGTCGTCCAACCTGGCGACACCCTGTTCAACATCGCCCGCCGTTTTGGCGTTTCAGTCGCCGATTTAACGGCCGTTAACCATATCACCAATCCCAGCCGCATCTACGTCGGACAAATACTTAGCCTGTCAACCAATGATACGGCCGTGCCGCCACCCGTCATTTCCGATGCACCGCCAGCCGAGACAGGCGCGTACACGGTTCAGCGGGGAGATACATTGTCGGCAATCGCCCGGAAATTTGGCGTGGAGGTGATGTCGTTAGCGGCCGTTAACAATATCGTCAACCCATCCCTTATCCGCGTCGGACAAACGCTCTCAATTCCTGGAGCAACGGCCGTAACCACACCGGTTAATCCTCAGCCACAGCCTCAACCAACCCCGGCCGAGCCGGCACCTGCTGACAGCAGCACCTACATCGTGCAGTCAGGCGATACGCTCTACCTCATCGCCCGCAAATTTGGCATTCCGATTCAGACGTTAACGGCCGTCAACCAAATCAGCAACCCCTCGTTGATCTACCCCGGACAAAAATTGCTCATCACCACCCAGGTAAATGAATCCGCGCCACCACCAGGCGAACCAGCCCCGCAAGCCACATTCATCTGGCCGGTCAAAGGTTGGATCGTTAAACAGTACGCCTACGGCCATCAGGCCATTGACATTGCGGTGCCAGTGGGCACGGCCGTTCAGGCAATGGCCGCCGGTAAAATCGAATATGCCGGTTGGAATGATTATGGCTATGGCAATTTGATTGTCGTCGATCATGGCAATGGCTGGCGCACCCTCTACGCGCATAACAGTTCATTTCAGGTCAAAACCGGCGACGCGGTGGGGCAGGGGGATACGATCGCCCTCTCCGGCAGCACCGGAAATTCATCCATGCCCCACGTCCACTTAGAGATGATGCTCAATCTAGGATATGCCAATCCCTGCAACTATCTGCCGGGCGGCTGTTAGGCAAGCGCAGTTTTTAGCTTGTGCATTTTGAGCGGAAAAAACTGCGCTTGCTTGAGAGGAATCGTTTTCTTTTTGAAAAATTATTTGTAAACGATTCCTTAATCGCTAAAACAGGGGTAATTGATAGGTAGGACGATGACCATCCAACAAAACAAACGGCTTCAGGCGCTTGGTTTGCACACCAATGGCCTGTAAATCGCGGATTTCGCGCAGTTTGCCCCGCCGCCGGGCGGCCAAAATCGCCATCACGCCTTTGGGACCAATACCCGGAATACGCAGCAGTTCTTCCCGCTCGGCCCGATTTAGTTCCACCGGTGCGTCGCGCAGCGCCACCTGCGCCCAGGCCAGCTTGGGATCGGTATCCAGCGGTAGATTACCGGCCTCGGTGAAGGGCATGTCTTCTAAATCAAAGCCGTAATCGCGGAAGAGGAAGGAGGCCTGGTACAGCCGGTTCTGCCGCAGCGGATTTTCGGCCGGGGCATTTTCCAGGGGCGTATCGTACACTGGATTGAAGGCCATGAAGTAGGTGCGGGCCAATTTCAAGTGCTTGTAAAGGTATTCAGAAGTGCTCAACAGTTCCAGGTCGCTTTCGCCGACTGCGCCAACGACGAATTGGGTGGTGGTAGATGGCCAGGTGTCGCTTGGCCGAGGCCAGTTCAACTGCACCGGTTCTGTCTGGCGGATTTCTTCGACCCATTGCAACGGCCGTAACAACTCCTCAAAAAACACCTTCTTAGGCGCTAAATCAGCCAGACGCCGGTCATTGGGTGCTTCCAAATTGACCGAAAGGCGGCTGGCCAACTGCATCGAGCGGAATACCTGGTCCTTTTCCGCGCCGGGCATGATTTTCAGATGTAAGTAGCCGCGAAATTGGTGTTTGTTACGTAGAATATCGGCCGTATCAATTAACTTATCTTGCGTTTTCACCCCGCCACCAATAATCCCCGAACTCAAGAAAATCCCCTCCACCACACCAGCCCGGTACAACGTCATAAAAGTGTCGGCCATTTCCTCCGGCTTGAAATTGATACGGCGAAAATTGCGGCCGGCACGGAACGGGCAGTAGTAGCAGTTACGCTCACACGCCGTCGTGAGCATCGTTTTCAACAGGGGAATTGTCTTGCCACCCGGCATGACTGCGTTATGAACGATTGGCGCCGGATTGTTCAGCGCTGCTTCGCTGGAAGTAACAACCTGTCCACAAGGAGCCAGGCGCGGTGGAATCGGCGGCACTTCTTCCGCCGGTTCCAGGTGCATGAATTCCGATACTGCCTTGAGTTTTCCAAGTCGTTCCATCCCAGAATTATAGAACAACTGTTCCATCTCGTCAATTGCTAAATTAACTGCTAAAATACGGCCCAAGAGAAAAAGGAAGGGACGGTAATCCCATAACCGTACCCCAGAACCCGCAGCACTTCGGGGCAAGTCATTTTGAATATCTTTGTAATCATCCTGGTCATTGGCGCATTGTTTGCTGTCTTCAGCGTAACCCTTACGCTCAGCGCATGCATGTTATCTTCGCGTATTAGCCAAACAGAAGAGTTTGTCGAAAGATTGGTTCATGCTGTGAATCATCAGATGACCAATACGTTAGTTGTTGACGATCACATCGAATAAGCGGCTTCAATCGCGGCAACCTGCGCCAGACACATATCGTCTTCCTCATTGGACTGGTAAGTTGTACTAAACCAGCGCTCCAATATTTCTATCGCCGCCACTTCCGACGTTCGCCGAATCGACAAACAAAGCACATTGGCTTTGTTCCATGAGCGAGCGCCGCGTGCTGTTTCAGCATCATCACAGAGGGCCGCCCGTATTCCTGGCACTTTATTAGCCGCCAGACTCACACCTGTTCCTGTCCAGCAGAACAAAATTCCTTCATCGGCCTGACCACAAGCGACCGCTTCGGCCACTTGCCGTGCGACCTGCGGCCAATATTCTTTCTGATCGGCTAATGGACCAAACAACGTTACCTGGTGTCCACGTTTTCGTACGTCGGCCACGACAACATCTGTCAGATGAGATCGTTCATCGGAACCTATTGCCAGTTTCATCATTACCTCCATGGTATCAAAAATCGGATTTCTTACAGAAATCCGATTTTGGGTTTGTTGGGCAATTGTACGCGATGATGAAAATCATGAAAAACCAGTTACTGCCGCATCCGGGGGAACCAGGCCCGGATAAACAGGTTGGGGACGGCGACGGCCGTTCCGAACAACAGCCGGGGTAGGGGGGACAAACTGAGACGGGGTGTAAAACATCGCCACGCCATTCTCACCTAATTTATAAATCCGCTCCAGTTCCAACAACCGCTGCATGTCGGCTTCCGAAAATTGGCTGACGACTTGATGCAACCGGGCCAACGACTGGGCTTCATGTTCGGTTCGCACCTGCTGGCCATACGCTTCGGTCAGCGCCGCCCGCACAGGTGGCGGCATTTCAATCGTGCCCAGCATCACCCGCGAGATTTCAAAGCCTAAATCGGCCAGACGCGCCGCCGCCAATTGGCGTACTTCCCTTTCCAGGCGTTTGATCGTGCCCGGCTGGCTCAACGCCGCCACCGGATAATCGCCAATCACGTGCCGGATGCAGTTGTTGACATGATTGCGGGCGATAGTGGCCGCTTTACGCGGCAGGGAACGGGCCAATTTGGGCCGATTCTCCATCGGAATTCGGAACGGGTTCAGCTTATAGGCAAGCGTCCAATCAATCGTCAGCGGAATACCGCCGGTTGTTTCGGCCTGGGCACATTGGCCATTAACTGAAGCGGAAGCAATCGAGATGCTTTCGCCTAATTTTTCAGCAAAGGGCATGATCCAGTGGCGGCCTGGGGCCAGAAAATGGGCAAAGGTTTCGCTGTCGGTGCGGTAGACAACGGCAGTTTCCAGTTCCGGCACATTCACGTATACCCAGCGGCGCACCGCCCACACAGCAAAGATGGCCAGGGTGAAAACGGCCGTTACCACGCCCACAGCGTCACCCCAGATCAGTCCAACAGCAGCAAAAACTATGATAACGGGCAAGAATGTTTTGAACATGGATCAATCCTCCGAATTAACAATTAGTGTATCCTTAACACTTATACAAAATATTATAGTGTCATAAATACACTTTGTCAAGAGGCAATTTAGCGAAGCGTACGCGATTGGGGATAGCGGCCGTGATCATACAGATACTCTTCGCATAGTACTAAGTAGATAAATTTCTAGCTTGGGGTAACGGCCGTGCCCAACAACAGTCAAGTCGAGGTCCGTCGCACGGCCACGCGGCCCGGCACATTTGACTTTTACTGCGGCGTTCCCGGCCATCGACAAGCCGGTATGGTGGGCAAAATCATCGTGTACCCCTGACTCAACTTGAAATATATCAGGATATGCCCTTATAATGACCTTGTCGTTATTTTCCCGCATTCACAAAAAGGAGCAGTGATATGTTGAAAAATGGGTCATTTACAGAAGGGTGGGACGATCTGCCACCGGCGCCGGGATTTTTAATTAACCAACAGCCCAAAGGCTGGATCCTCAACTGGATTGAGCCGGGCGCATCATTATTTGGCGCTGGGGACAAAGCCCAAGGGGTTCCCGAATGCGTCCACAAGTTGGCCGGACAACTGCCGCCCAACGAACAGTTAGGTGGCCCCGACGCCCTCATTTTGGCCGGCGACACTACCTACAAAATCTTTCATGCCAATTCCGCTTTTGGCGCTCAACTGGTACAAACAGTTACCGGTTTGAAACCTGGGTCAAAAGCCACGCTGGCCGTACCGATTCTGGCCGTTTTATATAACGAGACCGATCCTTTTGGCGCTGAATCCGGTGTTTGGGTCAATGGGGAAGGGGAGTGGATTCACAGCGGCAAGATGGGCAATCGAAAATGGTATAAGCACAAAATCACTTTCACGGTTCCTGATGATGGCACGGCCGTTATCGAAATCCGCGTTAAAAGTAAATGGATGCGCCCCAAAGATTTCTTCATCGACGGCATCACACTCCAGGCAACGGCCGTTACCACGCCTCCTCCAATCATCGGTGAACCACCGATCGAACCGCCGTTCGATCCCCCTGTTGATCCACCAACCACACCGGCCGCCGACACCCTACAAATACGTGTACCGGACGGAGTTAAAATTGTAACGGCCGTTAGCAACGAACCCGGCGTTGTTGTTATTGTTCTGCCCCCCGGCCTGAAGACAGAAATTAGCTAGCGTTACGGGTATACGAGTTTGTAAGCTGCAAAGATGACTTGCAAACTCGCCAACCTGCTTATTTATTTCCTATGATTCGTAAACCCAAACCAAGACAACGTTCCGGCGATTACCGCATCTTCATCGGCGCTTTTCCCGATGGCGATCTGGCCGACCAAATTCAATCCATTCGCCAACAATATGACCCGCAAACAGCCGTTATCACGCCGCCACACGTCACCCTGGCTGGCACCTACTGGCGTAATGGTCCATCTACTGCCCAAAACGAAGCCGAATTGATCGCCCGGCTAGAAGGGATGACCGGCAAAATCAAAGCTTTTAATCTGGAACTTGGTGGTATTCGCACCTTTGGCCGCCGCGTCGTCTACCTGGGCGTCAAGCCAACCGACGATTTGCTAACAGTGCGCGACACCTTGCTGCGGCTGGCCGGACGCGACAAACAACGCCGTTTCACGCCCCATCTCACCCTGGCCATGCGGCTCAATCAAGCCGATATGACGGCCATGGTCACTGAATTACAAGCATCCGAATGGGAAAACGGCCGTTTCCCTGCCCCCATCCACGAACTCCGCCTCATGCAGCGCGGCCCCAACGATTCTGCCTGGCACACCATCTACACACTTCCCCTAAAAAGCTAGAGGATAGAGCAAGAGCTAGAGGGCAAAATTTCTTCCTCTTTCTCTACCCTCTATCCCGAAAACGAAGAGACCAGGGTTTGACGGCCCCGGTCTCTTACCACTGATTCCCACTAAGCCTCAAAAGGAGGAGACTTAACAAAAGTATTTAAGGCAAAATTATATGAACCTTTGATGCAATCGAGTAGTGACAAAATTCACAAACAATCGTGCTATATGTCATAAACAAAAAACCGATCCTAGTGTTTTCACCAGGATCGGCTTCTTTTCGTACAGAAACCTGCACGGGTTTGGAAACCTCGCAGGTTTAAGGGTTATCGGTTTATTTGCTGTCCAGCGCGGCGTGGGCTGCGGCCAATCGGGCAATCGGTACCCGGAAGGGGGAGCAGGACACATAGTTCAAGCCCAGCTTGTGGCACAAAGCGATAGATTCAGGATCGCCACCATGCTCACCACAGATACCAACTTCCAGTTCAACGCGAACGCCACGGCCTTTCTTCACAGTGATGTCCATGAGTTGGCCAACGCCTTCAGCATCGATGGTCTGGAACGGATTCTGGGGCAAAATGCCATCTTCCACGTACTTGACCAGGAAGTTACGCTCGGCATCATCACGGCTGTAGCCAAAGGTGAACTGGGTCAAGTCGTTGGTGCCGAAAGAGAAGAATTCAGCGGTTTCAGCGATCTTATCCGCCGTCAAACCAGCGCGTGGAATCTCGATCATCGTACCAAACTTATAGGCAAACTCAACGCCTT
>JBNKZT010000266.1:0-8560 GCA_050301775.1 Promineifilaceae bacterium (SeqCode)
AGTTATCGGAATTGGTGGATGACCTTCGAGTAACCGTCCTTCCCAAAAGGGAAGTAATTGTTGGACGGTTACTAAGTAAATGATTGTGAGGATAGGCTATGCAAGTCCTTCTCGTTGCCCATAATCCTGAAGAACGTGAAATTCTGACCTATATTTTGAAACATGCCGGGTTGGCGGTTGGTTCCAGTATTTCTTTACAGCGGGTGGCCGATAAATGGTTGGAACGGCCGTCTGATCTCATCGTCGTTGCCTGGCATGATGGGGCGGAACTGCTGGCCGATTTGATTGCCCTTCGTACTGTGACGCAGGCGCCGTTGCTGCTCATTGCCAACACACCGCCGGAAGAGACACTTTGTGAACTGCTGCGCGTGGGCGCGGATGTGGTTCTGGCGCGACCGGTTGCCCCGCGTGTATTGGCTGAGTACGTCCGAGCCATTTTGCGGCGTACACACACGGTCCCCACGTTTGTTTTGCCCCGTTTGAACGTAACTGAAATTAGTCTGGACCCCGACACGCGAATGGTTACAGTTCTTGACGGCGAATCGCGCCGCCTGACGCAGTTGGAGTTTCGTTTGTTGTATGTGCTTATGGTTAATCGGGGGCAAGTGATTCCGGTTGATGTGATTGTGGAACGGGTGTGGGGCTATACTGGGCAGGGCAGCCGGGAATTGGTGCGTGGTCTGGTCAGCCGGCTGCGCCGCAAGATTGAACCAGATTCACATGAACCCCGCTTTATCCAAAATGTGCCTGGCGTGGGCTATCGTTTTTCTTTGGATGAGCCTGAATAGCGGTTTGCAACAGATTTCGTACAGAAACGGCCGTTTTTACACACCTTTCATACACCATTTGCCAGTTTATTTATACCTCTCTGGATTAACTTAGTCTTGTTTTATAGTGATTGGACACGGGAACGGCCGTGTCCCCAAGTTAAAAAAATGTAGGAGATACACAAAATGGCTCATAAGAGCGATGTCGCTTATTGTCCTGAATGCGACGCAAAAATCAATGTAAAATCCCCCAAACTAGGTCAAATCGTCTCATGTCGCGTGTGCGATACCAGACTGGAAGTTGTTGATCTGAAGCCTCTGGAATTGGACTGGGCTTTTGAAGACGACTTTGACGATCTGGACGATCTGGATTTTGTGGATGATATTGAGGAGTATGAAGAAGAATACGAAGAAGAATACGAAGATTAAGGGCTAATTTCCTTTCGTAATGTAACGGCCGTTATTCGGCAGTCATTATAAAACGGCCGTAGCAATAGAATTTAGGGCAGAGTTTACTATGTCAAACTCTGCTTTTTTATTGGCAACTGGAGTCTAGCGAAAAGTAATCACTCACTCCCTGCCCCCTGAGCTTGACGAAGGGGGCACGTACGGGGGGGGACGGTTACAAAACAAGAGGCGGATCCAATAAGATTGCGGTTGACAGACCAAAATCTTAATTCTGGAGCAACCTCTTGATCAAACAAATTGTACAACATCCCGCCAAACTCATTGAATTTCTAATTCTGACTCTTCCGAAAAAAGCCCTTCAAGACCAAAAGTTCAACTTTTCGCCTCGGCAGAAAGTTTCAATTAATGACAAAAAGTTGAACTTTTTTCGGTGGACTCAATTCTAGGCATGGTTCAAAAAGGAACAATTCATCTTTATAATTTCACCGTAACTGCCGAGCATTGAAATGCCTGGCTGAAGAAGGCAACCTGTTTTAACAGGTTGCGGGGGCTGCTTTTGTACATTTTGGAGTATTTTTAGTGCGTTTTAACGCACTTCTTACTCTAGTTGTGGATTTCAATCCACAGCAAATTGTAAAGATGATTTCGAGATAATTGAACCATGCCCAAATCACGAATGCGTCTGAAAAATCGTGCCAGAAATGACACCTTTTACCGTCCGCGTCGCCACTGTTGCCCAAATAACCACATAACCCAGCAGGGCAGCAAGGCCCACCCATTGGAAAAATACAGCTTGGGTTGCCTGGAAAATGACGCCGGTGGAGACTACAAACGCACCTAATGGAAAGGTAAAAGCCCACCAACTCATCGCAAACGGCAGCGCAACTTTTTTATGATGCCGCCAGGTGAGAAGAACGGCCAAAATCAGCCAAAAGAAGGCAAACCCCCATAAGCCTACCCCCAACGCCTTGGCCATGACGCTCAAAATGGGGGCCGCTTCAGCCGGAGCATTGAAGAAGAGGGTGACAGGCTTCACCAGTTTGATAATGATGATGGTCAAAATAGCTGTTGGTGCGATCCCAATCCAAATGGTGGGGGCCAGATGAGCCGGCAGCAGATCATGGAACAGGTAGCGGGAGAACACGGCACCCATTACAAACAGGAATAACACCGCGCCAATTCCCAGGAAAATCAGACTGCCGATGAGATTGATCGCGCCTAATGTCGTTCCGGCGTATTCGGTGGCCAGGCTGCCGCCCAAAACAGGCACAATGAGCGCCGAAACGGGCGGGATCAACCAGCCCAGATTGGCAATCTGCCATTTCATGTCTGGTTTGAGGAAATAGATGCTGAGGATGGTCAAGGCAAAAATGCCGATCCCGGTTGTTCCTACCAGCCATAACCCTTGCAGAATGGGGAACAGTGTTTCATGAGGCATGAAGAGCGGCCCGGCTTTCTCCAGGGCAATGCCGCCCACGATCAGGGAGATGGGCATGGTGGGGAAGAAGGCGGCGGAAACAGGATGGGTTAAATCATGCCGCACCTGGTCAAAATGGCGAAACCAGCGCAATGTCCAGGGAATGAGGATAGCCACGAACATGGCGAAGGACAAGCCTAAAAACAATAACTGCCAGGTTTGTGCCAGCGGGATGATGTCTTGAAAGACGAATAACTCGATGACGAAAACGGCCGTTCCCATCACCGAGGCAAACCAGCCGGGCGCAAAATTACGAATGATTTCTGATTTCGATTGAACAGTTTGTACTGGGGTGTTTACAGTCATGTAACTTCTCAAATCCTAACAAGTTTTAACAATTTTTCACATCCGATTTGATGCGAAAAATAAGAATCCGTTACAAGATTGAGGTAATCGTTACGGCCGTATCCCCACGCCTTACCGACAAAATAAATACGCTCACTCCAAATTAGTTGTCTGGCCTCATTTTACCGCGTAATCTTGGGCAAAATAATGAATGGAGGCATTTTCGATCATGACGCCAGCACAACAACTCACTTTGTGGGCCGACCGCCTGCGTGATATTTCAGCGATGGGGCATTATTTTGCCCGTAACATTTACGACAAAGAAAATTACAAGAGCATCCGCGAAATCGGGATGCAGTTGATGGCTATGGCTAATGGGGATGAGATAGATGATTTGGAGCCGCTGCTCGCTCCCGTTTTTTCACATCCTTCCCCAATTCCCGTAGCGGATGCGGCGGTAATTAATGAGAACGGCCGTATCCTCCTCATTAAACGCGCCGACAACAGTAAGTGGGCCATGCCCGGCGGGGCGTTGGAAGTGGGCGAAACGCCGGTGCAAGGGGCACTGCGGGAAGCGTTTGAGGAAACGGGCGTGCGCTGCGAACTCGCCGGGATGGCCGGCGTTTGGGATTCACGGCTGTGCGGCACGGTTTCCCGCCATCATTTGTACCAATTTGTGTTTCTGGCACGGCCGTTAAATGGCCACCAGTCGGAACCACCCTCCCACGCCAACGAAATCCTTGACATAGCCTGGTTTGCCGAAAATGATTTACCGGCGGATATCGATCCCGGTCACAGCAGCCGGATCCCATATGCATTGGCTGTGTGGCGGGGGGAGAAACGGCCGTATTTCGACCACGTACACGGTAATGCAGCGTAACAAGCAGCGCGAGAGATTTGGGTGTCTGGCGACATTTTTCATGCGTGACAAGATGGCGAATGCCATAACTCATAAATCATCAAAGAAAAGGCAAGGCAGAAGATGGCTGGCAAGAGCGCAAAAACAGCGCCAATTACCTCTTGACGTGCATCCGAAACTATAGTAGCATGTGCCATGTTACATTATAAACCCATAGCAATATATAGCAACATATAGCAAATTATTATATTTGCGTTTGATATGAACGACTTTTCTACTGTGAGACAGGTACAAGTACTATTGCCGGTTAGGCTTTTTCGGAAATCAACGATCCAATTTGTCCCGAAAAAGCCTCCAGCCAATTCCAGAAATACGCTCGATTTTGGAGATCGTTATTTTCTAGGATTGGCCTTAATCGGGTAACTGTTTATCGCATGTTGAAAGACGGCCGTCTCTCCGGCACAAAAGTTAGTCAACAATGAAGGTTGCCCCAATTCAACATTGACGCCTTGCTTTTCGGCGAAACAGTTGAGCAATCTGAATTAGCCCCCCCATCAATACGCCGACGCTCTCAAATTGGCCGTTGGCTGAAGATAGTTGTCGACGCCTCTGGCGGAATAAACCGCGAATGTCTCGTTCTGATAAGGCGCTTGCGCCAAATTACTGAAATTGGTGATTTTGATGAGTAGAAGAGGAAAAGAAACATGGAAAGAAGAAAGACAAAGATAGGGAATTTTGCCAGATGGTTGGGGGTGGCGCTTGTAACGGCCGTCAGCATTCTTATAATTTTCCCACCACACGGAAAGAGCGCGCAAGCCGAGAGTTCTTCAAGCAAGCCGGTCTTCGAGCCGCCTGATGCGTCGCCACAAGAGCAAAACAATCCTGAAAAGCAAACCTCAACAGCCGATCATACCAAATTCGAGATACTTCAACAGGATTTTGCCACTGGTCCCGAAGTCACCGCCGCGTGCTTAAGTTGTCATACCGAAGCAGCGGCGCAAATCATGCAAACTCCTCATTGGACTTGGGAATACACCGATCCGCAGACCGGCGAGGCGCTTGGTAAAAAAAACGTCATCAATAATTTTTGTCAATCTACTTCCTCCAACGAACCGCGCTGCACGAGCTGCCATGTGGGCTATGGCTGGACAGACAACACCTTCGACTTTACAGTAGAAGAAAATGTTGACTGCCTGGTTTGCCACGACACCACCGGAACATATAAAAAATTCCCCAGCGGCGCGGGACATCCGGTATATGGGGAAGCGAAAGAGTCCCCTCCTGGCAGCGGCAATGTTTGGGAACCGGTTGATCTTACGCTGGTAGCGCAAAATGTAGGCGATACCAGTCGGGAGACATGCGGCGTATGTCACTTCGAGGGCGGGGGCGGCAACGGCGTTAAGCATGGCGACCTCGATCAATCGCTGATTGCCCCCGATTATCATCTGGATGTTCACATGGATGTTGACGGATTGAATTTCACCTGTTCAACCTGCCATATGCCCCAGGCGCACGCCGTCCCCGGCAGCCGTTACCAGGTAGACGCTAAAGCGACAGAGGGGCTGTCCATTCCGAGACAGGGCGACACCACTGCGCTTACTTGTGAATCGTGTCATGGTTTAGAACCACATCCCGACGATCAAAATTTAGACCTTCACGTTAAGACCATTGCCTGCCAGACTTGTCACATCCCGGCCCTGGCGCGCGGCGGGATGCCCACAAAAACCTGGTGGGATTGGTCAACGGCTGGGCAAAAAGATGAAAATGGCGAACCTTTCACAATGGAAGATGAAAATGGGTTGCATACGTATATGTCAGAGAAGGGCTATTTTGTATGGCGAGAAAATGTGCCGCCTGAATACGCCTGGTTTAACGGCGACATTGAGTACCAGAACTTAAAACCCTTTGCCGAAGACACGGTCGTGCTGCAAGTTAACAAGGTGAATGGCGGCCCCGATGACCCCGACAGCCGTATATGGCCTTTCAAAGTGATGCGCGGCAAGCAGCCTTATGATAGCGTCAACAACACGCTTGTAACGCCTCATGTGTTCGGCAAAGACGATACTGCCTATTGGACCAACTTTGACTGGGACAAAGCCATTACAGCCGGTATGGCCTATTCGGGTTTAGAATACAGCGGCGAATATGATTTTATTGACACGGAGATGTATTGGCCTATCGCCCATATGGTTGCGCCTGCGGAAGATGCGCTGGAATGTGAATCTTGTCACACCCGCAATCAGGGTATTCTGGCAGGAATAGAAGGTGTTCATATACCCGGCCTGACTGAAACGAAACTTCTCGATACGCTTGGCCGGCTGTTGGTTATGTTTACATTGGCGGGCGTGATCATTCATGGGTCGGCGCGTTTTATCAGCAATAAGGTCAATAAGAAGGATGGTGTATTATGAGAAAACAAGTGACGATTTACACAAAGTTTATTCGCTTCTGGCACTGGTCTCAAGCATTGACCATTATCAGTCTTGCTATTACGGGGTTTGAAGTGCATGGCACGTTACGCTTGTTTGGGTTTGATACGGCCGTAAAAATTCACAATGTTGCCGGATTGACGCTTGTCGCCCTTGCGCTAATGATGTTTTTCTACTATTTCACGACGGGGGAATGGAAACAATATAAACCCAACAAAGATAGCATTCGGACACAGATACATTACTACACATCCGGTATATTGAAAGGGGAACCGCATCCTTATCACAAAACAGAACTATCGCGTCTTAATCCTTTGCAACGAATTACATACCTGAATTTCAAGGTGATTATTTTGCCTTTTATGGGGATTACAGGAACAATGTATTTGTATAAAGAGTATTTGTCTTACCTGAACTTACCGCTTTTTGTTTTGAAAAATGTTGCCGTCTTCCATACGGCCGGCGCGTTCGTACTCGTCTCATTTGTCATTGTCCATGTGTATATGACCACCACAGGACACACAATTTTTAGCAATATCAAAGCGATGATTACTGGACAGGAAGAAATAGCGGTTGAATCGGAGGCGGCTGCCGGCGATTAACTTTGGGGGGGTCGTTCAAAAACAACTTAACGCTTTGGGAGACTGGAGATTGGGAAATCTCTAGTCTCCCCGTCTCCAATCTCTGGCAACATTCATAAGTTATGTAAACAATCGAAATGACCAGTATAAAAACATGAAAAAACATAGTAAGCTCAGTATTATAAAAATAGGTGCTAAACGAGATTCACGAACCTCAAAAAACAGAGCCCATCCCGCAAAAATTGATCCAATTCCCACTGTTAAAAGACTTGGGCTCATATAAGGGTTTGAGTGTGGTGATTCCAAGAATTCAATAAACAACACAAAAACACCACCTGCCATTAAATACCAGGGGAGAAGGAAGCGTTTGGTAGCGAACTTAGAAAGATCTTTCTTTTTCATTGTGATACACTCGACTTTATCCTTTTCAAGTGGTCTAGTATCGTATTCGGTAAACCGCAGAAAGTATTTTGACAAAAATCCGACCTTGCGCTGCGGATTATCATACAAACAATTCACTTCCGACCGACAAAACGATTCCGTCCATATCCCCACTGGATGACAGCTTTGCTGCCAAATCTGGCGCGATCTGTCCGAACGACATGGATTATTAAGACTCGTAATCACCATTATTCATAAGCAACATCGCCCAAACATGTCCCCACAGCCCGCGCCGAATGTACCCAGGGATGGTCCAACGGCACCGATTTCCGCTGGCCCACCACCTGATCCAGTGGCACCGGCACGGCCGTATCACCTTGTGAGGCCACCATTACGCCAAATGTCTCTTCCTGGATAAACTCGGCACAGGCCGTGCCCAGCCGGGTAGCCAGCAGCCGGTCCACTGCCGATGGCGTGCCGCCGCGCTGTACGTGCCCCAAAATCGTTACCCGCGACTCTAATCCGGTCAGCGTTTCCAACTGCCGGGATAGTTTCCAGGTGCTTTCTGTGTGCTCGCCATACAGTTCTTTCAAAGCGGCCTTTGCCCGATCTTTTTCTTCATCACTTTCCGCCGCTGCTTTTACTGCCTCGGCCGCTTGAAATTTTCTGGCCTCTTCCTGCGACGTCGCTCCTTCCGACACGGCCACGATGCTGAAACGATGACCAGCCCGACTGCGCTGGCGGATTGCCTCAGCCACAATCTCCACATCGTAAGGTATTTCGGGAATCAGGATGACGTCGGCACCGCCGGCAATGCCTGAACCGAGGGCCAGCCAACCGGTGTTGTGGCCCATAATTTCTACCACGACAATGCGGTGATGGCTGTGGGCGGTGCTGTGCAGCCGGTCGATTGCTTCTGTGGCAATACCCAGCGCTGTATCAAAGCCAAAAGTTGCATCGGTCATGGCCACATCATTGTCAATTGTTTTAGGCAAGGTGATGATGTTGAGTCCTTTTTGGTACAGTCGATAGGCGTTTTTCTGCGTACCACCGCCGCCCAAGCAAACCAACGCGTCCAGGTGGTGGCGCTTGTACGTGTCTACCATGACATCGGTCATATCCATGACCCGGTCGCCAACGGGCATTTTGTGCGGTTTATCGCGGCTGGTTCCTAAAATAGTGCCGCCAATTGTGAGAATGCCGGACAATCGTTCGCTGTCCAGCCGCATGGTGCGATTATTCATCAAACCGCGAAAGCCGTCGTGGAAACCAATGATGATACTTGCACCTTGCGCCAGTATCTCAACGCCGGCGGCAAAGTCGTTTTCTATGGTGACATCCCCTTCTACAACCAGGGCAACCCCGGCGGCGGC
>JBNKZT010000267.1:0-8547 GCA_050301775.1 Promineifilaceae bacterium (SeqCode)
GAGGAAGCCCGCACGCAGCCGGCTTCGACGCAATTGTTTATTAATGGATTGCAGCTTAATAAAACAGAGCTTGATAAGCTGGCTGCAAACGAATGGGTGATTTTAAACGGCCGTGTTTTGCCGCAAAAACGGGCCACCGTAGCCCGTGTCCGCAACACCTATGTCCGTTTCAATTTCAAAGCAGCCATCATTAGCGATGAAAAACAGGAACGGGTGGTATCGGTGCTGATGGATGTTCACAGTGGCAGCCGCGTTGCCAATCCCGGGTTGATTGAGGGCAGCGCAACGGCCGTTTCCCCCGATACTACGCTTGTTTCCCTGCCTGATGCCCCCCTGCGTTGGCAGCCCAAAGACAGCCCCAAACTCAAATCGCCTCTGGCCGAAGCTGCACTGACTGCGCTGCTAGACCGGGCGCAAACGGCCGTTCTGCAAGAGATGCAAACGGAATTAGCCAATCTGCAAAAGCGCGTTGCCCGTTTCCGCCAGCTTGACGAGGCCCGTCTCACCGACTATTACGACGCCCTGGCCAGGGATTTGCAAACCCGGCTGCAAACCGCATCCGCCGACCGCCGCGCCGGATTGCAGGATAAGTTAACGGCCGTACAAAACGAACGCCGCCACAAACTGGCCGATTTAGCCGAACGATACCAGGTTCGCATCCACCTCACCCTGCTCAACCTGCTTGTCATTCAACAGCCCAAACTCATCCAGCCGGTGCAAATAAGCAACCGCAGCACCCAGATCAGCGCCTATGCTGTTTGGGACCCGCTGCTGCGCCAGTTAGAACCGCTGCACTGCCAGGTGTGTGGACAGCCCGGCCAACGCCTGTACCTGTGCCACAACGGTCATCTGGCCCACGAAGCGTGCCTGACCCCCGCCTGTATTGACTGCAAACGGGTCTTCTGCCGTGACTGCGCTCGCGACGTTGGCGACTGCGACGTTTGCCACGAGCCGTTGTGTCGCCACAGCCAGCTCACCTGCCCCGACTGCGGCCGTCACACCTGCCAGGCTCATCGCGGATTATGCCATGCCGCTAACGGCCGTCCTGTTGACCTGACCCAACAAACCGCGCCGCCACCAGAACCGGCGGCTCCTACCAAACCTGAAACGCCGCCTCAAACCAGTCGGAAAAAACAGTCCAAACCACCGCCCAAATCTCAACCCAGGCCCAAACCCAAACCGGTTCCGGCAGCAAAAAGTGGGCCAAAGCCGCTGCGCATGGAGGTTGTGCTGCATGTCAACACGGTCGCTGCCTATTTGCTAGGCAAACGTAACCGCGAGATTGCTGTGCGTATTTGGGAACTGGTTCCGCAGGAAGGGGGCATTTTGCGCAACTGTGAATGCGAAAAAGGGGAATTGTGCCGGGCGAACGGGATGGTGATACGGCCGTTTACCAGCCGCGAAATCGACAAACAAATGCACGATGAACTGGCCGCCTTTGCCGAAGAATACAGCCTGCCGCCACAAAAAATTCATTACAATCGGCTCTCATCCCTAAGTCGAGAGCCTTATTCGGTACCGCGATTTGAATTATTTGGCCTGTGGAAAAACGAAGCGACGATTACCGAGGCCCGCGATACGTTCGCCCAACTCTATTGGAAGTAACGCGTTGAATCAGCCGGCAAATCCTTGATTGTTTCTGGCTTGAATTTGGTCAGTTCCGCTTGATCCATCAAGGGGCAAGTTACGGCCGTTATCACCTGGCCACTTGGCAACGAGCAGAAACAGGTCGAATCTTTCTTCCGTCTACAACGTTAAATGAGTCGACTGGACTGTTGTAACGGCCGTCTTCCCAATAGGGTTCTCACCTTATTCCATTAACCGAATTGATAGCCTCTGGCAACATAAGACATCCCTTAATCTTCTTGCGCCGCCATTGAAAAACAGATTAATTCTCATAAAATACGATAAGTCAAACTTATCAACATATTGGGAACCAATTCATGTTAAAAATGGAATCACTGCGATTTGACCAAATCGACAAAACAATCACCCATTGGATGGCCCGCTACGGCGTCGTCTTGCTGCGCATTTCCGTCGGCGTGGTCTTCTTCTGGTTTGGCGCACTAAAACTCATTCCCGGCGCCAGCCCGGCCGAATCACTCATCCGCGACTCTCTGCCCTTTCTGCCCATGAATTTATTCATCCCCTTCCTGGCCATCTGGGAAATGGTTATCGGCCTGGGATTTATGACTGGGAAATTCATGCGCCTGACCATTCTGCTCATGTTCTTGCAAATGGGCGGCGCAATTTCGCCTATTTTTCTTAATCCGGCAGCCGTGTTTGTGCGTTTTCCTTTCGTTCTAACATTGGAAGGACAGTACATCATCAAAAACATCGTCTTGATGAGCGCCGCCATCGTCATCGGGGCCACCGTGCGCGGTGGCCGCCTAATTGGCCAGCCAGATGATTGATCGATTCATGAAGCAGGAATTAGGAGATTGGGGAATTTTTACCTGTTTTTCATCCCCTAATCCCCCAATCCCCGCCATCCCATAGGGAGATAATCAACATGCGTATTGCTGTTTTTAGTACAAAATCATACGACCGTCACTATCTGGAAGCGGCCAATCAATCATTAGGCCACGAGCTGACTTTCTTTGAGTCCAAACTGAACCGGGACACCGTGCCGCTGGCCCAGGGCTTCCCCTGCGTTTGTGTCTTTGTCAACGACCAGGTCGATGCCCACGTTCTGCTGCAATTACAGCAGAGCGGCGCCGAATTAATCGCCCTGCGGTCGGCCGGATTCAACCACGTCGATCTCAAAGTCGCCCAACAGTTAAAAATGAGTGTCGTACGTGTGCCCGCCTACTCACCATACGCCGTCGCCGAACATACGATAGCGCTGCTCATGGCCCTCAATCGCAAGACCCACCGCGCCTACAACCGTGTCCGCGAAGGCAACTTCTCGCTGGATGGACTGCTTGGCTTTGACCTGTACGGTCTCAAGGTGGGCATCATCGGCACGGGAAAAATCGGCGAGGCGATGACACGCATTTTCTACGGCTTCGGCTGTGAGCTGTTGGGCTACGACATCAGCCCCAATCCGGTCTGTGAGGAATTGGGGATGCGCTACACTTCATTAGATGAACTGTTCCGCACCGTAGATATTGTCACCATTCACTGCCCGCTGACGCCCGATACTTACCATCTCATCAATTCAGAAACCATCGCTAAAATGAAGCGCGGCGTGACCATTCTCAACACCAGCCGCGGCGCGATTATCGATGCCCAGGCCGTCCTCGTCGCCTTGAAATCGGGGCAGGTTGGCAATCTGGGGCTGGATGTGTATGAGGAAGAGGGCGATTTATTCTTTGAGGATTTGTCAAACAAAATTATTCAGGATGATGTCTTTGCCCGGCTGTTGACACTGCCCAATGTGATTATCACCGGGCATCAGGGCTTTTTTACAGAGAATGCGCTGGCCAATATCGCCCGGACAACGCTGCAAAATGTGACGGAGTATGAGGAGACGGGCAGTTGTGCCAATGAAGTGTCGGCGGCAGCGTTTGCGAAGTAATCATGAGTCCACCGAAAAAAGTTCAACTTTTTGTCATTAATTGAAACTTTCTGCCGAGGCGAAAAGTTGAACTTTTGGTCTTGAAAGGCTTTTTTCGGAAGAGTCATCCAATAATCCTTTACCCCAACAACGCCAAACGCGGTTCTTTCTCCTCTTGGTGGTTCTCTCTTTCCAACCAACTTATGTTACAATGATGGGCAGGTTGTAACAAAGAGATTGATCAAGGGACCACATGCGTATCAAATCTTATACACTTTGTTTATCCGTCAGCCTGCTGTGTATTCTTGCTCTTTTTAGCTGCACGAAGCCATCTGATGGGCAGCCGCCCCCGACGACAGCCTCCCCTCAGTCAATAGTTTTATCTACCCCCATCCCTTCGGCCACGCCCACGTTAACACCCGCACCTACCCATACGCCGACCGCCACCCCTACCAAAGCTATCAGCCAGTGGCTTTTATCGGGCAGTGCCGTGCGTTCGGACACAGACTCACCTTGCGCCGCTCTTCTGTCCCCAGCCAGTTTTATTCTAGGCGCTGACCCGGACACCTGCCAGCCAGCCGGACGGCAGCCGGAGGTTGCCGGCAGCATGGCCGAAATTCTGGTATCAGTACCAGCAGATAAAGTCAATCAGATCGCCCTTTTGCAGATTATTTGCGGTGATACGGTCGGACGGTCGCCCGTCCGCGATGACTGTACCCAGGCGGTTCAATTAGCCGGGCCGGGCGGGACGCTGGCGATTGACGTGGATGACCAGCGTTTGTGGCAGGCGGACTGCACCGGATTGGCATTGGATGACTGCACGTCGCGCTTTCTGGCCCGGACGTTGACCATTGCTTTTGCGGCGGGGGACACGGCCGTACACCATCTCCAAATCACAACCTCCGGCAGCATAAGCTGGCAAATCAGTGACATTCAACTGACCTGGCAGCCCAGCCCCGACACCATCAACGGCATCGCCTACAGCCCCTTCCGAGACTGCCAGAATCCACATTGGGGGCCATTCCCATCCGCCGGGCAAATTCGGGAAGACCTCCTGCTGGTGCGGCACATGGGCAATGCCATCCGCACCTATTCCAGCGTGGGCGTGCAGGGGGAAATACCCGCAATCGCCCGCGATTTAGGCTTACGCGTCGCTGCCGGAGCCTGGTTGGGGCCGGATAAAGACCAGATTGAAGTCGAAATCGCGGCGCTGATCGATCTGGTGCAGCAAGATGTGGGGATCGAATCGGTCATTGTCGGCAATGAAGTTTTGCTGCGCGGCGATTTGACCGAAGCGGAATTGATCGATTATATCGAGCGGGTCAAGGCTGCCGTAGACGTACAGGTCACCTCAGCCGAAACTATTGGCCACCTGCAAAGTCACCCGGACCTGATCGCCGCGCTCGATTATGTTCTGGTTCACATTTACGCCTATTGGGACGGCGTGGCCATCGAAAACGCCGCCCAATATACGCTGAATATGGTTGAACTGACCCAGGAAATCGCCCAGGGGAAACCGGTTGTTATTGGCGAAACCGGCTGGCCGTCTAATGGCCCCGGCAATGGATCGGCTGTTCCCAGTGTGGCCAACGAGCAGCGCTTCTGGCGCGAATTCCTGACACTGGCTCAACAAAATGGACTCGACTTTTTCGCTTTTGCCGCTTTCGACGAACTGTGGAAAACGGAAGGCGGCGTCGGCCCTTACTGGGGGCTGTTCAACTCGCAGCGGGTTAACAAATTCGACCTGCAAAGTGTTTACGTGCCCATGAACTATGAGACGCAGCCCGTTGCCGCCGCCGAACCGCAGCCGACGGCCACCCGCGGCGTGGTCGTCGTTCCGGCAGAAGAAGTGCTGTTCCCCGTCTTCACCAACTACGCGGCCTACGACAATCATTTTGCCCCCAGCGGGTACATGGGTGATTATCAGGCTATCCAGTACAGTGACTGCGCTCAATTAACCGATGTTTGGGAGGAAACGGCCGTATCCATCCACTACGATCCTGCGATAAAAAACGAAAAAGGCTGGGCTGGCATCTACTGGCAGGAGCCGGAAAACAATTGGGGCAACTACCCCGAAGGCTACGATCTGGCCGCCTTCGCCCAGCTGCGCTTCCGGGCACGCAGTGTAGAGGATGAGAGCCAGGTGCAGTTCTTCGTCGGCGGGATAAACAGCGGCGATTATCCCAGTTCCATCCCCCGTCCTATTTACGCCCGCGAAGCCGACCGGAGCGGTTTTGTCACCTTAACCGGCCAGTGGCAGGAGTTCCACATCGACTTACAAGCTGCCGATCTCAGCCACGTCATTGACGGCTTTGGCTGGGTGGCCAATGAGAAAAAGACACCGGACGGCGTTACCGTCTACCTGGATGACATTGTTTTTACCCAGGAACGTCTGCCCACGCCCACACCTGCGCCGACGATTGTACCGGCAACGGCAACGGCCGTTCCCAATCTCTCACCTCATGCCATCTATGCCGGGAACACACTCGCCAGCGGTTATGATATGAATGTGGACAGCGCCGGTCATCTCACTAATTGGGTCACTGACATGGGCGACCATATGTGTATGAATTATCCCGGCGGACAATCGTGGGCAGCGGTGTTTATTACAAACGGCCGTGCCCAACCGGCCAGTTTCCGCCCCGGGCAAGACCTCAGCCAATACCGCTATTTATACGTCGAACTCAAAGGTCTGGCCGACAATCAATCCATCCGCATCGGCATTAAAGACAATACCGACCCCGACAACGGCACAGAGACCCGCTACACCGTTACCCCGCCGCTGGACTGGCAGGGTTATTCCTTCCCACTGTCCAATTTCTATACAGCAGATCCCTACAATTTGTATGTCATGATAGAATTTGTCTTTGGCAGCGACCCGGCCAACATCTGCTTTCGCAACGTGATGTACTTGCCGTAGATGGCAGGGATTGGGGGATTAGGGGATAAGATTCAGCAAAAAAATCCCCCAATCTCCTAATCCCTGCCCTCATCAAACGAGCTTCGACGATATGAATACTGACAACCCCACCTTACTCAACAAAAGAAGTCTCCGCAAGGCGATGGCACAGGCCTTCAATCAGGAAGAGCTAAAATATTTATGCGCTGACCTGGGCATTAACATCGAAGACCTGTCCGCGACCGGCTTACAAGAACGAATCTTCGAGTTGATTCAATACCTGGAGCGGCGCAATCGCCTGCCCGATTTGTACCGATTATTGAACGAGCAGCGCCCTGAGATGGGTTTCAAGCCGCTGCAATTCCCCTACCGTAAACGCTATTTGGGCGGAGCCATCGCCTTACTGGTCTTATTACTGCTGGGCATTGTCCAGACGGGTATTTTTTGCCCCTATCACGCCGCGACCGATTACGAAACCATCGTCCAGATCATCAAGATCGAAAGCCAGGCGGTCAAGGATGGCAATCTGGCCATCATTGAAGACATCTTCGCTCCCGACGCCTATATCAAACAAACGGAAAAGGAAAGCGGCCAGGTGAATGAATGGTTCGATCCCCTGTCGCACTACGGCGCTTTGTTTGAGAACACAAAGTTTATAACGGCCGTCCACAACAATATTAGCGGAAATGTGGACGGCCGTTACGCCAGCTTCACCAGCGGCGGCCAGGGCAGCTACACCAAAAATGGAGTATACGGCGAATACGACAACAAAGCCGGCAATCCCAATGAGAAGGAAGTGTGGACGTTACAGAAGAACCTGTGTGGCTGCTGGCAAATCACCGAGTTTGAGTTCCATTAACGCATCATTCCCATCCCCACGAAGTTCTGAAGACTTGAAAAGGTTAAGAATCATCCCCGTGGTTCGGTGTATAATACCGGCAGGCTGTAACTGTTCTATTTGCATGAAGAAGGAGATTTTTCCATGAATATTGCCACACCAGAATTAGCCCAATCATTGGGCATAACGGAAAAAGAACTCTTATACCAATCCCTCAAAAGCTTTCTCCAGGAAAAACGGCGTGAAGTCTTGCAGGCCAGGCTGGAGATCCTTTCCCGTTACCAGGCGCAGACACTGTCCGATTTAGAAGATCGTATCCGGCAGGGTCAGGTTCCCGAACATCCGGCCTGGGAAGACTTAATCACGGCTGAGAATTTGGGTGCGCGTCTGGAGGAATTGGATGGCTATATTCGCGACTTATGAAACACTGCGTCATATCGCCTTAGCCGAATTTAGCGAGATTGTCGTTCAGGCGGTCATATTGCGGCTGCCCACCGGTGATCCGCAGAAATTACGCCTGACCCTATTGGATGATTCTATCATTGATGTTTACCTTTCGGTGAGCGGCCGTTATTCATATCATTGGGATCGCCGTCCGGCCGGTAAGACAGCCATCTATCGCCACGATAATGCGCCTCATGCCGTTTGGCAAGAGGTGGAAACGTTCCCGCGTCATTTTCATGATGGCGAAGAAAAGAACGTTATTGCCAGTCACCTTAACCCAGATCCCCCAGAAGCGATTCGTGAATTTTGTGCCTTTGCCCGCCAAACATTACTGGACGAAGCCAGGTCATAATCGAATAATCGAATTTAGTTAAGCTGCGGCCGTACCTATTTGAAATCAAAATCGAAATTAGAGAATATCGGAATCAAATGAATGAAGACAATCCTCATTATTTTTGATTTCCTCTGCGTTCTCTGCGTCTTCGCGGTTTATTACATAGGAGATTTTATCATGTCGAAAAGAGTGTCTTTGTTTTCTGTGTGGGTGATTGGATTGCTGTTATTGGCCAGTTGTACAGCAGCGGAGGAAGACAACGGCACGGTGGAACCGGCCGCCGCCCCGTTAGCTGCCGTGCGTGACAGCGTCGAAGCCACGCCTGCACTGAGAGAAACCGAAGTGGCCGTTCCCCCTGCCCAGCCCACCCTCGCCGCCCCAGCCACACCCAGCGGTAATACCTATCACGTTGCCAGCAATGGTAACGACGCCAACGACGGCCGCGAAGGGTCGCCCTGGCTGACCATCCAGCACGCCGTAGACAACGTCCAGCCCGGCGATTTGATTCTCGTTCACGCCGGGACCTATGCCGG
>JBNKZT010000268.1:0-8512 GCA_050301775.1 Promineifilaceae bacterium (SeqCode)
ATCTCCCGCAGCGTGCCGATCCCTCCCAGGCCCGGCATCTTGACGTCGAGGATCACGACGTCCGCCGGCGCTTCGGCCAGCAGGCTCAGCAAACCCAAGACACCGGAAAAAATCAGGACTAATTGGACTAGCATATCCAATCCTCGCTGCTGCCAGAGGAGTTCGGGTAACGGCCGTTCCATCATCCCCCCTTCCAGCCCAGCCAGCGGAAAAACTAGCCAGCCCAGCAAAATAATGCTGACCAGCGCCAGCCCCCAGGCCAGCGGTTTGGGCAGGCGCGGTCGAGTCACTGCAATCTCTTCCCCGGCCACGCTAATGGCAAAGACAAACAAAACCGTCACCAATCCGGCCCCTACACTCAGCTCAATCGCCGCCACGTAAGGCGCGCCCAGTCGGTAGAAGAAAATGGCCAACAAGGCACTGATGCCCGCCAGCCACAGCGCGGCCGGAATCAACCGCTGTGCCCGCATTGCCTGCACCGCAAACACCAGCATCGTCAAGACAAGCAGCAGATCAAGCATGGGCTTCCCCTGTTTCCATCAGGCTCGCGCCCAGAGCCTGGCCTTCCCGGTATTTTTCCAGCGAGATGCCCAGGAATTCGGCCATCGCCGCCTCGTTGTCCACATCTACCCGGCCCCAGCGGGCAAAGTCGATGTCACCGGGCAAGTTGTAACGGCCGTCATAGGTTTCACCATCAGGCATAATTGCGCCCCATAACCGTTTGGCGTGTACTAATTGAGGATGTGTCAAATTATGGACATTCGTCAGATCCGCTTTGAACAAATCCGCGTCACTTAAATTAGCCATACTCAGATTTGCGCCTTGCAAATTGGCCCGCGTCAGCTTCGCCCCCTTCAAATTGGCCATACTGAGGTCGGCATTTTGTAAGTGTGCCTGATGAAAATCCACCCTGGCTAAATTCGCACCCAGCAAATCAGCACCCTGCATGTGGACATGACAAAGCGGTACACCAACCAACGATCCATCATTGAGCCAGCCCTGCACACGCAGTTCCTCAACGGCTTGCAGAACCCGTTTGTTATCCGGGCTGCTTAACCGGCGTATCAATTCCATAACTTTTGCCATCACAAGTCTCCCTTGTAAATCGAATTGCCAATTCGATATGCGATTTGGCAATTCGTTCTACCATAACGCGATTTGACAAATCGCCTTACAGATAATCCCCTGATACCACCATTTCAAGTGTAGGCACACCAGGTAACAAACCCGGTCGCCAGGCGGTAACAAGCCGGTAACAAAAAAAGCTGCGGATTGAAATCACGCAGCTAGAGGAGGAAATACGTTAAAACGCATTGTAAATGTGGTACGTTTTGCCGAAGTGCTTGGGCGTTTTTGCGTTATGTTAACATGCTTCAGCATGTTTCCTGTTTTAGCTGCCGTGTTTCTAACCGGCAGCTATTTGTGGTTGCTGGCAATGGGCAGCGTGAACCAGAATACAGAACCGCTTCCGGGACGGCCGTCCACACCGACCTGTCCCCTGTGCTCGGTGATGATGGCTTTAACAACCCACAACCCCAGGCCCACACCATACTGGGCGGCATGGGGCGTGTCAAGCCGGGAGAAGCGATGGAACAACTGCTCTCGTACTCCCGGCGATATGCCAGGTCCTTGATCGGCCACGGCCACCTTGACCTGACCGTTTGCCGTTGACCTGACCGTAATTTCTATGGTTTCGGCCATGGGACCGTACTTACTGGCGTTAGAGAGCAAGTTGACCAAGACCTGGGTCAGGCGCGGCGGATCGCCTTGAACAAGCGGCAAAGGAGTCGGGTAGTTGACGATGAGTTTTTGCTGGCGGCGGTCGAGCAAAGGCTGCATGATGCGTACGGCATCGTCAATTACGTCGTTTAGTTCCGTCGGTTCCGGCCGGATGGCAAAATGCCCAGCTTCAATGCTGATGCTTTCCAGCAAATTGTCGATCAACGTTTGCAAACCGGTAACGCTCATGTGGATGGCGTGCAGGAGCGAATTGATTTCGCTGCGGGACAAGTTGGCCGTTTCACCCACCAAATATTCGACGGAGGCCCGCAGCGCCGACAGCGGCGTGCGGAATTCATGAGTGATGTTGGCCAAAAAATGGGAGCGAAGGTGCTGCACGGCTTCTTCTTTGACGGCGTTGCGCAGCAGGACAGAGGCGATAGAACCCACAACGGCCACGAATAAGGTGCTGGCAATTAGCGCGAGCAAAACGCGGCGCTGGGCAGTGATCAATCCGGTGACTGGCAAGGCGGTTTCTACCAGAGCGGCCGTTTCGCCATCGGTTTTGTGTAGAGGAAAAAGGATGGTGTAGTAGTGACGGCCGTTCCCATCCAACACGCCCGTCACCGCGCTATCTGTTACCATCGCCTCCTCCACCTGCGCCGGCTCGACAACGGGATCAACATCGGTCAGGCTGCTGGCCAGGCGACGGCCGTTCAGCACAATGCTCTGCTCCAGTCCCGTTTCGGCGGCTAACTGCCGTTCAAAGGCGTCATCGAAAATGACGCCCACCATGATGTAACCTAACAGGGTGCCCGACCGGTTGTCCAGGATAGAACGGCCGGTTAGCAGCGCGACTTGCGGCGGCGGGCCGGGCAGCAGGCAAAAATCGGCGGCTTGCAGGATGAGGGTGGGTGGACAGGCAACTGCCGTATCCCCATTCGCAAACGGCTGGCCGGCGGTATCGTAGACAATGAGGATGTCAGTGTCGGCTTCGGTTTGATACGGCCGTAAATAAGCCAGCAGCGCCGCCTCGTCACCCTCCCGCAGAAGCTCCTGCAACGTCGGCCGCTGGGCCGTTAACGCGGCCAAGTTATCCAGGCGAACCTTCTCCGCATTCAAAAAAGCGTTGACAACGTGCTCCCCTTCCGCCACCCGCGCCGAGGCCTGCTGCTCCAATTCACTGCTAATCAACCAATAGGCCAGCATCCCGGAAGCCAGCGTCGTGGCCAGGATAATGGAGACAAAGGTGACAATGATGCGCGACGATAAGCGCTGCCCAATCGTTTGTTTTTCTTGCCTCACGGTTACGACCTGTCACACACAAAGGAATAGCCCACGCCGGGTACCGTTTCCAGGTACTGCGGCTGCGACGGGTCTCGCTCCACCTTGCGCCGCAGCCGGTAAACCAACTGCTTCAACATACTCCGATCCCCACCCGACGCGCCCCAAACATATTCGATCAGGCGCTCCGTCGTCAACACCTGGCCGCAGTTGCTCATCAGAATTTCCAGCAAGCGGGCTTCGAGTCGGGTCAGGGTCGCCAGCACTTTTTCGCCGCGACACAATTCCAGGCGGGCCACATTCAAGACCAGATCGTTCACAGCGATGGGGCCGGGCGCGACCAGCGGCGCACCGGAGCGGCGCAAAACTGCCTCAACCCGCGCTACCACCTGCCGGGGACTAAACGGTTTGACCACGTAATCATCGGCTCCCAGATTCAACCCATGGACCACGTCATCATCTTCATTGCGCACGGTCAACATGACGATGGGGGTGTCATCCTCGGCCCGAATCCGGCGGCAAACGGCAAATCCATCCAGCTTGGGCAAATTCAAATCTAAAATAATGACATCGGGGGCTTCGGCCCGCCAGCGTTCCAGAGCGGCCTGGCCATCGTGGGCCAGGATTGTTTCAAAACCGGCTCGGCCTAAAGTGAAAGCAACAACGTCGGCCAAAGCCAGGTCATCATCCACAATAAGCGCTTTCATCTTACGCCTTTCAACAAGACTGTTCAGCTTTCTGCTAACAGTATACCACTTTCATGGCTTGGAATGATACAGGAGCGCGGGCAGCTTGCCCGCTCGCTGCGGACAAGCTGTCCGTGCTCCATTTTTATCCACCGAATTTAACCAATATCCCCGGCCAGATAGGCGCGGGTGCGCTCGTCACGTGGCGCGCTGAACAATTGGGCCGCCGGGCCAGCTTCGACCAATTCGCCCATCCACATGAAAATGATGGTGTCGGCCAGGCGGTGGGCCTGCCGCAGCATGTGGGTGACGACGACGATAGTCGTGGCTTGCTTGAGGAAGCGGAGCTGGGCCTCCACGCATTGGGCGGAAATGGGGTCGAGGGCTGAAGTAGCCTCGTCACAGAGCAGAACCTCCGGCTCGACGGCCAGGGCACGGGCCAGGCAGAGGCGCTGCTGCTGGCCGGTGGAGAGGCTGACCGCCGGCGTGCGCAGGCGGTCTTTGACTTCTTCCCACAGACCAGCGGCCTGTAAATTGCGTTCGACGATGGTGTCCAGGTTACGGCCGTTCCGCTGACCATGAATTCGCGGACCATAAGCCACATTTTCGTAAATCGACATCGGCAGGGGAAATGGTTTGGGAGCCAGCAAGCCCACCCGCGCCCGCAGTTCCGTCACGTCAATGCCGGGACCGTAAATATCTTTCCCATCGACCAAAACCCGCCCCCGCACTCGGACGCGCGGCGTCTCCTCCAGCAGGCGATTGAGGCAGCGCAGCAGGGTCGTCTTACCGCAGCCCGAAGGGCCAATGATAGCTGTGATGCCCTGGGCCGGGATGTCCACGCTGATATTTTTTAACGAGTGCGCCTCGCCATACCAGACGTTCAGGTCTTGTAATCGGATGTAAGACTGCTGCATGATGATTACTCCTGTGATGTTGCGGGGATTAGGGGATAAAAATCAGGATAAGAATCCCCTAATCTCCCAATCCCCGCTTTTCCCTACCGGACCACGTGCCGGGTCAGGCGGCGGCCGACCTGCCGCGAGATGAGGCTCAGGGCCAGGACGATGATGGTTAATACCAGGGCCGCGGTGTAAGCTCGTTCCTGCACGGCCGGGAAGGGCGTTCCCAACTGGAAAAAGACGGCCAGGGGCAGGGACGCCGCCGGATCGAGCAGGGAGCCGGGCAGCCGGTCGGTGTAACCGGCGGTAAAGAGGACGGAGGCTGCGTCACCAATGCCCCGACCAAAGGCCAGGAGCACGGCCGTTAATAACCCCGGAAATGCCTGCCTGATAGCCACTTTAACGGCCGTTTCCAACCGCGTCGCCCCCAGCGCATACGAAGACTCCAGCAAAGCCGGTGGTACCGTCCGTAGCGCCTCATCCATCCCCCGCACCATAATCGGCAGTTCCAGCAGGGCCAGAGCGATAATGCCGCCTAGCAGCGAGGCCCGCATCCCCAACCAGAGCATAATGGCAAAACCCAGGACACCGTAAACGATGCTGGGAATTCCCCACAACACGTCCAGGGCCAGCCGGGCCAATTCAGCCTGGCGTGTCTGGTTGGCGTACAGGCGCAGGTAAATGGCCATCGGCAGACTGAGCAACAACGACAAGAGCGTGGCCCCACCCGCCAGATAAAGAGAGCCGACGATGGCGTTGAGAATGCCGCCCTCTTTCCCCAAGTAGTAGCCGCCCTGCGGCAGCTGGGTCAGCATGGCCAGATTCAAGGATGGCAGGCCGCGCCAAAGAATCGTCAGCAAAATCAACAGCAGGCTGCCCAGGACAACGGCCGTTGAGAACAACATCAATACTCTAAAAAATCCTTCTTCCACCTTACGCCGGCTCATTTGTCACCTATCCTTGCCGGGCCAACCGGCTTAACACCAAGCGGGAAATCACGTTAAACACCAGGACGACCAACATGAGGACCAAAGCGGCGCACAACAGGGCCGCGTCGTACAGCGGGATGGACATCATTTCGCCGTAGTTGTTGGCGATAAGAGCGGTCAGCGGGTAGGCGGCGTCGAAGATGGAATGCGGCACCTGGGCGACATTGCCGACGACCATGAGCACGGCCATCGTCTCGCCAAAGGCGCGGGAAAAACCGAGCACAACGGCAGCGACGACGCCGGGCAGCGCCCGCCGCAAAACGACGCGGCGGGTCGTCTGCCAGCGGGTAGCGCCCAACGACCAGGAAGCTTCGCGCAAACCTTGAGGAACAGCGCCCAACACCTCGCCGGTGACGGCGATGATGACGGGGAACGTCATGACCGCCAGGACGATACCCCCGGCCAGAACGCCATAGCCAGTGGGGTTGTCGCTTCGGAAGAGAGGGATGAATCCCAGATAGCGGCCCAAAAATGGAGCCGCATAATTGCCGACGAAGGGGACAACGGTCAGCATACCCCAAACCCCGTAGACGACGGAGGGGATGCCGGCCAACAAATCAACAAAAGGCATAACAACATCACGGATGCGGGCTGAAGCGTATTCGGTCAGGTAAATGGCCGTTAACAACGACGGCGGCACAGCAATGATCATGGCTACGGCCGTTACCCACAGCGTCCCCATGATAAACGGCAAAAAGCCAAAAGCCCCTTGCAGCGGATGCCAGATCGAGGAAGTCAGCAGTTCGGCCAGCGATTGATCGACCAGAATCGGTCTGGCCCGCTCATAAAGCGCCAGGGCAATCAACGGTACCAGCAGCACCACCAAGGCCACCAGCAGCGCCATCGACCGCCGCGCCCAGCGATCCTGCCCGTGCCGGTCCGGCCACAGGTGCAGCCCACGCCAGGAAATATCGCGCCTGCGGCCATAAGCGGGAATTGATTTCTCCGTATTTCCGAACGCTTCCGTCTTCATCCGATCCTTTTATGAACGAGCCGGTCCGTATCGGCCCGCCGCTCAATCCAGCTTTTGCAGTCCCGCCGCCACCCGATCCGGCGATAAGGTTACGTAGCCGGATTCTTCCAGAAAAGCCTGGCCGTCGGTGAGAACCCAGGTCAAGAAAGTTTTTACCAGGCCCGTTGGCTGGCCGTTGGTGACCAGGTTCAGTTCGCGAGCCGGCGGCGAAGGATATGTCCCGTCGAGCACAGCCTGGACGGCCTGGTCTTTGGTATCGTACAGCTCTTCGGGGTCGGCACGGCCGTTCTCGTTTACATCCAGCGAGACCACCCGCGCTCCGGTCACCGGCAGGCCCGAATCCATGTCAAAGGCATAATTGAGATTGTTGTAGCCAATCCCCAGCGGATCCTTGATGACTGCATCCAATAGGCCAGGGTCGCCGTACACACCTACGCCCAGCAAATCTTCCTGCTTCATGCCCAGATACTCGGCCCAGGTCGCCGGGGCACCGGCCGCATCCGAGCGGGTGAACACGTGGATGGGATCTGTCACGTCCGGCTGGCCAACCACCTGGCCCCAGGTAGTCACATCGCCGGTGATGAAAATGCCGACGAGCGTTTCCCGGCTGATGCCCTGTTGGTGTAGTGCTTCGACCACCGGATTTTGCTCATTCACGGTCAGGAAAACAGCATCTTTGGTCACCGACACCCAAAACGCGCCTTTGGCTTCCTCTTCAGGGTAGATGACACGGGACACCATGCCGATGTCCACTGCGTTGGACAGGGCATCGGCCATGCCCTTGCCCGCGCCGCCGGCGGAAATGTTGAATTCGACGTCCGGGTAGACGGCCTGGAATTCTTCGCTCCAGCGCACCATCATGGGATACAACGCCCACGCGCCGGAGACGGTGATGGTCCCCTGCATCTCATTGGCCTGGGTCACGGCCGTATCCGACCCGCAGCCGGTTAAAAACAAACCCAACAACAAACAAACTAAACCGATTCGCCAACAGTGCATCTTCATAAGACTCACTCCTCTAACCAAAACAGGGGGGCATCGCCTCCCATTGATTGCACTGTAGCAAAGGGAAGTAACAAAACTCGTGATACGGCCGTGACAAAGTTGTGATAATCTTCCGCGACTGGCTATTTGCGCTGAAAACAGCGAGGATTGGTGCAAAAAACTCCCAAATCCTTAATCCTTACCTTTTTCAGGTCAGGTAATGGCCACGATACGGTAATGATGCTCCCCATTCGGGGCTTTGAAAGCAACCTGGTCCCCTACGTGATGTCCAATGACTGCCTGCCCTAATGGTGATTCGTTGGAAATCAGGCCTTTGCTGGGATCGGTTTCGGCGACGCCGACGATGGTGTACTGTTCCAACACGTCATCGTTGGCCTGAATGACGATGGTTTCGCCAATGTCAACGATGTTGTCAGCATTGCTGGCATCAATGAGCTGGGCGTTTTTGAGCATGTGATCCAGTTGCTGGATACGGCCGTCAATAAACGCCAGTTCATTCTCTAGAAGTAAATATTCTGTATTGTCAATCCAATCGCCATTGCCTTTGGCGTCTTGCAGCGATTCAACAATTTCCAACCGTTTGATGGTGTGTAAGTAAATTAATTCTTCTTCTGCTTGTGAGGGTGAGCCAACTCATCCGCGCTATTTCTCAGCCTTAAACATGCCAGGCTTGGGCGTTTCATTTATCATTCTGAGGTTCCATCTTAAATCCCTCACTATGGAGTTCAAATCATTATGTTTTCTATCCTATGGAATGCTTGCAATAGTCTGTTCAACCGCGCCAAAGATACAATCAAGCAATGGACTAAACCAGCTACGGCCACCCTCGCTGTCCGTGCAGTTCAGGATTTGTCCCGGTCCAAATCCGACCTTGTCGTCGAAAACGCTATCTTGCGCCGGCAGCTTATCATCCTCAAACGTTCTGTTAAACAGCCGAAATTTACATCTGGCGAC
>JBNKZT010000269.1:0-8498 GCA_050301775.1 Promineifilaceae bacterium (SeqCode)
CTACATGGCTCCAGAACAACTAAAAGGCGACATGTTGTGGAGTAAGAAAAGTGATCTTTATTCCTTTGGTGTAGTGGTATACGAAGTGTTAACCGGACAACTGCCCTACAAAGGCCGTAATAAGACCGAGGTAGTTGTATACATTGCTTCCGACAATACCCCACCTCTACTCCCAACTATTGCCAACCCAAATCTACCGAAAAGAGCCGAAGTGACTTTGCTGCGTATGTTAAGCAAAGACCCTGACGAACGGTATAAAACAGCTGTGTCCTTTATTAAAGACCTCCGTGACATACTCAATGATTATGCAGAAGCCAACACATTGTACCAAAAAGCAAAAGACTTTATTGAAGCCAGGCAATGGCGAGAGGCATTGACAGAACTAGAAATATTACACCAAACAGCACCCGGTCACAAAGAGGAAGCCCTATTATTAGAACAGGTCAGGCCAAAAGTGCGTTTGCTTGATTCTATAAAAGAAGCCGAAGTCCTAATCCAGAAAAATGATTTCACAGAAGCACTAAAAACAATTGACGTTATCCGAAGGTTAGACCCAGATTATGATGCCATCACTTTACGACAACAAGCCATTACCGGCCAGGAAGCGCAAGAACGAAAAAACCTAGAAACATTATATCAAGAGGCAAAAACGTTTTTCAAGAATGAGGATTTCCAGGCGGCTTTGGATAAATTAGCGATCATCCATGAACGAAACCCTACATTCCCAGACCCTGATAAAATTCAAACCTTAGCCCAGCAAAAGGTTGATGAACAAAATAAGCTGCGAAAACTTTACAATGACAGCGTAGCTTTTATAGCCGCTGAGGAATGGAGTAAAGCGCTTGATGCATTCAATACCCTATATGAAAAAAGCCCCGGATATGAAGATGTCGCCATCCGGCTAGTGATGGTAAGTCATTTTCACGAACTTTCCTCTCTACAGGCAAAAGCTGAAATCCATCTAAAACAAAAACAGTTTGTAGAGAGTATTGACCAACTAGATGAAATCAAGCTCAGGAACAAAGATTACAAGAAGGCCGACATTGCCAATCTGCGCCAGAAAGGGGTAGAAAATCTTTATGAACATGCTCAAAAATTAGTCGAAGGCGAACAATTTTCTGAAGCAATTATCCAGTTGGATGCACTGGCACAACGACAGGCTGATTATTCTGGGTTAGAAGAGCTACGTCAGCAAGCTGAAGTAGGACGAGACCGAAAGAAACATTATCAGGAATTAGAATCACTTTATCTTGAAGCAGGCTCGCTACTCGAGGAGAAGAAGCATCAGGCTGTTTTAGAAAAGTGGCAGGAGATTGAGGATAAACGAGGCAACTTATCGTTTACCGATACTAAAGCAACTGTTCGTCTGGCACGGCAGGGACTTTATCTAGATGCTGTCGCCGCACTGACACATAATTCACCCCGGCGGGCATTGGAATTGTGGGAAATACTGAAGGGCTTTGCTCCTAATTACCCTGACGATCAACGGGTAGAACTGCGGGCACAGCAGCGGCTAAAATGGCAAAAATGGGGACTATGGGCTGTTGGAGCCATCGTAATTGCGGTCTTGTTATTTTGGGGCGGATGGGCATTATTGGGCGGAGGGGGTGATAGAGTAACACCCACACCAGATCACACACGCATCGCTGAAGAGACGCAAACGACCGTTTCCATCCTCGCCGCCACCCCAACCAAAACACAAACGCCCAAACCAACCAACACAACCGCGCCAACCACTGCCACTACCCCCACTAAAACGCCCGAACCATCGGCAACACCTGTAAACACACCCACCGACACACCAACAAAAACGCCTACCGCAACTTACATACCAGAACCAGAGTTCACGGCCGTTGCTCTAGGCCCTTCCAGCATCTTTATAGCCGACGACGAAAACTCCACGGAACTGGTCTTTATTGATACGAATGAAAAAGTGATAGTTCTTGGGCGCTCCAGCAATAGTCACTGGCTTTATGTTCGTAACTCAGAGGGAATCGAAGGGTTTGTCTCAAAGTACCGATTCGAATACGAATTTGACATCGGTTTGCTACCAATAGCCACCCCCGATCCCAGTTATACTCCTCCAGCAACTGTCCCACCACAACCATCGGAAACGCTGCAAGGACTAACACTAGACATTTGGCCTATTGGCGACGGCCGTTGCAGTGGCGGTTCCTGGTTTCAAACCATCTTTATAGAAGGGCACGGCGGTAACAATATCTATACCTACTACTGGAAAGGGCAAAAAATAGCCGGCCCAATCTCAGACAGTGCCACCTTTGAAATTAGCCATGCAAACGGCAGCACAAATGGCACCGGTCGAGTTGAGTCAGGAGACGGACAAGCAACCGAAACCATTCTTTTCATCAGCCCCCCAGCCTGCGCCAATTAACGCAAACCAATCAAAAATGAAAAGTGGGCGCAAATTAGCGCCCACTTTTCATTCCCCTCTGTTCAGATACACTTCATCCATGAACCAATTCATACTCCCCCTCAATTCCCCACAAGCAAATCTGGCCAACACCGGCGGCAAAGGGATGAACCTGGCCATTCTTTCCCGCGCCGGATTGCCTGTCCCTGGTGGCTTTCTGATCACCACCCAGGCCTACCTGGATTTCGTATTTGGCAACAACCTGGAATCGTTCATCCAAAAAACCATCGAACAAATCGATCCCAACGATCCCATCGCATTAAACGAAGCATCATCAGCCATCCGCGCCCAATTCAGCGCAGGGGAAATGACACCAGAGTTGACCCAAACCACCGCCGCATATCAAAACGTGTCAGTCGTCAATCAACAATCGTCAATCAACAATCCCCCTGTTGCCGTGCGTTCGTCAGCCACGGCCGAAGATTTACCCGATATGTCCTTTGCCGGGCAGCAGGACACCTTCCTCAACATCATCGGCGAGGCGGCGCTGCTCAAAGCGGTTGTTGATTGCTGGAGCAGCTTGTGGACGGCACGGGCTATCGGTTATCGGGCACGGAATGGCATCGCCCATGATGATGTAGCCCTGGCCGTTGTTGTACAGGAAATGATTTCCAGCGAGGCATCTGGCGTTTTGTTTACGGCCAACCCGTTGAATGGCAAGCGAACGGAAATGGTTATTGACGCCACGCTGGGATTGGGCGAAGCGTTGGTCTCCGGGTTGGTTGAGCCGGATCAATACATCATTGCCGACGATGGAACGATCTTGCAAAAAACATTGGGGGCAAAGGCAACAATCATTCGTGGAAAAGTCGATGGCGGCGTGGCAGCGGAACAAATCGTGGCGGCCAACCAGCAAGCCATCCCTGATGAAGTAATTGGAGAATTGGTAAAGTTAGGGCGGGAAACGGCCGTACGCTTCCAATCCCCCCAAGACATCGAATGGGCCTGGGCGGGTGGCAAACTATACCTCCTCCAATCGCGCCCTATCACCTCCCTTTTCCCCATTCCCCCAGCCGCCTTGCAGATGGCGGAACGTACCGGCGAGCTGCAAGTGATGTTCTCCTTTGGCGCCGTACAAGGCATGTTGGATCCGATGACGCCGTTGGGCCAGGACGCCCTCAAAGGCGCGTTTGCTGGACTGGCAAAATCGTTCGGTCACCAATTCAATATCACCACGCAGCCTATACTTTGGACCGCAGCGGGACGTCTTTGGGTCAACATCACCGCCCTCATCAGGCATCCAGTGGGACGTAAATTAATGCGCGGCGGTTTTTCGATGATTATTCCCGGCGCGATGAGTGCAATTGAAACGCTCTGGAACGATCCGCGTATACTGCCCCAACGCGGCTGGTTCAAGCCAAGAACATTTCGCTACCTTTTCCGTACCTTTGGGCCGGTCATTTTGGGCATGATCCGAACCATGCGTCACCCCGATCAACGCCGCGAACAACTCCAGCGCCAATTTGACGGCCTTCTGGCCGACACGGCCGCTCGTTATGAGCAGGCCGAGACGCTCGGTGAGCGGCTGGCCCTTTTTGAAGAGGTGATGGACACGGGCTTTGCCTTTATGCTTTTCCGATTCCTGCCCGTTTTTGCCACCGGAATGGCATCGCTTAATCTGCTCCTCCATTTGCCTGCAAAAGGCGGGCCAGAACCGCTAACGATTACGCGCGGTCTGCCGCATAATGTGACAACGGAGATGGATTTGGCGCTTTGGGCGGCGGCTCAGGCGATTCGGCATGATGAAACGGCCGTTACCCACTTCACCAATTCCGATCCCCACACACTCGCCCAGGAATACCAGAACAATCAACTGCCCGATGCAGCGCAAACGGCCGTTGCCTATTTCCTGAACCAATACGGGATGCGCGGTCTGGCTGAAATCGATTTTGGCCGACCCCGCTGGCGGGAAAATCCCGTTCATATCATGCAAACCCTGCAAAGCTATCTGCACATCATCGACCCCAACAAGGCCCCCGACGCCGTCTTTGCTCGTGGCGCGGCCGAAGCGGAAGCGGCGATTGCGCCGCTGGCAGCGGCCGTGCGGCAAAACGGCAGCCGATTCAAAGCGCGATTGGTTCCCATCGCCGCCCGCCGTGTCCGGGCCGTCGCCGGACTGCGCGAATCGCCCAAATTCGCCATGATGCAGATGCTGGGCATGGCTCGGGCAAAACTGCTCTTGAGCAGCCAACAGCTAACCGCCGACGGCTTGCTATCCCAACCCGACGACCTTTTCTACCTACATCTTGACGAACTGAAAGCACTGGCCGCCGGCGACAAACGTGATTGGATAGCCCTGGCAGCGGAACGGCGCGCCGCCTATGACCGCGAAAAGCAGCGGCGGCAAATTCCCCGCTTGCTGTTGAGTGATGGTCATGCTTTTTACGAGGCCACGGCCGTTACAACCAACAAAAATGGTGACCTTTCCGGTACGCCCGTCTCCCCCGGCAGCGTCGAAGGTGTTGTGCGCATCGTTCTCAATCCCCATGAAACACAACTGGCCCCCGGCGAAATTCTGGTTTGCCCCGGCACCGATCCCGCCTGGACACCCCTCTTTCTGGCCGCCGGTGGCCTTATCACCGAAGTGGGCGGCCTGATGACCCACGGCTCCGTCGTCGCCCGCGAATACGGCATCCCGGCTGTCGTCGGCGTCCACCAGGCCACGACTCGATTGAAAACCGGTCAGCGCATCCGTCTAAACGGGAGCAGTGGACAGATAGAAATGATGATTGATGAATGACACCCATCTCCAAGCTAAGGAAAGAACATGAATCCGCCTATTTTTGATGGACACAACGACACGGTATTGAAGTTTTTTCAGGAACGGACAAAGACAAAATCGCCGCGCTCTTTTTTTGAGTACAGCGATGTGGGCCATGTTGATTTACCCCGCGCTTTGGCGGGCGGTTTGGGCGGCGGCTTTTTTGCCATTTTTGCGCCTAACAAGCCGAAAGACAAAAATGCCGGTTTTGCCAGTGAGCAAAGCGAGGATGAACACGGCCGTTTAACCTACAAAACGCCGCTGCCACCCAAGGTGAAACGGCCGTATGCCCAAAAAGTCACCCTGGCCATGATAGCGCAGCTATTCGCCTGGGAGGAAGAGGGGAACGGCCGTATCCAAATCATCCGCACCGCCGACCAATTGGAACACTGCCTGCAAAATGGCATCTTCGCCATCATCATCCACATCGAAGGCGCGGAAGCGATAGACAAACAGTTCGACGCCCTGCATGTTTTCTATCAGGCCGGGCTGCGTTCACTGGGGCCGGTGTGGAGCCGACCCTGCAAATATGGCAGCGGCGTGCCTTTCGACTTCCCCGCCGCGCCCGACATCGGCGATGGGTTGCCCAAAGCGGGTAAACGGCTTATCAAAGCATGCAATGAGCTGGGTATTCTGGTGGATTTATCCCACCTCAATGAGAAAGGATTTTGGGATGCGGCCAAAATCAGCGATGCGCCGCTGGTTTGCACCCACTCCGGTGCCCATGCCTGCTGCGCCTCGCCGCGCAATTTGCTCGATTCCCAGTTGGATGCGATTAAAGAGACAAACGGGGTGGTGGGCGTCAATTTCTACAAGGGCTTTTTGCGGGCAGACGGCCATCCCACCGCCGAAACCTCCCTCACCGAAATTGTGCGCCACGCCGCCTACATCGCCGACCGCATTGGCGTTGATCATGTGGCCCTCGGCTCCGATTTTGATGGCGCCCAAATGCCGGAAGACCTCAAGGATGCGGCCAGTCTACCCCACCTGCTAACCGCTTTCCGCGAACATGGGTTTAACGAAGAAGAAATCGCCAAAATCGCCAACGAAAATTGGCTGCGCGTTTTACGTGCGACGTGGTAGACCTGTAGACGTGTAGACCTGACAGGTTTTCAAAAACCTGTCAGGTCGAAGGTCAATTCTCATTGCTCCATATCCTTGCCTACCCTATAATTAGGCCGATTATCAATTAGGTGACACCCACTTTTGAAGTGCCTGTCACCTTGCTAACGAGAAACGGTATGAGCTTTGAAGTTGGGACAACAGTCGGCGCTTATGAAATCGTCGAGAAATTGGGGAAAGGGGGTATGGCTACGGTCTATAAAGCTTACCATGCCGCTCTGGATCGCCATGTAGCCATCAAAGTGCTGCACGCCACTTTCAAAGATGACGAATCATTTCTACGCCGCTTTTCGCGGGAAGCAAAAGTCGTTGCCCGGTTAGAACATACCCACATCGTCCCCGTTTACGATTTTGCCGAGCATGACGGGTATCCTTACCTGGTCATGCGTTACATCGAGGGAGAAACGCTCAAAGACCGGATGAGCCAGGGGACTCTGCCTAAAAGCGAAGTGGTGCGCATTGCCACGGCCGTTGCCGACGCCCTCGATTACGCCCACCAACAAGGAGTCCTGCACCGCGACATCAAACCATCCAACATTCTGCTCACCAAAGGCAGCGGCGTTTACATTACCGATTTTGGACTGGCGCGAATTACCCAGGCGGGCGAATCGACGCTGTCGCAAGACATGATCATGGGCACGCCGCAGTACATCTCGCCGGAACAGGCCAAAGGGGAACAGGAAATTGACGGCCGTACCGATGTCTACTCCTTCGGCATTGTCCTGTACGAACTAATTACCGGGCGCGTACCCTTCCAATCAGACACCTCCTACGCCATCATTCACGCCCAAATCTTCGACCCGCCGCCGCTGCCCAGCGAACTCAACGCCAAAGTTGGCCCGGAACTGGAAACGGTACTACTCAAAGCGTTAAGCAAAGCGCCCGCCGATCGCTACCAGACTGCCGGTGAACTGGCGGCCGATTTTCGCGGGGCACTGTTGGAGTCACCGACAAATATTGCGCCGGCCGGCGCCACCGTTTTGCCCGATTACACACCGTTGGGCATGACACAGGTCAAAGAGGAAACCAACACCCCGCCGCCACTGGTTGATTTGTCAGATGCGCCGGTTAGTGAAGCAACGGCCGTTCCCGCCCCCCCTGTCAAACCTCCCAAAAAATGGCGGCGGCTGGTAACAGTTGTAGGCGTCTTGGTTGGCATTTGCCTTTGCCTTTTCCTCCTGTCGGTCATCAACAACAACCGCAACCAAAATGAAACGGCCGCAGCCAAACCAACCATCACAGTGCCGAAAACGCCTGCACTGAGCAATGACGAAACGGCCGTGCCCCCACCCACCGCCACCATTACAAACAGCGCCATCAACCTGGACAGCCTGCTGCCACTCATCCTCATCGTCACCGGTCTGCTGGCGCTGACCGGTGTTGTGTTCCTGTTTCTGGGCAAAAGAGGTCAATAGGCGGATCATATCATACTACGCCGGAGCAGATATTTCTTGTTTCAGCCAGCATGTTTATTGACGGCCGTTTCCCCTTCTAATTTAGCCGTTAAGTCATATTACAATCCGCATATTGTACCTTAACTGCTAACCCCCTATAATTATGGTAAGTAAATAGACAGCCTTACCATATTCAACCTGGTTGATTACCAATGGAGGGTAGCATTGAATAAAACGAAATCCAATTCCCCAACTTTTGTTCATCACATCGAAGAAGAATTTGCCCACATACTTGATTATTATGGGATTGAATGGGAATACGAGCCGCATACATTTGCCTTAACGACAGACGATGATGGCAATGTGATTGAAGCTTTTTCGCCTGATTTTTACCTGCCCCAACAAGAACTATATGTTGAGTTGACAACGATGCGCCCCAAATTAATCACCAAAAAAAATCGTAAAATTCGGCGCATGAAAGAACTGTATCCCCACATTAATGTGAAGCTGTTTAAGCGCAGCGATTTACGTGATATGATGATCAAATATGGGATTGATGAGCAGGCCAACAACCTGTTGGGCACTGAAGCACAATCGAATGGCTCATGAATCACTATCATCCCCCCGAAAAATATGAAAAACTGCATAAAGATGTAAGCGACATCTTGCTCTCAACTGAAGCTATTGAAATGCGGGTACGTGAGTTGGGTGAAGAAATTTCGCAAGATTATGCAGACTGTAATCCATTGTTGGTGGGTGTGCTCAAGGGCGGCGTGCCGTTTATGGCCGA
>JBNKZT010000270.1:0-8480 GCA_050301775.1 Promineifilaceae bacterium (SeqCode)
AATGAGTGGAATGGCTGCGCTTTTTGGGCCATTTCAACCAGTTCAGCATAAGAAAACGATTCATTCTGTGCTGCCCACGTCACACGACTTTGCTGCAGCAGCCACATGCCCATCAAATTCTTCAGCAAACGCACGGTGCCGTACACGCCCCCTTCATTTGTGACATTCGCCGACAAAGCGGCATCCGACATGACCGGATGTGGCAGTTCTAACCCAAACAAACTCCATGTGCCGCTGCTGAGATAGGCGAAATGGGGTGAATTTGTGGGAACGGCCGCTACCGCACTGCCCGTATCATGACAGGCAGGCGCAATGACCGGAATCCCCTCGTATTCACCCAGCCGTGTCCCCGAAGGCACAATTTCGGGCAGAATATTGGTGGGAATGTTCAGCCTGTTTAACAGGTCCGTTGCCCAGCCGCCCGTTTGTGGGTTAAACATTTGTGAGGTAGACGCAATGCTTAACTCGCTCACTTTTCGCCCGGTTAGCCAGTAGTTGAGCAAATCCGGGGCCATCAGCAGCGTGTCGGCGATGTCAAGCTGGGGAGAATGGTTCTCAACGAGGCTCATGAGTTGATACAGCGTATTGATCTGCATGAACTGGATACCGGTTTGGGCAAAGATTTCGGCGCGAGGCACGATGTCAAAAACCCGATCCATCACGTCATCGGTGCGGCTGTCTCGATAATGAACGAGATTTCCAATCAAATTTCCCTGTTTGTCCAGCAGACCAAAATCTACACCCCAGGTATCAACACCGATACCGGCGGGGTTTAACCCCTTCCCTTTTTCAATACCCGTCTGAATGTCGCGCCACAGGCGCAAAAAATCCCAATGCACGGTGCCGTTGACAGTCACGGTTGTGTTGGGAAATCGGTGGAGTTCTGCCTGGGTGAAGGAACGGCCGTTAAACGTAACTGCCATCACGCGTCCCGATTCGGCTCCTAAATCAACTGAGAGGACAGTTTTATGCCTCATACTCAACCTTCTTGCTTTAAGTCGATAAACTAACTACCAATATAATAAATCACAATCAAACGAAAGTCAAACGAAAATTATTGAAAGTTCAATGAAATTGCTTTATAATAATGGCGGGTACCAACAATAGAGTAAAAATCAAGGGGTAACGGATGGTAATGGAAGAAAGGCACGAGCAAATCATTCAGCTCATGCTGCAGCAGCAAAGTGTCACCGTGTCCGAACTGAGCGAACGATTTTCTGTTTCGCCAGTCACAATTCGCAGCGACTTAAACCAGTTGGCCGAAAAAGGCAAAGTCGTGCGCACCCACGGCGGCGCGCGATTAGGTGACGAGCGCACCCGCCAGGAATATTCCATCACCACGCAGCAGCGCGTCAACGCCGCCGAAAAACAGTGGATTGGTAAGTTGGCCGCCTCTCTCGTGCAGCCCGGCGAATCCATTTTGTTAGATGCTAGCACCACGGCGCTGGCCGTCGGGCAGGCCCTCAAACAGCGTACCGATCTGCACAACGTCACCGTTATTACAACCGGCATCTGGACGGCTCTAGAAATGTTGGGCAGTACCCATCTTGAAGTGGTTTTGACCGGTGGCCGCGTGCGCAATTCGACCGGTTCAATCGCCGGTTTAGTGGCCAACGATGTCTTAGGCCGCTTCCATTTTCACAAAGCTTTTTTGGGCGCCTGGGGTATCTCCTTGGATGGCGGCTTAATGGATTCACCATTGATCGAAGTCGAAATCAAACAAACCGTTATCCCCCGCTGTCAGGAAGTCATCGCCGTCGTCGATGGCAGTAAGTTTGGCCGGCACTCGTTGGCGACGATTGCTCCGATAACGGCCGTTTCTCGCATTGTCACCGATAACAGCGCACCGCCGCACCTGCTCAGAGCTTTTCGAGAAGAAGGCGTCGAGATTTTGGTCGCCGATGGTCAATAAGCCACAAAACCTGATGCGCCTCGCTGCGCCAGCACCTGCTTCTCGTAGGCGCGAATTTCATCCATAAAGCCCATGCCTACCGGTACATTCTGTTGAAGACAATAATAATCCCACACCGCGCCAAAGGGCATCCCCTTTAATTCTTCCAACAGCGCCAGCCGGGCGGTGTAATCGCCAGCTACTTCCAGTTCGCGCATCTGCTCGATTGGCTCCAGCAGGGCCATCAGCAGTGCCCGCAGCGCGTTGCGAGTGCCAATTGTCCAGGCGGCAATGCGGTTGATGCTGGCATCAAAAAAGTCAAGACCAATGTGAACGCGATCCAGCACATCGCCGCGCACAATTTCTTGCATAATTGCTTGCAGTTCATCCGTCAGCGTCACCACATGATCGCTGTCCCAGCGCACGCCCCGGCTCACGTGCAGCAGCAGTTCCGGCACATACAGCAGGGTTGACGAAATTTTGTCTGAAATCACTTCGGTGGGGTGGAAATGGCCGGCATCCAGACAAAGCAGTGTTTGATTTTGGATGGCGTAGCCCATGTAAAATTCATGCGAACCAACCACGTAGCTTTCCGAACCAATGCCAAACAGCTTGCATTCCACTGCGTCCAGATTGTGTGCCGGGTCTATCGGTTTGGCAAGAACAGCATCGAGTGACTCTTTGAGGCGTTGGCGTGGGGCGGCGCGATCCACCGGCGTGTCTTTGTAGCCGTCGGGAATCCAGATGTTGGTAACGGCCGTGTCTCCCAACTCCCTGCCAAAATAAGCCCCAACCTCACGGCTGGCAATACAATGTTCAATCCAAAAGTTGCGGATGCCGTCATCGGCGCTGGCCAGCGTAAACCCATCATCAGCCAACGGGTGCGAAAAGCAAGATGGGTTAAAATCGACACCGTGATTATTTTCTTTGGCCCAGGCAGCCCAATTGACGAAATGTTCCGGCTGGATTTCGTTGCGCGGCACAGCTTTTCCGGCTTCATGATACATGGCATGTAGATTAAGGCGATGAGTGCCGGGTATGAGGCTGTACGCTTTATCCAGGTCTTGACGTAGTTCATTCGCATTCCGCGCTTTGCCGGGATAATTGCCGGTTGCCATGATGCCGCCACCCAACCCCCGATCCGGGTCTTCAAAACCACCCACGTCATCACCCTGCCAGCAGTGCAGGCTGATCGCGATTTTCTCCAGTTCAGTTAACGCTTTTTCCGTGTCTACATTCAACCCGGCATAACGCTCTTTAGCTAATGTATAGGCGCTCTGAGTGTCAGCATCTTTTGGTCCTTGATACCCCATGATCCTGTCTCCTTTTTCTCCAACTTGGGGGTGACGTTTCTTCGTTGAAGAATAAGCGCCACCAAAGTGATGCGCATTCTTGAATGAAGAATTTAGTCCAAATGAAATACTTCTTCCCACTGTTGGAACATTTCATCCGGCCGAACATTAGCCTCCATGTACGGTGCCATGAATTCCTGCCAGCGCGTATTCACTTCCCTAACCGCCATGAGTGATTGCGCCTGTTCTAAACTGTGCGGCGTTTCAAAGTAACCAAAAATCAGGCCATCATCACGCACAAAGAGGGAATAATTATGCCAGCCCGTTTCGCGCAGCGCCGCCAACATGTCCGGCCAGACATGTTGATGATGTACTTTGTACTCATCCAACTTATCCGCTCTTACTTTGAACGAAAATCCAACCCGCTTCATACTTGACTCCAATTGGTACTATTTGTAGCCCGATTTTGTAAATCGGGTAGGGCGGTTTTGCAAATCGCCCTACTTTATTAGTGGTTCGTAGACCTGTGAGGTTGATGCAACCTCACAGGTCGTGTCACTGTCTTTTACAGGTTAGAAGTCAAAATCGTCAATGTTATCGGCATCGAAGACCGTAGGCAGCCCAAGAAGAATCGTTCCGTCGTCAGCAATGGTATATGAACCAAGCTTGCCGGCTTCAAACGTATCGCCGGGTTTCCCTTCAATCTGGCCAGTGGTAATGGCATTCAGTGTGTAAATAGCCAGATAACCCAGATCGCCGGGATTCCACAAGGCAAATGCCGGGGCAGCGCCGCTCTTCACGTACTCGCGCATCTGGTTCGGCGTACCCAGGCCGGTGACAAGCACCTGGCCCACCTTGTCCGCATCCTGCACAGCACGGGCCGAAGCCGCAATACCAACCGTTGTCGGGGAGATGATGACCTTCAGGTCAGGATAGGTTTGCATCAAACCCATGGCTTCGTTGTAGCTCTTTTCGTCTTCATCGTCACCGTAAACGGTCGCCACCAATTCCAGACCGGCATATTCCGGCTTCTTCAGTTCTTCTTCCATGAAGCCAATCCATTCATTCTGATTGGGTGCTGTTGACGTGGCGCTGAGGATAGCAATTTGCCCTTCTCCGCCGGCCAGGTCGGAAGCCATCTGGATTTGCACTGCACCAATACCCTGCGATTCAGCCTGATTGATGTGTACGGTGCGGCCGCCGGGAGCAATCGCCGAATCCCAGGTAACAACAGGGATACCGGCATCCATCGCTTCCTTGCCGGTGGGTACCAGCGCATCGGAATCATTGGCGGAAATAGCCAAACCGCTTACATTCTGGGCGATCAACGAGTTGAGTAGCTGGATTTGCTCAGTTGCATCAGCCACTGAGGAGCCTTGATAGGTTACGGTAACGCCTAGTTCTGACGCGGCTTCCTGAGCACCAACGTTCGCCGTATCAAAATAGGGGTTGCCCAGGTTCTTCGGGACAAGGACATAATTGCCGTCGGCCGCTGCCGGTTCTTCTGCCGCAGGTTCTTCCGCTGCCGGTACATCGGCAGGCTCTGGTACGGCAGTCGGTTCAGCAGCACCACCACAGGCAGCTAACACTAATAACAGCGCCAAAAGCATAAACATGGAAAGTAAACTTTTCTTCATTACATTAATCTCCTCTTGTTCTCCATATGGTGGAGAAGTTCAAAATAATTAAACTGAGTAAACACAAACATAATCCAGCGAAGGGTATTGCTCTGTGTAATCTCTGTGGTATCGCCTTACATTATCTACAAATACAATCACCTCCTTATATGTGATCTGTCGCGGCACCTTTACTGATGCAAAATTGGAATACGTGACCAAAAGAAAAACCAGATAAAAAAGCCCACGATCAGCAGCATTGTCACCGTTGAGAGGATGGCGCTGCGCTGTATTTGGATACCCCGGCGCGATAATTGTTGAGCGATATTGGGCAGTAGGATAGAAAAAATTAACAAAAGGCCAATGGCAATACTTTGCACCTGTCCCTGGACGTTGACCAATCCCATACCAAAACGCATCAGTCCAATCAAAATCAAGGCCAGAATCGCGCCGATCATCGTGCCGCTGCCACCAAAAATATTGATACCACCCAAAACGGTGGCCGTGATAACCGACAGTTCCAGACCGGTACCGACATCCGGACGCGTGCTGCCAAAGCGGGCGGCAATGACAATGCCTGCCAGGGCCGACATGAACCCGGAGAGTATGAAGATGGTCATTTTGATGCGGGCCACTGATACGCCGGCATAACGGGCGGCCTCTTCGCTGTTACCGATGGCGTACAAATAACGGCCGAAAATGGTTTTGTGCAGCACCAGGCCAAAGATGACGGCAAAAAAGATAAAGAGTACGGCCGAAAAGGGGAATCGTATTTCGCCCAATGTCCCCTGTCCTAAAAACGTAAAGGCTTCGGGATAACCGGTTGCCGCCTGATCACCCAGCAGCCCGTAAGCGATGCCACGGAAGAAAGCGTAAGTACCGAGGGTCACAACCAGAGCCGGTAATTTTACTCGCGCTACCAGAAATCCGTTTAGTGCGCCACCCAGCACACCTAAAATTATGGCCGCGGCGGCGGCAACCCAGATATTCACGCCCTGAATATGCAAGTAACCAAGCAGCGAAGCGCACATGCCCATGCTGGATGCGACGGAGAGGTCGATGTTGCCGGTAATGATGATAAAGGCCATGGGCAGCATCATCAGACCCATTTCCATGAAGTCGGAGGTGGCCCGCATCATGTTGCGAGTGTTCAAGAAGTAGGGTGAAAGCTGCGAATTGACGAGGATGACGACAATGATCAGGGCCACCAGCAGCCATTCCCAGCGGAGAAAGGCGTTTAGCGATAGGCGTTTGGGGGAAACGGCCGTTTCCCCATCACTCTTTTTAGTCACTGCACCCATTAAAAGTCTCCTGTGCCGCCCAACCGCTGCAAGCGCCGCCGGATGGCCGAGTCCACGATAACGGCGACGAGAATCAGCAAGCCTTGAGCCGCCAACTGCCAGAAGGGGGATATTTGCATCAAAATGAGGGAGTAATCAATCGTGCCCAACAGGAACGCACCCAAAATGACGCCAATCACGGTGCCGCTGCCGCCAAAAATATTCACGCCACCGACGACCGCTGCGGCCACCGTTTGCAGTTCAAACCCCAGTGCCGTGTTCGTCTGCGCCGATTCAAAACGGGACGCCCAAAGAACGGCCGCCAGCCCGGCCAACATGCCGGAAATGACGTAAACCGTAAAGAGTGTGCGCTGCACCGGAATCCCGGCCACGTTGGCCGCATCGGGATTGCTGCCGACGGCATAAATATCGCGACCGGGGCGGGTGTAGTTGAGAAAGATGGTGATGATGACGGCGACGGCAATGGCAAAAAGAATAATGTTGGGTATCCCTAACGGCGCGGCTTTGGCCAACGAGCGATAGCCGGCGGGCATTTCAAAAGAATTGATCCAGGTGCCGCCGCTGTACAGGAAAACCATGCCGCGATAAATACTCAACGTGCCCAGCGTGGCGATAATCGGCGGTACCTTACCGGCGGTGATGATGACGCCGTTAAAACTGCCCAGAATTGCGCCCAGTGACATTCCCAGTAATAAAGCGGCCACCGGCGATATGCCTGGAAAAGCGACCACGGTAAAGGAGACCATCATCGCCACCAGGCCAATCGTGGCGCTAACTGACAGGTCAATGCCCCGCGTAATGATGACCATCATCTGTCCCAGCGCCACGATAACCAGAATGGAGATGTTGAGCAGGATATTGCGAAAGTTTTCGACCGTCAGAAAAGTTGGCGTATCGATGGCCACGATCACGATCAGCAGCAAAATAAAGATGATGATGCTCAGTTCACGAAACCGGACCAATGTCAGGAAAAGGCTGCTCGATTTTCGTTCGCCGGCAGCGGTTGTGTTTGCAGTCAATTCTCCTCTCCTATGCGGAAGCAGTGGCTACGGCCGTTGCCGTTACCGATGCCGTCGCCGCTGCCATCAGCTTTTCTTGAGTTGCCTCGGCGCGGGTGAACTCGCCGGTGATATGGCCTTCGCGCATCACCAGAATACGGTCGCTCATTCCCAAGATTTCCGGCAGTTCCGACGAAATCATCAATATCGCCACGCCTTGATTGGCTAAATCGCTCATCAACTGATGCACGGCCGCTTTCGTGCCCACATCAATCCCGCGCGTCGGCTCATCCAGGATGAGAATGCGCGGGCCGGTTTCCAGCCATTTGACCAAAACCACCTTCTGCTGATTGCCGCCGGACAGCTCTTTGGCTTTTTGAGCCATGCCGGCACTTTTGACCTCTAATTTTTGGGCTGCTGTCGCTGCATCCTGTCGGGCATCCCGCGCTCGCAGCCAGCCTGCCGTCGCGTAACGCGACAAAATGGGCAGCGTGATGTTGTCGGCGATGCTCATGAGCAGTACCAGGCCGTGATGCTGCCGATCTTCCGGCACAAAGCCCAGTCCCAAATCCATTGCCTGCCGCGGACTGCGGATGGTCACTGCCTGACCATTGACTTTAATCGTTCCCGACTGAGCCGGTTGAATGCCAAAAAGTGACCGCGCCACGTCTGTCCGCCCGGCCCCAATTAAGCCGGCTAATCCGAGAATCTCCCCCGAACGCAAGGAAAAGCTAACATTTTCGAATTTCCCGCTAACTGTGAGGTCTGTTACCTCCAGCAGCGTATCGCCAATGGCAGCATCCTGTTTGGGAAACAGTTCGTCAACCTGCCGCCCGACCATCATCTGGATTAAATCTTCGGTTTGTACGCCGGATATTTCTTGTGTACTAACGTAACGGCCGTCCCGCAAAATAGTGACCCGGTCAGCCACGGCAAAAAGCTCTTCCAGGCGATGGGAAATAAAGATGATGGCTGTGCCCGCCTCCCGCAGTTGGCGAATGATGCGAAACAGTTCTTCAACTTCGGTCAGAGTGAGGGAAGAAGTCGGCTCATCCATGATGAGCAGTTTGGCGTTGAGGGAGAGGGCGCGGGCAATTTCGACGGTCTGCTGCTGGGCGACGCTGAGATTGCGGGCTTTGGTGCGCGGTTCCAGCTTGACCCCCAACTGTTCCAGCAGTTCGCGTGCTTCGCGGTACATGGCTCGCCAGTCGATACGGCCGTTACGCATCGGCTGCCGGCCGGCCAAAATATTTTCCGCAATGTCTAAATCGGGAAAAAGACTCGGCTCCTGGTAAATTGCCCCAATACCACGCTGCTGCGCCTCACGCGGACCGCCGAAACGCACCAGTTCACCGTTCAGGTAAATCTCCCCACTATCCGGT
>JBNKZT010000271.1:0-8478 GCA_050301775.1 Promineifilaceae bacterium (SeqCode)
AAAATAACTGAGTTGATAAAGCGCTTGCCGGAGATCAGCCGTTTCGTCGAAGACCATTACGACGCCCGAACCCAAAGGAATGCCGTTGGCACGGGAATCTTCATAGGTCAGGGGAATATCCAACTTGTCCAGGCCGATGAACGCACCGGCCGCGCCACCCATCAACACGGCTTTGATTGCTTTGCCGCCGGGTACGCCGCCAGCCATCTCGATTAATTCGCGGGTAGTCAGGCCAAAAGGCACTTCGTAGACACCGGGCCGGGCGACATGACCGCTGAGACAAAACCACTTCGTGCCCGGTGACTCTTTCGTGCCCAATTTGAGCCATTCATCCAGCCCAACGGAAATGACGGCCAAAACAGCAGCAAACGTTTCCACGTTGTTGATGACGGTAGGCTGTTGGAACAGGCCGTGGGTAGTGGGGAAAGGCGGCTTGATGCGGGGGAAGCCCCGTTTGCCTTCAATGGCTTCAAAGAGGGCCGTCTCTTCGCCGCAAATATAGGCGCCAGCGCCCAGCCGGACTTCGATGTCAAAATGGAAACCGGGGCGGCCCATGATGTTGCGACCCAGATAGCCGGCTTTTCGGGCCAGGGAAATGGCCGTTACCAATCGCCGGTAAGCCCGTGGATACTCACCGCGCACAAAAATCCAGCCATTTTCCGCCCCCACTGTATAAGCGGCAATCGTCATCGCCTCCACCAGGCTGAACGGGTCTTCTTCCAGCAGGCCGCGATCCTTAAACGTGCCCGGCTCGCTTTCGTCGGCGTTAGCGATGATATGTTTTTGACTGGGGTCGCCGGGCGCACCGCGCGTGTACTTCCATTTCAGTCCAGTGGGAAACATCGCCCCGCCGCGTCCCAAAATGCCGCTGGCTTCCAGCATGGCGATGATTTCATCCGGCGTCATGGCCAACGCTTTTTGGAGCGCTGTATAGCCGCCATGTTTTTCGTAATCGGCCAGGCTCCAGGGGATGACTTTACCGGCGCGGGCCAGTTTGAGCAGCGGGCCGCCATATTTTTGGATGCGCGGCTCCGAGTGCGATCCGGCCAGAAAATTATCAACATCGGTCGAGGTCAGATTACCGGCCGGTTTGTCACCGAAGAGGGCGTTGGGACCATGCTCACACATGCCCAGACATGGCACGCGCTCATAAGTCACGCTGCCGTCGGAACTGGTTTCGCCCGATTGTAAACCCAACCTATCTTCCAAAGCCGCGCTGAATTCGGCGGAACCGGCCAGACGGCAGGCGACGTCATCGCAGACACGGATGACGCGTTTGGCCGTTGGCTCGTTGTAGAGCATGGTGTAAAACTCGATGACGCCATGAATGTCGGCCAGAGGGACACGCAGGGTTTGGCCGATGGCGGTCTGGACTTCGCGGGGCAGCCAGCCGTACACGGCCTGGGCTTCGTGGAGGAGAGGAAGTAGAGATTCGCGGGAACGGCCGTTATACTTTTCTAAAACTGTTTGCAATGGAGTCAAATCAACAGATGCGGTCACGTGGGCACCTCGTTACATAGCTGCAAGTTAGTGGGATGTGACCCATTTTAAGGGAAATCATCACAAAATCAAAAGGAGAGGCCGGAATGCTGGTGAATGTGAGATGGGGATGAGAAACGGCCGTTCAGGAAAACAAGCTGAAGACGTTACGCCCCATCCTCAACAGCCGCCAGCCAAACCAGAAACAGGGAGCCTTTCCCCAACTCGCTTGTTGCTTCCACCCGGCCACCGTGTAAATCCACAATCTCTTTGACAATCCCTAGACCTAACCCCGTTCCCGGAACACCCAATTGGGCAACTTGCTGTCCCCGGTAAAATCGCTCAAATATATGCGGCATATCAAAGTCATCAATCCCAATGCCCGTGTCTTCAACCATCAAACAGACTTCGCCATTTTCATAGTAAGTCTTAACTTCGATTCTGCCTTCAGGCGTGTAATTAACAGCATTCGTCAATAAATTCGTAACCACCTGAGACAATTGGTGCTGGGCGCCAAGTATCAAAGGAAGTCCATCCTCAGGCACAAAGTCCAGTTTAAGACGAACAGCATTAATCTGAGGCATTTGCGCCATGACAACCTGGGCCACAATCTGGTTCAAATCCACCGGCATAAACATAATGCCCCGTTCCCGGCTCGCTTCCAGGCGCGACAGATCTAAAATATCTTCCACTAATTGACGAATCCGCGCTGTTTCTTTTTGCAAGACAGACACATAATGTTCTCGTCTATCGGCGCGACCTCGTTCCAACAAGTCTAAATACATGGTCAGATTGGTAATTGGCGTTCGCAGCTCATGGGAAACATCGGAGACAAATTTGGACTTCAGGCGATCTAATTGTTTTAATTGTTCATTGGCCTCGGCCAGTTCCCGCGTTCGTTCAGCCACGCGCCTTTCCATTTCGGCAGCATGAGTCCGCAGTTGGTCGTTTAATCGAAGCGTTTCTAACGACTGCCCAATCTCTTCGCCTACGGTCACTGCCAGACTAATATCATTTTTACTGAATTCGCGTAGCTGTTGTGAATGGACACCGATGACGCCTACAATTTGGTCACGCACAGGAAGGGGCACCATTAAAACGGAAACCATTCCGCGATCGGTCAGGACTGCGGCCATTTCTGGCGGCAAGGGCATTTGATGGGTATCGGGCAGGGTGATGGGCACGGCCGTATCGAAAAACCGCTTTAAAATAGGGTTTCCTTTCACCGGAATGCACGAATTCTCAAGCGATGGCAGCTCGTCGGCCAGGCTTTCAGCCATAATACAAACATTCTCGCGAGCCTCGTCGAGCATGGCACAAACGGCCTGAGGCACAGCAAAATATCGCGCCAGTTCAGTACAGCCAATTTGCAGCATATCGACTTCATTTTCAGAAACGGCCGTTGCCGCAACAACCCGGTTCAACAAATCCAATTCTCTTGCCCGCCGCCGAGTCTCCTCAAACAGGCGCGCATTTTGAATCGCCACCCCTACCTGCCGGCCAACCAACTCGGCCAATCCCTGTTCTCGTTCTGAAAACGTCTTCTCTTGGGAGAAATGAAAGAGGCCCAATGCGCCCAGACAAATGTCACCAACTACAATAGGTACTCCCAGGAAACCATGAACACCGGCCGCCATCCATTCTGTCAATGCGTTGGGATGATCTGAATAAGAAGCCAGCGAAATCGTTTGCCGTGTTTCTACAATCTGCCAGGCCAGGCCGTGCCCTCGAGCCGACGGCTGCCAGCCAAAATCCTCCGGCATGTTAAACAAATAAGGGTACGTGATCGTCTGGTCATCAGCCGCGATGAGCGCCATAGCTGCCCCATTAGCTTCTACTAAATTAGCAGCTAGTTCAACAACCTGCTTCAAAACGTGAGGTAAATCCAGGGTTGCGTTCGTCGCCTGTACGACCCGGTTAATCTGCTGCTCACGGCGCAGATTTTCCTCTTTCTCGGCAAAAAGGTGGGCATTGTGCAGCACCAATGAAGCCTGCACCGCAAATGCAGAGAGGATGCGCGCATGTTGGGGCAGGTAAAACCCCGGTTCCTGCTTGTCCAATGAAAGTAGGGCAAAAATTTCACCTTCGATGATGATAGGCGCGCCAATCCAACTACGAATATGGCCACCCACTTCAATTTTTAGCCAGCCCGGATATTTTTCCGTATCAGGAACGATAACTACCTGCTGTGACTGCACAAGCTCAAGCAGATTAGGCGTCTCTTCAATGACAAAAACTGCATTTTCTGGCTCTAAAAAACGTTTCGGGAATGGGGCGTTCCCCCGCGCCCGGACAACAACAGCACGGCCGTTCCCCACCCGCATCAAACTCACCGTATCATACGGCACCACCCGGCCAATCTGCTCGAGCAAAATGTCCATCACTTCATCCAGATCGAGTGTTGCACCAAGCGCCAGCCCGGCCTCCCGCAGCGCTTCGGCCAGGACACGCTGCTCTCGATCCGACTCTTGCATCGTTTTACGCCGGGTCACATCTTGCTTTATGGCGATAAACTGGCTTATTCGACCCTGGTCATCTAAAACTGGCGTGATGGTTTGCTCCTCTATATAAAAACTGCCGTCTTTGCGCCGATTTACCAACTCGCCGTGCCAAACTTTGCCGTCCAGGATCGTTTGCCACATCTGCATGTAAAACAGGTCATCATAGCGGTCGGATTTCAAAATACCGGGGGTCTGTCCAATCACTTCATCCGGCAAATAGCCGGTTAACTGGGTAAAAGCGGGGTTGATCCAGGTGATACGGCCGTTCCTATCCGTAATCACAATCGCATTCGCCGCCGACGACAACGCTGCACTCTGCCAGTGCAACTGCGTCTCAGCTGCCTCCAAACTTGCAATCGCCCCGCCCAACTCTTCTTGCAGCCGGAAAAAATAACGAAATCCCAGCTCCGTCATCAGAAAAGCGATCAGGAGACCAATAAACAAATTTATAAGAACATTAAAAAGAGAGAGCTTCAATCCCCAATAATTATAAGCTTGCGCCAATATAACCAACACCGATGCTGCCGCAAATACCAACCATCTGGCTCGCCGCAAATTCCGCAGATCATATTGTTTGGAGGGAATTTTCGTTTCCATTTCTTTTGCTAATGGCCCATGCTAACCAATTACCCCAAACAGTGTACTCAATTACCGGGTAGAAAAACAACTCAAAACAATTGGTATATCTGTACCATCTATTACTGACTCTTCCGAAAAAAGCCTTTCAAGATCAAAAGTTCAACTTTTCGTCTCGACAGAAATTCTCAGTTAATGACCAAAAGTTGAACTTTTTTCGGTGGACTCATTACTGTTAACTTAAGACATCGCAGGTTTCCAAAACGATCAGCGTTCCTCTGGAGCTTTGCATCAAAACCTGCGAGGTCTACGCTTAAGTTAACACTTATGCTGTATCATCATATCACGTTTCTCCCCCCACTGACCGCTCACCGATTAAATCTCGCCAGCAAAACCAAACTATTTTCACCAACCATGACAACTATCACGTTAGCTGAATGACATTTGTTCTTGGGTTCCCTATAGAACTCAGGTATGATACTGTTATCCAATCAAGCAAACCACGTTACCAACATGTGGGAGTCACATGACATAGTTGTTTTTAGAACCCAAACATTTTCCAAAAGGAGCATAAACATATGTTTACCCCTACCCCACTCAAGCTGCGCACTCCGGTGCCCAGCGACATTGATATCGCCCAGGAAGCCACCCTCAAACCAATCACACAAATCGCCGAAGAAGTTGGGCTATTACCCGAAGAGTTAGAACTTTATGGCAATTACAAAGCCAAAGTCCATTTATCCGTACGCGACCGCTTAGCCGATCGGCCCAATGGCAAGTACATCGACGTGACCGCCATCACCCCCACTCCCCTGGGAGAAGGAAAAACAACCACCACCGTTGGTCTTAGCCAGGCGTTAGGCGCGCATTTGGGCCAAAAAGTCATCACCTGCATTCGCCAGCCTTCCCAGGGACCAACCTTTGGTATCAAGGGCGGCGCGGCCGGCGGCGGCTACTCCCAAATCATCCCCATGGAGGATTTTAATTTACATTTGACGGGCGACATTCATGCGATAACGGCCGCTAACAATCTCCTCGCCGCCGCCATCGACACCCGGATGCACCACGAATCCTACCAATCCGACGAACGGCTCTTCAACGGCCTCTGTCCCGTCGGCAAAGATGGCAGCCGCAGCTTCTCCCCCGTCATGTTCAAGCGCCTCAAGAAACTGGGCATCGACAAAACCGATCCCAACGATCTCACCACCGAAGAAATCAGCAAATTTGTTCGCCTGGACATGGATCCTGACACCATCACCTGGCGGCGCGTCGTGGACACCAACGACCGTTACCTGCGCGGCATCACCATCGGGCGCGGCGGCAAAGAAAAATTCGAGCGCGAAACCGGTTACGACATCACTGTTGCCAGCGAAATTATGGCCATCCTAGCCCTGACCACCAGCCTGGCCGACATGCGCGAACGCCTGGGCAGCATGGTCGTCGCCCAGAGCAAAGCCGGTGATGCCATCACAGCCGACGATTTGGGTGCTGGCGGCGCGTTAACTGTACTCATGAAAGACGCCATCATGCCCAACCTGATGCAAACGTTGGAAGGCACACCGGCTCTGGTTCACGCCGGCCCCTTCGCCAACATCGCCCACGGCAACAGCTCCATCGTCGCCGACCAGATCGCTCTCAAGCTCGTCGGACCCGATGGTTACGTCCTCACCGAGTCCGGCTTTGGCGCCGACATCGGCATGGAGAAATTCTTCAACATCAAATGCCGTTACAGCGGCCTCGTTCCCAACGCCGTCGTCCTTGTAGCCACGATTCGCGCCCTCAAGATGCACGGCGGCGGCCCCAAAGTGATCGCCGGTAAACCCCTCGATCCGGCCTACACCGAAGAAAACCTGGAACTGCTGGAAAAAGGCTGCGTCAACATGGTCGTCCACATCAAAAATGCGCGGCGCTTCGGCATCCCGGTTGTCGTGGCCGTCAACCGCTTCAAAGATGACACCGATAACGAAGTCGCCCTGGTACGTAAAATCGCCCTGGAAGCCGGCGCGGAAGATGCCGTCATGAGCAACCATTGGGCCGAAGGCGGCCAGGGTTCGGTGGAATTAGGTAAAGCGGTCATGGCCGCCTGTGAAAAACCAAGCGACTTCAAGTTCCTCTACCCGCTGGACATCTCTATTAAAGAGAAAATCGAAACCATCGCCAAAGAAATTTACGGGGCCGATGGCGTCGAATACTCGGAGAAAGCGGAGGAGCAAATTGCCGACTACAACCGGCTGGGCTTTAACAAGCTGCCGATGTGCATGGCCAAGACCCACCTGAGCTTGAGCCACGACCCGCTGCTAAAAGGCGCGCCCAAAGGTTTCATTTTGCCGGTGCGCGAGATTCGGGCCAGCGTTGGCGCCGGGTTCCTGTACCCGCTGCTGGGTGAGATGAGTACGATGCCCGGTTTGCCCACCCGCCCGGTCTTCTATGACGTTGATCTTGACCTGGAAACAGGTAAAGTACTGGGGCTGTTCTAGCGTAAAACAATTTGGCAAATCGTTCTACAGAAACGCCCGGCGTGAGTCGGGCGTTTTTTTATGGACTGGCGAAGTTTTGTGCGACCAAAGGTCGCCAACCTCGCCGGTCTACTCTACAATTAGCTCATGATTGGTGCGATTGCTGGTGATGTAATTGGCTCGGTTTTTGAGCGTCGGCCGATTAAGACGATGGATTTCCCCCTTTTTTCGCCTCATTCCCGGTTTACCGATGATACGGTTCTGACGGTGGCGGTGGCGTATGCCATCCTGAACGGCGTCGATTATGGGGAAGCGATCCAGGATTTCGGCCGCCGTTACCCCAATGCCGGGTATGGCGGTTCTTTTTTTAACTGGCTGCTGGCGGAAGAGAGACGGCCGTATAACAGTTGGGGTAATGGCTCGGCCATGCGGGTCAGTCCGGTCGGTTGGGCATTTGATACGCTAGATGACGTGTTGGCCGAGGCGGAGAAGAGTGCGGCCGTTACCCACAACCATCCCGAAGGCATCAAGGGGGCACAGGCCACGGCCGTTGCCATCTTTTTAGCCCGGACGGGCGCCAATAAATCAGAAATTAGAAATGAAATCAGCCAGCGGTTTGGCTATGATTTGGAGCGGACGGTGGCGGGGATACGGCCGTTCTACACCTTTGATGTCTCCTGCCAGGGGTCTGTGCCCGAATCCATCATCGCCTTCCTGGAATCGGACAGCGTGGAAAACGCCATCCGTAAAGCCATCTCCCTGGGCGGCGACACGGATACGATGGGCTGTATCGCCGGCGGCATTGCTGAGGCTTTTTACGGTGAAATCCCTTTGGAAATCGTCAACGAAGTGCGGCGGCGTTTGCCGGACGAATTTTTGTTCATCATTGACGCTTTCCACGCGACCTTCGGGTGACACTCACTTCTACAAGAGGCATCGAAAACCTGGTGTTTGTAAGTGACTGTCACCCTGGTGTTTGTTCGATGCAGTAGTAGACTCAACGCTGCAATTTTCGATGATTCGGATGCGAAATGCCCAACCGCGTAGCAATAACATCATTCTGAAACTGGGATGAGTTCTGAGAGAGTAACAGTCTCATAGCCTTCAGTCTGTAGAAAGTCAATGATTTGCGGCAGGGCGGCACGGTTGTAATCGCGGCTGCCGTGCATGATGGTGATTGCGCCCGGGCAAATACCGCTGGTCATGGTCTCGACGATTTGTTCGGTGGTCACGTCGTCCTGCCAATCGCCGCTGTCCACTGTCCAGCCGATGAGATTAAAACCTTGTTCATCGGCGATGCGGCGCACGGTATCGTCGATGGCCCCAAATGGAGCGCGGAACCAGGGGCGACTGGTTTCGCCACGCTGCTGGAAAATGCGTTCGCTACGCATGAACTCTTCGTACACGGCCGTTTCCTCCATCGTCGTCAGATCCCCATGCGTCCAGGAATGATTGGCTAACTCATG
>JBNKZT010000272.1:0-8445 GCA_050301775.1 Promineifilaceae bacterium (SeqCode)
AAATTAATGTCCGGCTGTCGGGGTCATCGCAACGGCCGTACCAGCTCATTCAACGCCGCAAACATCATTTAACAAATGGCTATTACGAAGGCATTGGAGTGTTAACCCGGCTGCCGGTGCTTTCCTATAATTCGCTGCCTTTGGGGTATGGCGGACGGGTGGCGCTGCGGGTCAATGTGGAACTGCCATCGCGGCAAACGGTCGATTTTGTGGCGGTGCACTTGCATCATATTGCCCATGATCGGCAGGCACGGCTGGAACAGGTAATGCAATTGACTGGCTGGCTGAACAAGCCGCAGCGATCTCCCTATCAAATTATTGCCGGTGATTTTAATGAACTGCCCACCGGTTTGGCAATTAAACAAATGCGGCAGGGGTATCGTTCAGCATTCGCTGATGTTCATGGTTACGAGCCTCTGGCGACGTTTCCTACGGCGTTGGTACAGCCATTGAGTGACTGGTCGGGCTGTCTGGATTATATTTTTCTGTCACCGGGTGTGGGAACGGTGCGGGCGGCGCGTATTTTTTGCGATCAGCCGGATGAAACGGATGATACCTTGTATCCTTCGGATCATGTCGGGCTGCTGGCAGAGATTGAGATGGATTAGGTGGGGGAGAAACGGCCGTTTCCGTGTATAAATCCATAGCAGTACCGATAATTTACAACCAATTTGGGAGAGATATTTGAGCACAAAACCAACCATTTCAATTGTTGTGCCCGTTTACAACGAAGAGCCGGTTTTACCGGAACTGCATCGGCGCGTTTCTGCTGTCATGGATGCTGGAAGCGAGACTTGGGAACTCATCCTGGTCAACGATGGCAGCCGGGACAACTCGGCTGAGGTCATCGCCCAACTGCACGAACATGACGAGCGGGTCAAGGGCATCAGCTTTTCGCGCAATTTTGGCTTCCAGATAGCGGTTACGGCCGGTCTGGATTATGCGCAGGGCCAGGCGGTCATTCTTGCCGATGCTGATTTGCAAGATCCGCCGGAAGTTTTCCCAGAGATGATTGCCAAATGGCATGAAGGGTACGACGTCGTTTACGGGCAGCGTAAAAACCGTAAAGGGGAAACCTGGTTTAAGCTGTTTACCGCCAAGCTGTTTTACCGGCTGATTTACCGCATCACTGACATTGATATTCCGCTGGACACTGGCGATTTCCGGCTTATGGATCGACGGGTGGTTGATGCGATTCGCCATATGCCGGAGCGCAATCGCTTTTTGCGTGGCCTGGTCCCTTGGGTGGGTTACAAACAAACAGGGGTCGAATATGAGCGTCAGGCACGTTTTGCCGGCGAGTCCAAGTTTGGTGGTGTCCGGCAAATGCTGCCGTTTGCTTTGGATGCAATTACCAGCTTTTCTTACGTGCCTTTGCAAATGGCGACTTATTTGGGGTTTATTATTGCTGTGATCAGTGGGTTGGCTATTTTGGCTGTCGTCCTCATTCGTTTGTTTGGGCCGCATACGCCGCTGTTGGGCCAGGCAACAACGCTGGTGGCGGTTCTGTTCCTGGGTGGTGTGCAGCTTATCAGCCTGGGGATTATTGGGGAGTATCTGGGCCGGATTTATGATGAGGTGAAGGGACGGCCGTTATACCTGGTTGATCAAAAATGGGGAATGGAAAATAAGGATGAATAATGAATTCATCATTCGGTTAGCCGCCTATTTCTGACATGACGCGGTTCAGCGGGATGATGTGGTCTTCCAGTTTGTGTCCCCAGGGTTTCCACCAGATACCTTCTTCGATAATTGCTTTCAAATCATTGTTGGTGGCACCATTGCGCATAGGCGTTAGCAAGTCTACTTCTTTTTCGCGTAGAAGGCAGAGACGTAAACGGCCGTCGGCCGTCAACCGTGCCCGTGTACAACTGGCACAAAATGGCTGGGTTACTGAACTGATAAATCCCACTGTGCCTGGTGCGTTATCCAGCCGGTACAATTGAGCTTCACCATCTAGCTCTCCGTGATTAACCGGTGACAAAGGACCGAGTTCGGCCGAAATCGTGGCCATTAGCTCTTCCTGGCTGACGACACCCGCTTGCTGAAAATCGGCTACATCGCCAAAAGGCATCATCTCAATAAAACGCACCTGCCAGGGTTGAGCCAGCGTTAGCCGGGCCAGATCAACCACGTCTTCTTTGTCATTGTAGTTACGAACTACAACCGCGTTTAGTTTAATGCCCAAACCGGCCCGTTGGGTGGCGTCGATACCGTTCCACACATCTTCCACTTTGCCCCAGCGCGTGATCTTGTTGAACTTTTCCGGGTTGAGGGTATCAATGCTGATGTTGACTCGCTGCAAACCGGCGTCGGCCAACGGTTGGGCTAATTCATTGAGTAAAAGCCCATTCGTTGTCATGGCGACCGTTTTGATGCCGGGTGTTTGGGCAATGCGCCGGACGATGTCTACGACGTTGAGACGAACAGTCGGTTCACCACCGGTTAAGCGAATTTTATTGAAGCCTAGACTGGCAAAAAGATGAACGAGGCGGTCAATTTCATCATCTTGTAATAATTCGGCACGGGGACGGAAGGTTATATCTTCCGGCATGCAGTAAACGCAGCGCAGGTTGCATTTATCGGTTAGTGAGATACGCAGGTAGTTAATGGTACGACCAAATCGATCCAGGGACATTCAGGTTCCTCATAGGCAATGATGTGTTCAAGTGTGTCAATTGTATCATCTTTTGGCGAATTATTCTCACTCTTTTCGTTTTTATTAAATTTTGTTAGTGGACTTTTTCATGAAAAGTTGGTGACTAGTAGGGTATTCACTGGTTAAGTATCCTGTTGTTCAAAATTATCGGTGTATAATCCAGCGATTGATATAAACAGAAATTGTAGCACAGGCAGCTTGCCTGTGAATCAGGCTGGCAGCCTGACCTACAATGATCGAGGAGTTTGATTTGCAGAGTTCAAGGCCACTTTTACCTTCCTGGCTGGTGTTTGCATTAGCGACGGCATTTGTTTTTTCGGGCATGGCGGTTGTCATTTTTGGTTTTTTGACATTCCAGACGGTCTGGGGACGGCCGTTAAACCCCATTGAAGAAGCAGCCGCTCAGGTTGCTAATGTGGGACTTCAGTTAGACCAGGATAGTCCAGTTCCGCTGGCAACGTTGGATCCAATTGGACCGACGCCGACTTTGATTCCGACGACTGAGCCGTGGGCTGGTTCAGATCGGGTCAATATTTTGTTGATGGGCATTGACCGGCGGCCCGGTGAAGCGTTTATTTCCCGTACCGATTCGATGATGATTGTCTCAATTGACCCGGTGGGCAAGCGGGTGTCGATTTTGTCGGTGCCGCGAGATTTGTACGTGGTGATTCCGGGGCGCGGCCGGGATCGCATCAATACGGCTTTTGTGTACGGTGCGGCCGGCAATAATCCGGCCGGTGGCGCGGCGCTGTCGATGCAAACGGTTGAGTACAATCTGGGTGTACCCATTAATCACTATGTGCTGGTTGATTTTAGTGCAGTCATTCAAGGGGTTGATAGTTTGGGCGGTATTGATGTGAATGTCCCCTTTACGATCAATGATCCGACGTTCCCCGATATGTATTACGGTTATGATCCCTTGTATATTCCGGCCGGTTTGCAGCATATGGATGGCACGCTGGCGTTGAAATATGCCCGAACGCGGCATGTTGATACTGATTTTGGTCGGGCACAACGGCAGCAGCAGGTAATTTTGGCGGCGCGGGACAAGGCGTTGGGCCTGGGGATTACCGGGTTGTTGGCGAAAGCGCCGATATTATATCAACAGATGGAGCAGGGCATACGTACCGATTTGAGTCTGGAGCAAATTGTTTCATTGGCCAAAACGGTCAGCGATATTCCATCGGAAAATATTCAAAATGATGTGCTTGATTATGATTATGTGAGCAGTTACCTGACGGAAGCGGGGGCACAGGTTTTGATTTTGGATAATAACAAAGCGGCTGCTTTAATTCAGCAGTTGTTTTACGCGGAGTAGGATGAATCGACTTGAATTTCGCCAACGGATAAGTGAACGGCCGTTGCTCCTCGATGGCGCGATGGGGACGATGCTGCATACCAAAGGGGTGCCCATCGACCAATCATTTGACGCCATCAATCAATACAGCCCGGCCATCGTGGCCGACATTCATCGCGCCTACATTGAGGCCGGCGCAGATGTCATTGAGACCAACAGCTTTGGCGCGAACCGTTTCAAACTGGCCGAGTATGGGCTGCAAACCGAGGTGGTTGAAATCAACCAGGCGGCAGTGAATGTGGCCCGGCGGGTCATCGAAGGCTCGTTCAAGCCGGTGCTGCTGGCCGGGTCGGTGGGGCCGTTGGGCGTGCGCCTGGCCCCGTTGGGCCGCGTGACGGTGGCCGAGGCCGAAGCAGCATTCCAGGAGCAGATTGGGGCATTGATTGCGGCTGGCGTTGATTTAATTATTTTGGAAACGATGTCGGATTTGAAGGAACTGGAAACGGCCGTAACCGCCACCCGCTCTATCTCTACCGACATGCCTATCGTTGCCCAGGCCACCTTTACCCGCGATGACCGCACCCTGTTGGGCCACACCCCGGACGATTTAGCGGCCGGTCTGGCCAAATTGGATGTGGACGTGATCGGCATCAATTGCAGCGGTGGCCCGGCCCAGGTGCTGCGCTTGTTGACCGTCATGCGCCAGGTTGCGCCGGATATGCTGTTGGCGGCGTCGCCTAACGCCGGTTGGCCGGAGCAAACGTTGGGCGGGCGGGTGATGTACCCGGCTACCCCCGATTATTTTGGCCAGTATGCCCAGGCGTTTGTCGAGGCCGGGGCCGGCCTGATTGGCGGCTGCTGCGGCACAACCGACGCCCACATTAGCGCCATGCGCCATCATCTAGACACGCCGGGGGAAAACAGAATTCCCATGCCCCGGGTGAAGATTGTGTCCCAGGTGGAAAAGGAAACGGCCGTTGCTGAACGCCCCACCGACTTAGCCCAACATTTGGTTGCCCGAAAATTCATCGCCACCGTGGAAATGAGTCCGCCTAAAGGCGTGGCCGCCCAGCGCTTGCTGGAAGGAGCCAAAACTCTCAAAGAAGCCGGAGCCAACTTCCTCAATATCGCTGACAGCCCATTGGCCCGGATGCGGATGAGCGCCTGGGCCGCGGCCTATTTGGTGCAGAAGCGGGTCGGATTGGAAGCGGTGCTCCATTTTCCCACGCGCGGCCGGAACCTTCTGCGCATCCAGGGTGATTTACTGGCGGCTCATGCAATGGGCATTCGCAATTTGTTTGTGACAATGGGTGATCCGACGCGGATTGGCGACTATCCGGAGGCGATGGACAGCTACGACATTGTCCCCACCGGTCTGATTCAGCTCATCAAACAGCAGTTTAATCAAGGTGTTGATAAATCGGGCCAATCAATTGACCAGCCAACCAGTTTTGTGGTGGGTACGGCGTTGAATCTAACACCGGCTGATCCGGAACGGGAGATGAAGCTGCTGCGTAAGAAGGTGCGGAATGGGGCTGATTTTGCCCTGACGCAGCCGGTTTTTGACCCGCAGGCGGCCAGAGATTTTGTAGCGGCCTATGAAGCTGAGTACGGTGAGCCGATTTTGCCGCTGGTGGCCGGGATTAAACCGTTGTATAACGGCCGTAACGCCGAATTCCTGCACAACGAAATCCCCGGCATCACCATTCCTCCGGAACTGCGCCAACGGATGAGTCAGGCGGCCAATCCCCAGCAAGAAGGCGTGCGCATTGCCCAGGAGATTTTGCAGGAACTGCAGCCGGTTTTGCATGGCGTCTATTTGATTCCGGCTTTTGGCCGCATTGATTTGGTGGCTGACGTGCTCGATATTTTGCGCGATGAGGCTTAAGTGGAGGTACTGATGGGTGTTGGGAAACGGCCGTTACCCCTTGTTTTGATTTTGCTTCTTGTTTTGACGGCACTGGGTAGTGCGGCCTGCCAGAGTTCGCTGCCGGCCACCGATGAAGCGGCAACCATTCCAGTTGTGACGACAAGTCCGCCTTTGTTGGCGACCGATGCTGCCCCAAAAACTGAAGCAATCGAAACGGCCGTTACCCCTGCTGCGGCTGAAGGTGGCGAAACGGCCGTGAATCCATCATCCGATTCCACTGCTTTCATTACCATTGATGTGACTGCCCAATCGCAGCCCATCGACCGGCGCGTTTTGGGAACCAATCTACCGGCCTGGATTGGGGCCGACAAGACCGAAGATGAGACCTTCATCGCCCGCACGATGGCTTCGGGCGTCAGCCTCATCCGTATTCCGGGCGGCAGTTGGAGCAATGGCTACGATTGGCTGGCTTGTGAAACCGGAACCGACATCAGCGGCGACAGTGAAGCGTGCTGGTCGTGGCCCTGGGGGTCGCGGCCCACCGATTTCCTCAATTTCATTAAGGCGACGGGTACAGAAGCCATGTACACGGTTAATCTCAACGGGACAGCTAAAGAAGCGGCAGCGCTGGTTGCCTTTTTTAACGGTTCGGTAGACGATGACAGCGAGATTGGCCTTGACGTTCGTGGCCGTGATTGGGGCAAGGTGAACGATTGGGCGCAGTTACGCAGCGACCACGGCAATCCCGACCCCTTGCCCATCCGCTACTGGGAAATCGGCAATGAGATTTACGGCGGCCAGGATGGACTGGGCAAAGATTGTGCTCCCTGGGGCTGGGAAGAGGTGTGGACGTGTGACGGCCGTGAATACGTCAATGGTATTGGCCAAGGCAGTGATCGCCACGAAGGCTTCCTGGAGTTCCGGACCGCGATGCAGGCCGTAGACCCGACTATTCTGGTCGGCGCTGTGGGCGTGACGCCGTCGGCCGATTGGAATGAGTGGGGACTTGAAGTCATTGAAGAAACGGGATCAGCATTGGATTTTTATATCATCCACGAGTATGGTTACTTCGATCCGCCGGAGTCCTACGCAGCCATGCTGGCCCAGCCCCAGGAAGTCTGGCCATCTGCTCTGGCGGACGTGAATGGAGCCTATGCCGGGGTTGGGAACGGCCGTACCGCCCCCATCGCCGTCACCGAATACAACCTGTTTGCCGTTGAGGACCAGGATAATCAGCAAATGATGAAACAGGCGGCCAACATGCTGTTCCTGGCCGACACCATTGGCCAAATGCTGCAAGGCGGCGTGGCGATGGCCAATCAATGGAACCTGGTCAACGGCGAAGCCGGTAACGGCACCGATTATGGCCTGATGGACGCCGAAACGTTTTTCCGCCACCCGCAGTATTATGTTTTTCCACTTTGGTCCCGGTTTGGCGACCGGATGCTGCCGGCCATGGTCAATCTCCCAGCCGATTCGACCTTGAGTGTGTATGTCGGTCTGGTGGATGACCGGACGGTTTCTTTGCTGGCGATTAATAAGACGGGAACGGCCGTGTCCTCTGAGATTTACCTGAAAGGCGTCCAGACAGAAAAAGTAACTGTTTTAGCCGATGTGGTCCAGGCCCCATCCCTTGACAGCCAGACAGTCACTGTCAATGGCGTCGCCGAGCAGGCTGATGATTTGGCCGATGCCCCGGCTTCAACATTCAGCGGAAATATCCCGCTTTCCTATACGTTTGCCCCCTATTCAATCACCCTCCTGCGAATTATGATAAATGAGTGAATAATTAATTCCAGGTTCCCAAACTCCACCCTTTTGTGTTAGAATGCCGACTGGTGAGCTTAAAATCCCATTCCAATTCTTGATGTTCCAGCTTGCAAACTATTTCCCACCCCTATTGAATCTGCTGCTTAAAAAAATAACAAATGTTGAATATTCGCTTAAAAGTGGAGGTTATGTTTATGCGTTTCAAATACTATATTTTTGTTTTGTCTGTCATTTTTACATTTTTAACGGCTTTTGCGCGCCTGGAAGCGGCGACTCTCGTTCCAAATCAGAGAACTGAACAAAAAGATTCCCCATTGCAGGCAACGGCCGATATTGTCGTTGACGTTAATGGGGCAGCCTCAACAGTAGATTCCCGTATTCTGGGAACCAATTTACCGGCCTGGTTGGGACCAGACCGTACCGAAAATAGTACATTTATTGCTCGTACCAATGCCGCCAATCCAACGGTCATTCGCATTCCTGGGGGTAGCTGGAGCAACGGCTATGATTGGTCTTCATGTGAAAATTATGGGGACTACTGTAGTTGGGCGTTGCGACCAACAGATTTCATTAATTTTTTGCAAGCGACTGGCGCTGAAGGTATGTACACCATTAATCAAAATGGCACCTCGAAAGAAGCGGCAGCGGCCGTTGCCTTTTTTAATGGTTCTGTCAGTAACAATACTGTGATTGGAACTGATGTACGCGGCCGGGATTGGAAAACGGTTGCATATTGGGCTCAACTTCGCAGCAGTCATGGGAACCCTAATCCGATTAACATCAAATATTGGGAGATCGGCAACGAAATCTATGGCGGACAGGAAGGTTTAGGTAAAGATTGTCTTAGTT
>JBNKZT010000273.1:0-8440 GCA_050301775.1 Promineifilaceae bacterium (SeqCode)
AGGCCCTTGTCCTGGTGGGGGCTGGCGCTGTTTTTGCTGCCGATGGCGCTCGATGGATTCAGTCATATGCTTAGTGATGTGACCGCCGGCATCGGCCTGGGTTTCCGCTATAACAATGCCTGGCTGACTGCCTTGACCAACCACGCATTCCCGGCTACCTTTTATATTGGTGATGCGCTGGGTTCCTTCAACGCCTGGATGCGCTTGTTAACCGGATTATTGTTTGGCCTGGGCGTTGTCTGGTTCTTTTACCCGCGTTTGCATAATTCCTTCAGCGACACGGCGCGCTTGGTTGAAGTAAAATTTAATAAAGCAGGATTAGAACTATGAGTGACCCGATTCGCGTTATGTTGGCCGACGACCATGCAGTTGTGCGGGCCGGCATCCGCCAATTCCTGGAACATGCCCCCGATATTCAGGTTATCGCCGAGGCCGATGATGGCGAGATGGCCCGCATCCTCATCCAGGAACAGCAACCGGACGTAGCCGTCCTGGACATTCAAATGCCCAAAGCGACCGGCATTGAAGTCACCCGTTGGGTGCGCGCCCATCACCCGGAGGTTGGCGTCCTGGTGTTAACCGCCTATGATGATGACCCCTACGTCATGGCCGTTTTGCAAGCCGGCGCGAATGGTTACGTGCTGAAGACGGCCTCGCCCGCCGACATCGTGCAGGCGGTGCGCGACGTCAATGAAGGCAAATCGGCCCTGGATCCGTCGATTGCCCACAAGCTGCTGGCTCATATTGCCGGTCAGGGCCGAACCCAACCGGATTATGAACCGTTAACTGATCGTGAATTGGAGGTGCTGGCGTTGGCCGGTAAGGGGTATACCAACAAAGCCATTGGTGTTCAGCTAGGAATTAGTGACCGGACGGTGCAGGGTCATCTGGCCAAAGCTTACGGAAAATTGCAAGCCAACAGCCGCACCGAGGCTGTAATGCGGGCTGTTTCTCTGGGTCTTTTGCCCTCCGAGATAGGAGAATAAAGCTTGCTGTCGAGGCGTTGGCGTGGGCTACCTTTGCAATTGTTTGCCCTTACCATCCTGCCGCTGGCTGTTTTGTTGGTCGCCGTGGCCTTTGGTAGCCTGGCACTCCATCAACAGGCGATGCGCACACTGGTCGGTGAACGGGATGAGCGGGCAACGCGAGCGGCAGCAGCAGCGATTACGGAGCAGTTGAACCATCGGGCTTCGGCTATACGGAGTCTGGCGCTGCGGGCGGTTGATAGTGACGATCTTGACCACGTTCTGGCCGATGCCGCCTTCATCCTGCCCGATTTTGAGGGCGGGTTGGCTATTTATGATTCTACCAACAGGCTTATAGTTTCAACATTGGCAGCGGAGTTCTGGCAGGCGCGTGGAACTGATCAATACTTGGCAGCGGCTGAATCAATCCTTTCTCCTGGGGGAGCGGCTCAATTTTTGGCAACTTTTCCTGAGCCTGAGGGTGGAGAGGCTGTCACCCTGATCGCGGCAACTGCGTCGAATGGCTATCGAGCCGTGGGCGCCTTCTATCCGGCCAGTTTGGCGCGGCGAGCACTTAGTGATGTTTTCAACGCCAACGACCAAGCGGCAGCTTATCTGATTGATGAGAACGGCCGTTCCCTCTACCAATTGGGCGCTGTTTCCCTTTCTGATGCCGAATTGGCTGCCCACCCCGGTGTGGTTGATGCTTTGCGCGGCGATAGCGGCACTACCTACTTGTCAGCTGAGGACGGCGAGCATGTTATTGCTTTTAGCCCCATAGTGCCGGTCGGCTGGGGGCTGGTTTTCGAAGAACCGTGGCGTGCCGTGGCTGATCCGATGCTGCGTACGACCGAACTTGGACCGCTAGTCATGGTTCCTATTTTGTTCATCGCTTTGGTGGGGTTATGGTTTGGCGTACGCCAGATTGTCCAGCCTCTGCAATCGCTAGAACAGAAAGCAACGGAATTAGCCTGGGGCAATTATGAAGCCATTACCACACCGGTGGGCGGGATCAATGAAATTCAACGGCTGCAAACTGAACTCATCCATATGGCCCAGAAGGTAAAAGCAACTCAACAAAGTTTGCGCGATTATCTAGGTGCAGTGACGACAGGACAAGAGGAAGAACGCCGCCGCCTGGCTCGTGAACTGCATGATGATACGATTCAATCCCTGATTGCCCTAAACCAACAAGTGCAATTAGCCCAATTGTCTTTAGACAGTCAACCAGCAGCCGAACAACTATCAACCATGCAGCGAATGACAGCGCAAATCATTGCTGATTTGCGCCGGCTGACGCAGGCTCTCCGGCCCATCTACCTGGAAGATTTGGGACTGGTTGCGGCGCTGGACATGTTGGCCCGCGAGATGGGAAAGGCCATGAATATTCCCGTCGAATTTCGCGCCGTGGGCCTGGAGCGACGCCTCTCTCCCCAGGCGGAGCTGGTCTTTTACCGCATCGTCCAGGAAGCGCTGAGTAACGTCGCCCGCCATGCCCAGGCCCCCCGCGCCGATGTCGTCCTGGCATTTGATGAGTCGATGATTACGCTGACTATCCATGACAACGGCCGTGGTTTCCAAGTACCGGAAAGCCCGGCCGAGATGGCCCCGGCCGGTCATTTTGGCTTGCTGGGTATCCAAGAGCGGGCCGAGTCTATCGGGGCCAGGTTCGTTATTGATTCGGCGCCGGAGACCGGTACGCGGCTGACGATTACGCTGCCGGTGTCCGTCCAGGAACAACTTCAAAACCCTGCCTGATACTGATTAATATCGTAGATTGCCGCTCTCCTACCTCCATCAGACAATTTATCCCCCATAAAACACGCCATATGGCGCTTGTAACCCTGTCCGCTAAAACCTATCCTGTAAATAGGCCAAAAACCGACAGGTGTAAGGAGACTGTGATGTACATGAAACGATATGCTGTTACTTTTCTACTCTTATTGTTGGGAAGTCTGTTTATTGTCGCCTGTTCTTCAACTGCCGAGGAGTCATCCCCCCCAGCTGACGGCGAACATGCCGACCAGGAAGAACACAGCGATGCTAACTCTAATATGGGGATGGATATGGATCACGCTCACGTTGAGGCGCCCGATGAGTTCGCCTCGTTGACGAATCCGTTGGCAGGCAACGACGAAGCGGTAGCCGCCGGTAAGGTCATTTTTGAAACGAGTTGCGCCCCCTGCCACGGGCCAGAAGGCAAGGGGGATGGCCCGGCCGCTGAAGCGCTCGATCCTAAACCGGCCACGCTGGCCGATGGGGCCATGATGAACACGTTAAGTGACGGTTATCTATTCTGGCGCGTCAGTAAAGGCGGAGCGATGGAACCGTTTAACTCAGCCATGCCGGCCTGGGAAACCGGTCTAACCGAAGAACAGCGTTGGCAGGTAATCAGCTACATGCGTACGCTGGCTAACGGCGGACAGATGAACATGGACAGCGAACACGCCGATGATGGAGAACATTCCGACTAGCACGCATCACCGGCCTTGACGATCAGGTGGAATTGTGATTGACGCCTGGTCAATCTGTTGTCTTGAGTTCAAATCTTGGACCGTCATGGTGTAGTCGCCAGGAATCTCCGGTCGGGGAATTTTTACGCGCAGCCAACGGTCACTACCGTGGTAGAGTAACATTGCATTAGCCGGGCTAACGTCGTACACCTGCACACCATCATTCGGGCCGGCCAGGTGAACCCGCCATTTTAGCGGCGCTGTGTCTGGAGCTAAGACGTACATTTGGCCGTCGGGTACGGCCGCATACAGGGCCAGGTGAACGGCCGTTTCCGTTAAGGCCACCTCTAAAGCCCAACCCCCTGTGTATGCTTGGGCCGGATGCAGTTGCGAGTTAGACAGTCGGTACAGAGTCAGGCCATTTTGATTTTCCAACCACACCAAATCTCTTCTCGCCATACTGTCCGCCAGTCGCGCTTTTTGTTCTTCGCTCAACCAATCTTCCCGAATGACGACTGTCTGCACACCAACAGCCCGTAAAGCCGTCAATCCCCCAGGTGAAGGAAAATCGACCAGCAGTTGTTTAAGCTGGCTTTGCAATTGGGGGAAATAGCCGGAATAACCGTTGACCAAAACAACCGGAGCATCCAAAGTGGCCACCATCCAGGCCGCTGTATCGGCGTAAGCGGCCGTTTCCCGACCATTGGGAAAAGGTAAGAAAATGGCTGGGGAGACAATGTTGCTGGTGTTTATCGGTGGGGGCACGGCCGTTAACCGGACTGGCAGAGGCAGTAATTCCAGGAAAGTCAGTCCGGCCAGCGCAATGCTAACCACCCGCCAGCGCTGCCAGAGCCAATCCAGGCCCAGCGCCCCCAGTAGGGCCAGGTAAATCTGCACCCAATAAGCCAGCCGGAACGGGCTGCGCAGGTCGGCAAAACCGGGAACGTAATCACGCAGCAGAAGATAGGGCTGCCATCCACCCAGCTGGAAGTTGAGACCCAACGAGCCGAAAAAGGCAACGGCCGTTGCCACCAGCAGGTAGCTCGCCCAACGCCGTTTTTCTACCCGGTAAATACCAACGACGATTCCCATTATCGCCAAAACGATGATCAGGCCGCCCGGAAACAAATATTGCCCGCCGCCATCCGGCAGTGGCAGCCAACGGCTGCTCACAAGCCGGGGCGAAACTTGAAGATATTCGCTTAACTTTGCCGAACCGCCGGTAATTGTTGTCAAGCTGCGGCTAAAACCCATCGCCTTAATCGCCGCCAGTTGGGGGATGGCCACTGGAAGAATGAGCAGACCAGCAATGGCACAAGCGGCAGCGATAGCCACCCAGGCCACGCGTTGGCGAAAAGCGGGCAGGAGAAAAGGAACGGCCGTTACCAACATCATCCCTAAAAACAAAGCGTAATACTCGCTGGTCAGAAACGTGACAGCTACTCCCAATCCCAATTGTACGCCAGTCAACCAAGACGGCCGTTCCCTCAATGACCAGAGGCTGTCCAACGCCCACAACGGGCCAAAAATCGGCAGCAACTGTAACGCCCCCCGCTCATGGGCCAGAAATGGGAGCGATTGGACCAACAAGCCACCCAGCAGCGCCGGAATCACAGCCAAACCACGATGGCGCAGCAGGCCGTAAGCAGCTAGCGCATTCAAGACCAGGAACAGCAAGAGAATTAAATTATAAGCCGCTGCCGGACTAATAAACCAGAAAACCCAGCCCAACAAACCGGTCAGCGGTTGCGGTTCTGAAAAAGCAAACGTACCTGGGGCAGGATAAAAAACAGGTGCATTCCAATAGCCCTGGTAGCCATGCTGGAGACGATTGACATTCCAACCCAGCGTCCACAAATTAAACAGCGGAACGGTTGTCGTGTGCTCGCTGCCTAAAGGAATGAAGCTGGTCAGGTGGAGAACCGTCGGCCAGGTAAGGACCAGCGCCGTCAGACCATAAAAGCTGGTCAACCATAAACCGGGGCGTTTTAACTTTCGGGTAGCCGCCATTAAGGTATCATACACCATCCGATAAACACCAATAAGTCGCCTGTAAGATACAGCTAATTGTTTGATATGCTTATCATCGCTATCGTTCAACAACCCGCCAAATGGCCTGTTTATTCTACGCCAAATCGCCCTGTCAACGGCGGGCAGAATCCTCTACTATTCTAAAGTAAGCAACCCGCTACCATTCACACGATCCAACAGTCAATGACGGCCGTTTCACCACCAACAACGCCATAACTGACCGACCATTTCCAAAACGAATAGGAGACATATCCATGAAACATGCCTCAAGGCGAGCGCGACAAGAAGCTTTACGTCGTCAAAAACAAAAGCAACGCATCATTTGGGGAATGGCCATAGCCGGCGTCCTTCTTCTGGCCGTCAGCGCCGTGATGGCGCTGCACTCCCAGTCCGTGCCAGTTGCCAGCCCCGCCGACTCTGACGCCGTCGCCCTGGGCCGTCGGGTCTACGAAGCCCAGTGCGCCAGTTGTCACGGCGTCAATCTGGAAGGGCAAACCGACTGGAAAGAGCCTAACCCAGATGGCTCTTTTCGTGCCCCACCGCACGATGAAACCGGCCACACCTGGCACCATAACGACGCCTATTTGGTTGAATCCATCAAGTTAGGCGGGGTCCGGTTGCCGGCTGACCAGGGTGTGAGCGCCATGCCGGCTTATGAAAATGTCTTGTCGGATGAAGAAATTAGCGCCGTCCTGGCTTACATCAAAAGCAGCTGGCCATCAGATATTCGCCTGGCCCAGGCCCAACGATAATTGCGGAGAAAACACATGAACGACATCGAGGTTAAGTCAAAGGGGGCGGAAAAGAGCCAGCCGTTGTTGATGTGGGCTGTCTTCTTTTTAATAATCGGCGGCCTGGTGGGTTGGACTCTTGGCCGTCAGGCTGCTCCTTCTTCACCTCAAGCAAACAGCCCGATTACTGTTAACGATAATACTTTGGCAGCCGCCACAACACCTGGCAGCGAAACGGCCGTTACTAACAATCTCGCGCCGACAACCGGGCCAACGCCAGCCAGTATCACCTCGGAAACTATCAAAACATTAGGCAACCCGGACGCGCCAGTCACCGTCGTCGAATTTTCCGACTACCAATGCCCTTTCTGCCTGCGCAACTTCCAGGAAACTTTTCCCCAACTCAAGGCTGAATTTATTGACACCGGACGCGTTTTCTACGTCTTCAAGGATTTTCCTATCGCCAGCTTGCACCCCCTGGCCTACCGCCTTCATGAAGCTGCCCTCTGCGCCGGTGAATCAGGGGAATCCGTAGCTTACTGGCAGGCGCACGATCTCTTTTTTAGCAAATCTCAGACTTTCAAGCTAAATTCTCTGGCCGAAATGGATGCTGTCATCCTGGCTGAGTTTGAGACGGCTGGCCTGTCGACAGAAGGCTTAAGTGAATGCTTGCAGAGCAACCGCCACGCTGTTGCCGTTCAAGCCGGCATCGCTGAGGGACAGTCACTGGGTGTAAGCGGAACCCCTACCTTCTTCATCAACGGCTACCCTATTGTAGGCGCGCAACCGTATCAAGTTTTTCAACAAGCCATCATGTTGGCTGAAGAAGGCCGGCTAGCGGCGGAATTTGCGGCCAGTACAGCGCCAACTTCGGTCCCGCCGGCCCAACCTGCAACCGTGCCGCTGAGTGACGAACCGGCTAAGGGCGACCCCAACGCGCCGGTGACGATTGTTGAATACTCCGATTATCAATGCCCCTTCTGCCTGCGCCATTTCAATAACACGATGCCCTCATTGCTTTAGTTTTCCCTGAATCTGAATGGAAAAAACGCCCAATCGAGCATCTTCCTTCAAAAATCAAGCCCTTGCTAACCGGATGGCATCATAGCCAACCGGTAAATGGGCCGTAACCGATTCCTTTTTGAAAAGTTGGCTTGATAAAGGGATACCAACTTTTTTCAAGTGCCGTAACAAACGTCCATAAGTCGGTTTTACTACTCTGTCCCAGAAGCCCGTTCGGAATGAAGGCAAGGTGGCAGCCACATATTTCAGTAACGACCCAAAGATTAACGATAATACAGGTAAGCGTTCCATTGCCGTTGGGTGGTGAACATAATGCGTTCCTGTACCGCCAGATAGAATATATTTCCCCGTTTGCGGCAATCCCTCAACCGGCCAACGCGCAATATAGATTTGGCGTGCGGCTTCTGGCTGCAATGATAACAAGGGCGTTCCCACTAACAACGGTTCATCATAATCAGGGTCGTAGATCGCTATTACTTTCAGCGGCTGACGACGTAACCTTTTCTTTTGGCGTTGGTCAGTTATCTCCTTCAAGTGACGTTCTAAAAAGTACACCTTTTTCCAAATATGCACTTCTATTTTCCGCCCGCTTTCATCTGTGATTGTATGGATTTCATCGGCTTCAGTTGCTGGTATTGTTTTGTCGCCATGTTTGCGTGCCAACGGTCGCACAATCTTAGCTTTGTATTGGGTCGGTATGCGGCCTTTGTTTGCTGTTCGTTCTGGAATCTTGCCAGGGGTTTCCCCAAATGTGCAATTCTTTGCCAATCTGATAAGGCACTGAGAAATGTTGGCTTCTACAGCCCCTGCCAGGCCGAAACCGGCGTCTAACACCGCTATTTCATCGTGCTCTAACCCTTGCGACACTTGCTTGTACAGTTTTTTCTTGTGCGCTTTTTCATCATTGAGGCTCAAATTGGCGACTGTTGCATTTTTCAATAACGCGATTCGTTGTCCATTGACCACGCCCACCGAGGCTATCAGGCCAATTGGAACTGCGGAAACGGCGCGATTCGCGTCGGCAACATAAGCCTTGGCCTTCAGTTTCTTAACCGCTGTCCGTCGGAAAGGGGTAAAGTCAACAGATGTAACTCGATAACCTTGCGCCACAATTGGTTTCCAGTTTCCTTCTGTTTGTACAAGATCGCGCAGTTTGTTCATCAGTTCCAACAAATTGTAACTGCCATAAGTAATCGCTTTGGCCGCTCGTCGTGTGCGTGCTTCCCGTTCTTTCTCA
>JBNKZT010000274.1:0-8434 GCA_050301775.1 Promineifilaceae bacterium (SeqCode)
CCCACATGCTGCGTATCGTGAATGTGGTTGCCATAAACCTGGCCGTTTGCCGAACCGTGTTTGATACATATGCCCTCCTTGTAGCAGTTAACTACCTCATTGTTGTAAACGGCAAACGTATCGGTTCCGGCGATGGTGATGCACTCCTGCCATCCGCCGCCGCCGGCCTCCTCAACCCGATTGCCATTCACGGTGACATTGTTACTGCTCCAGACGCCAATACCAGACGAGTTGGTGTTGTAGGTGTTGTTATGTTCCAGGATGATATGACTGGAATAAAGGGTCATGATACCGGCGTTGTTACCATGTGGCCCGGCGTTGATGATGCGCAAACCGGATACGGTGATGTAGCTCTTATTCGAGATGTGAAACACGCCATACAAATCATCCGGCAGCGTAATGCTGCTGCCTTCAATCGTCGCCGTCTCGCCGGGGTAGGCGGCGTAGGTGATAGGGCTGCCAGGACTGCCTGAGTTCTGAGGTATGACCTGTTCGGCATAGGTCCCGGCCCTGATGTAAACGGTGTCTCCGGCCACCAGCGTGTTGGCCGCTTTCTGAATGGTTTGCCAGGGCAGGCTGATCGTGCCCGGATTGCTGTCTTTGCCGCCGGTGGCGACGTAGTAAACGGCCGTTTGCCCCGTTAACATTTCTTGGGCATAGCTATCTGAACCTGATAGTTTTACCAGCCTGATGAGCAGCAAAACAGTTATAAGGGTAAGAAAAAACACGCTTATCCATCTCTTTCGGTTGATCATATTTTTGCTCCCACACAATCTGTCACATGGAAAGATCGGTCTGATGACGAGTACGCCGCGTTTCATACTCCTTCTGTAAGCCCCGGAAACCCCACGCTTGCATCACGTTTCCCAGGAATTGCCAAACCTTACCGCGACGCGGTGATTGGACAAAGTAATAGCCTCTGCTGAGATAACGCGGCGGAACATCGATTCGCGTTATCTCAGGCCGCACAGTTGCCGGCCGTATATCCACTGGCACGACTGCGCAAAATGCTGAATCTGTGCTGCCTGCCCGAACCAGCACCTTCCCCGAAGCATCCCGAACATGGGAGTTACCGTGAAAATCATAAATCAATTCCGGCACCGGCCAGGGATAGGCAGGCGGAACCGCTCCTGGCGTCTGCGTTGTGCCGCCCTGGTTCACAAAGACGACAGGAACGCCAAGCTGCGTGGCATATTGGTAGGGTACGACGTCCGAAGCTAAATTCTGGCTAAGTTCCAGGATAGGCAGGGAAAGCCGCAAATCAGGCCGCCCCTTGATCGGTCGGGGTACACCCCAGCAAGAAACAATAACCACCAGTTCCACTGCACTTTTTTGGAATCCGGCAAAGGTCTCATGGGTAAACGAGTCGAAGCAAATCGCTCCCCCAATGCGACCAAAAGAGGTGTCAAAAATACCTGGGCCGGGAGTTGGGCTGCGCCGCCAGACGGCTATTTCGCTCAGGGCCGGGTTGCGCTTGCGGTAATACTGAAGGCTCCCATCACTGCCCACCACCACCATCGTGTTGTAGAAGTGCCCTTCGCAGCGCTCATACAGGCTGGTCATGATGTAAACCCCATGCCGGCTGGCCTGCGCTTTGAGCCAGTTGATAGTCTTGCCGGCTGGCACTGCCTCGGCGACAGTCATCAACGCTTCGCCGAGGAAATAGCCAACATTAAACATCTCTGGCAGGACAATAAGCTGGGCGCTGTTTTGGGCGGCCTGAATGATCAGGCTCTCTGCTATAGAGAGGTTTTCCTCGACCTTGAGGGGTGTGGCTTGCATTTGGAGAATGCCTATATTCAGCATGGTTCACCTTTTCAAGCGACTTGACATCCTACCTGAAGCGATTATTTTGATAGAGCATCTTCGACAAACTTTGTCAAACGTTGGATTAGGATAATGAATGGGGATTGTGGTGAAATTGAGGTTGATGTAAGCTCCCAATTCCCAGTAAAAGGTTGTGTTGAGAACAGTATAATTCAGTCCACGCGCTTTTTCAATACGGGCAGGCAATTAGTATTTTATCAGCGAGATTTTTGCACGGTGTACAAGAATTTTTCGACGCGAATTTCACGAATGGCACTAATTTTTCTTCATTCGTGAAATTCGTGTCAGAATCTTTTCTGGTTTATCCAGGTTAGGGGAGATTAAAGAATAAAATTGGTGATCTGTTACGGCCGTTCCCACTCTGTGATAAATCGCAGGGCTATTCAGCAGCACCCTGTAAACAGGGCTAAACCGGGGTCAGCCGGTGTCTTTTTATAGCCTGGGCGTTGACGCCCGGGCGGGGTTTGACTTGTTAGCGTTTGAATCTTTCCTGGGAGGATGGCCATTTTATCGGACATCCGATTTCTGTTTTTAGTGTGTCCCTAAACTTGGGCCAATATCGCCGCTTGCTGGTTGACCAGGGTCGAAAAATGACCCTCATCAGGTATCAGATGAAGCTGACTGCCGGGAATATGGTCGGCCAGGTAGCGGCTCCAGGCCGGGGCCGCCTGTGTGTCGGCCGCACCATGCCAGATGTAGCTGGGGACGCGAATGTGGCTGATGTCAAAGCCCCACGGTTTCTTGTACAAGGGATGTTCCTGCAAAATAGCGGCCGTTCCCTGGTGAATCGCTTCCCGCATTTCGGCCAGAATGATGTCGACAACCTCTGCCTGGTTGGTGAATAAACGGCCGTCCGCTTTAGACATCATGCCCCACCCCTGGAGCATCTGCTCTGGCTTATTAAGCAGCATATTGACCTGATTGTCGGTGATCTTGCGGTGCAGCCAGGCTGAACGCCCCATAGCCAGGTTGACGATGCGAAACATGAAGAACAGCCCTTTGTTGCTGCTGCCCGGCGGGGCGGCGCTGCTGACAAAGCTGGCACTGGTCACGCGGTCGGGCAGTTTGTAGGCCACGGCGGCCACATGCGGTCCGCCGCCGGAATGTCCCATCAAAGCAAACCGGTCAATTTTTAGATGATCAGCCAATTGAGCCATGTCATCGGGCCAGTCCAGCAGTTGGCGTTTGGGGTGGAAATCGGAACGGCCGTACCCCGGACGGTCCGGTGCAATCAGACGAATACCGGCCGCTGATGCGGTTTTATCCAACAGTTGGCCTGCCAATCGGGAATCATTGCCACCGTGAAAAAAGAAAAGGGCACGGCCGTTTTTATCGCCAAACTCACTGTAAGCCAGGGAACGGCCGTCAACCAATGTGATGAGGTTTGTATTGGCCGGGACGGCCTCGTTTAGTTGATTCATTCAATATCTCCTGGGGTGGGTTGTTGTCTTTACGGGTGACTATAGCATGGGTTGTACACTTTCTTAAAATGGTCAGGATTGGCTACGGCCGTACACCGGAACAGCCGCACCATGCACATCCCGCGCCGCCTCTGAAGCCAGGAACAAAATCACGCCGGCCAGCGATTCCGGCTGCACCCACTTGCTGAAATCAGCGTTGGGCATATCCTGCCGGTTGCGCGGCGTGTCAATCGTGCCCGGCAGAATGCAGTTGACATTGATGCCATCTCCCTTTAACTCTGCCGCCATACTCTCTGTCAGCCGGATAACCGCTGCCTTCGATACCGAATAAGCTCCCATCTTTGCTTTGGCCTTCAACCCCACACTGGCCGCCGTGCTGACGATTTTGCCCCGTCCCTGAGCCAGCATGTGCGGCACCACCGCCCGCGCCAGAAAAAAGACCGATTTGGCATTCAAATTCAGCATAAAATCCCACGTCTTCAGCTCTGTTTCGTGGACAGGTGGCCCCATCGTAAAGCCACCGGCAATGTTCACCAGCACGTCAATCCGGCCAAAATGATCCATCACCTCGTCCACCATCCGGGCCACCGACGCTTCATCGGTGATGTCCCCGGCCACATAAAGACCCTTCTCGCCTTCGGGGATACGGCCGTCAAATAGCGTCTGCGCCCGTTCCCGCTGCCGGTCAAAAAGTGCCAGCCGTGCTCCAGCCTCATGAAAAGCCAGCGCCGCTGCCTGTCCCAAATTGCCCGCCGCCCCGGTCACAATCACCACCTGATCCGTAAAATCAAACATCATTTCCTCCAACAACAGTTTAAACAGTGCGAGTAGGCCGAAACGGAGCGAGGATGTCCCGTCCGCAAGGCGAGCAGGATGCCCACGCTCCCAATGCACTTCGAACCACTGAGTATACCTGTTAGACAGTGTAACCGCCCCATTTATTACGGCCAAACATTGCCTCGATTTTTAGCAGGCAGTAATATTCAGGAAATAAGTTTGCTAGTGTTTCGCGGCCTAAATAAGCCAACAATAAGGGATGCCGCGAAACACTCAAGCAGTTTGGCGCGGAATGGTCTGGTAATTGCGGGTTTATTTGCGCCAAACTGCACTAGTGGCAATAAAATGGTTCTTCTGGAAGGATATTGCGTAGTCCATATCCAGAACTCACTACGTACTACGCACTACGCAATACGTAATACGTTCTAAAGGGCCAGAACCGTCTACCTATGGAGTTAACACATGCCTGTATCATCATTATCGCCTGACAAGCTGCGCCGGATTTGCAGCCAGGACCATTACGAATTTGAGACAACGGCCGATTTGCCGGCCAAAACCAATATCATCGGCCAGCCGCGTGGGACGCGGGCCATTGAATTTGGCATCGGCATTCAAAGCCAGGGCTATAATACCTTTGTCCTGGGGCCAACCGGTACGGGACGGGCCACGGCCATCGAACGCTTTTTGCATGAGCGGACCGGCGACCAGCCGACGCCAGACGATTGGATTTACGTCCATAACTTTGAAACGCCGCACCGGCCGCGGGCCATCTCTTTTCCGGCCGGGCAAGGGGCGCAGTTTAAGGGCCAGATGGAACAATTGGTCGCCGATTTGCAGCGGGATATGCCGCTGGCCTTTGCTTCGGAAGCGTACAAGGAAGCGATGGAGGCGGTCCAGCGTGATTTTGAGCGCCAGCAAAACGAGATGCTGCAAACGTTGCAAACCAAAGCCGCCGGTAAAGGATTGGGCCTGCTCAATACGGCTTCTGGGTTTGCCATTGTGCCGGTGCAGGACGGCCGTCCTGTCCCCCCCGATGCGTACCAGCAATTTCCCATAGAGCAGCGGGAAGCCATCGAAAAAGAACGTCAGGCATTGGGTGAAGAATTGGAAGATGCGCTGGAGCAGATTCAAGCGATGGGGCTTGATGTGCGGCAGCAGATGGAACAAATTGACCGGGAAGTGGCTCAATCGACCATTCAGCATTATTTCGATCAATTACGCCAACAATTCGCTGATCATGATGAGCTTCAGCTTTATCTGGAGGAAATGCATCAAGATGTGTTGAGCCATATTCACGAATTTGATCCGCCGCAGGAAGATGGCAGCCAACCGATCGATTTGCGCCGTTATGATGTGAATTTACTGGTGGACAACAGCAAAACAGAGGGCGCTCCCGTCATCATTGAGCAAAATCCAACATATCACAATTTGATGGGCCGCCTGGAATATGAAATGCAGGGTGGGATGGTGACAACCAATTTCAGCAATATCAAATGTGGCAGTTTGCACTGGGCCAACGGCGGCTACCTGATCATGCATGCCCATGATTTGCTGCGTGATCCGGAAGCGTATGAAGCGTTAAAGCGGGCGTTGAAGACCCAGGAAATCATGGTGCAGTTGGGGGCGACCATGCACAATACGCAGGTTTTTGCCAAATCGCTGAACCCGGAACCCATTCCGCTCAAGGTAAAGATTATTTTGTTAGGCAGCCCGTCGATATACTACGCTTTGTATGCTCAGGATGTCGATTTTAGTGATCTGTTTAAGGTGCGCTCTGATTTTGATTCGACGATGCCCCGCGATAATGAGCATGAAGCCGAGTACGCTGATTTTGTCGCCACGCGCTGCCACGAGGAGAATTTATTCCACTTTGACCGCTTGGCGGTGGCCCAGGTTGTCGAGTATGGGGCACGGCTGGCGGAACATCAGAATAAGCTCAGCACCCGCTTTGGCCTGATTGCCGATCTGGTACGGGAAGCGAGTTATTGGGCGGGAGTGAACGGCCGTGCCACCACCGCCGCCGACGTTCAACAAGCCATCAATGAACGAGTCTACCGCGCCAACCAGCTCGAAGAACTGGTCCACGAGCAAGTGTTGGACGAAACGGTTTTCATCTCTACCGATGGCGCGGTTGTGGGGCAGGTAAACGGGCTGTCGGTGTTGGATACGGGTGAGTACGCTTTTGGCCAGCCGGGGCGCATCACTGCCCGCACCTATATGGGCGAAGACGGCGTCATCCAGATTGAACGCGAGACGGAAATGTCTGGTCCCATCCACGACAAAGGCGTGTTGACGCTGGTTGGCTATTTGGGCGGCCAATATGCCCAGGAGCAGCCGCTCTCGCTTACAGCCAGCCTGACATTTGAGCAAAATTACGGCGGCATTGATGGCGACAGCGCCTCGTCCACGGAATTGTATGCGCTGCTTTCCAGCTTGAGCAATACGCCTATCAAACAAGGCATTGCTGTCACCGGCTCGGTCAATCAGCAGGGCGAGGTGCAGCCAATTGGCGGCGCGAATGAGAAGATTGAGGGCTTTTTCCGCATTTGCCAGGCGCGTGGTTTAACTGGTGAACAGGGAGTGATGATTCCGGCCAGTAACGTGGCGCATTTGATGTTGGATGAGGTGGTGGTCAAAGCGGTTGAGGCAAAACAGTTCCACATCTGGCCCATCCGCACGATTGACGAAGGCATCGAACTGCTCACCGGAGTTCCGGCTGGCGAACCAGACGAAGATAGCAGCTATCCCGAAGGAACCATCCACCACGCCGTGCAAGCCCGCCTGCTTGAGCTAGCCGAAGACCTCAAAGCCTTTGGCAACGGAGATGATTAGAAAAAGATATTGATTAACAGTGGTTTGTGTTTGGTGAAGGCGAGCTGTTTAACCTATGTCATTTCGAGGTCTTCCGAGAAATCCCGCTTATTTTCATCGGCAGTTAGGATTCCTCGGCGGACCTCGGAATGACAATTTTGACGAATATCGCCTATAAATTAAGGAATCGTTACGCGGGGCAACTCAGGCAGGGCTTCGCTGAGCGCTTCCAGGGTGGGGATGAGGATATCGTAATTGCTGCGCAGCAGTTCGATCAGTTCGGTGATGACGCGCAGCACCCAATCGGTGTCGCGGCCGCGAATGTGGTAGATGCTGCTGATGTGGGCCACCAGCAGTTGATCGACGGGCACATTGTTTTCCCCGGCCCGCAAAATCAGGCGCAAATAACCCAAATTATCGCTAAATTGAGTCACTTCGGCTGGGTCGGTACAGAGCAATACCGGATCCAGGTTAAGAGGCGGGCGCGGTGGCAGGCCGTGCCGAATCTCGCCATTGAGCCGGTAGCCAACGGCCAGGACGCTCATTTCGATGGGCAGCATCCGGTTTTCGCGCTGGTCGTTGATGAGGGCTGGGTTGGGACTTTCGGCCAGGACCAGGCGGCGCACCAGCGGATCGTCGTCGATGTGCATGTCGTAGATGAGGCCGTAGATCGCTTCACGGGCGTCCACCGGCTGGGCCTTAACCAGCCCACCAAACGACGGCGCGTCCAACTGGTTCACCCGGCAGCCAACGGCAAAACCTACCGTACTAGCCCGTAATACCCGACCAAATTCTTGATTTAGCGCATCATTCATCGTTCGTCCCCATCTTCAAATTGGTTCTAATTGTATCGCATAAAGCGGCAACGGCCTGCGCATCCCCTTTGGGTGCGTCGGGCCATTCGTCGACGTGAACGCCCCAATACTGGCGCGGCGCGCCGGGATAGCGCGGGATAAGGTGGTAGTGCAGGTGATCCGCGTGGTGACCCAAGACGAAGAGGTAGATGTGTTCGGCGTGTACGGCCGTTTCCAGCACCCTCCCCAACCGCGTCAACAACACCCCAATCCGCCCGGCTTCGTCATCCGTCAGCCCGGCTAATCCGGCCACGTGCCGCTTCGGCTCCACAATCAGATAACCCAAATATTGCGTGTCCGGCGCATCGGGATTGAAGGCATGACCGGCAAAAACCAGTTCGTCCTCATAAATCGCCCCGCCGGGTAGTTTAATTTCGCCGCGATGTTTGCGGCAAATGAAACAATCAGTCGTGTCTGTGTTGGTCATTGATCATAGCTGCCGGACACGAATGCGCACGGTCTGTTGTTTGCGTGCAGCCACAATGATAAATGGCGGCTGCACATCAAAGTTGCGTTCGGCCAGGGTTTTCAGTGTTTGTATGGTGAAATTGGGAATAATATGACCAGGACGTAGAAAAATAATCCCGATAAACGGCTCATTTTGAGCTAGGGTTATTGTGCCAAAATCGCTGTCATGGCTGATGACAATTCTTCCTGATTGCCGGGCGGTACGCAAAACGGCCGTATCCGAATCTCCCACCAACCCTGCCTCATAAACGGAAATAACATCGTACCCTTGTTCAC
>JBNKZT010000275.1:0-8434 GCA_050301775.1 Promineifilaceae bacterium (SeqCode)
ACAACCACAAGGCGGTCTTACCTACTTCGGATTGATCGACGTTACGGCGCAGGGGAGCGCGTTCTTCGGTGTAGCTCAGGATTTTCCGGAACCCGGCAATGCCGGCCGCCGCTAATGTTTTGATAGGCCCGGCCGAAATGGCGTTAACGCGGATATTTTGCGGGCCTAAATCGGCCGCCAGATAGCGGGTATTGGCTTCCAGGGCGGCTTTAGCCACGCCCATCACATTGTAATGAGGAACGACTTTTTCTGATCCGTAATAGGTCATGGAAATGATGCTGCCGCCATTGGGCATTAGCGGCTGCGCGGCTTTGGCCAACGCGACCAGGCTGAAAGCGCTGATGTCCATCGCCGTTTTGAAGCCTTCGCGGCTGGTATCGACGAAACGGCCGTCTAAATCCTCCCGTTCGGCATAAGCAATGGCGTGAACCAGGATGTCAATTGTGCCAAAATGGGCGGCGGCTTTTTGAAATGTGGCCGCAATATCGTCATCGGAAGCAACATTGCACATTTCTACAAATTCAACGCCGATTTGCTCGGCTAACGGCCGTACCCGCCGTTCCAATTGGGGAATACCATAGCTAAACCCAATTTCCGCCCCATGCTCATGGAATGTCTGAGCAATGCCCCAGGCGATGGAATTTTTATTGGCAATGCCGAAAATGAGCGCTTTTTTGCCTTCTAGCAGTTTCATACAATCTCCTTCTTTTTAGCGTTTCAGCACCTCAGCATTTCAGCCAGTCAGCAAAAAGCTGAAATGCTGACTACTGACATGCTGACATGCTGACATGCTATTTCGATACAAATGGATTATCGCGCAGCCAGTAGCGCCAGGGAATCGAGAACCAGGGTTCGGGAGTCTGGCCCAAACCGATGCGCGGGCCGGTTGCGATGGCTTCCGGCGGCGCGGCGGGCGCGGTTTCTAACCATATAACCCCGTCGGCGGCACAAAGGTTTGCCCCATTTAAGGATTTGTCGATGGCCAATGCCTGAGCCAGTTTGGCCGGGCCATTGGTTAGTTGGGTGTGGGAACGGCCGTTTCTGTTTACCCCCATCTGCTCAATCCCCTCAACCGGCTCCAATGCCCGGATTAAAACAGCATTGGCCTGATTGGGCTGCCCGGTGACAACATTAAACATCCAGTGCATACCATAGGTGAAATAGACATAGGCGACTCCGGCGGGACCAAACATAACGGCCGTACGCGGTGTCGGTTGTCCTTGATTGGCTTTATCCCCGTGGCAGGCTAAATCCCGTTCGACGGCATCACAATACGCTTCTGTTTCGACGATGATACCGGAAAGGCGACGGCCGTTTACCAAGCGCACCAATGACTTACCTAACAAATCGGCCGCAACCTGGCGGGCCGGTCGTGCAAAAAACACCTGCTCTAATTGTTTAGCCATGATCCGGCGACAGGGGCAGCAGCACCGTAAACTGTGAACCTTCACCCTGGCTGCTTTCGACTTCAATACGGCCGTTCCAGCGATCAACAATTTCCTTGCAAATGGCTAACCCCAATCCAGTGCCGGGAATCCCCTTATTCTGAGTCGCCGCACCCCGGTAGAAACGATCAAACAAACGCGGCATCTCTTCTTCAGAAATGCCGGCCCCTGTGTCAGTTACTTTCAAATAAGCCATTGCCCCGGATTCAACCAGACCTATCGTCAATGAAACAGAACCGTGCTCCGGGGTATAAGTAAATGCATTGCCCAGCAAATTGGTCAAAAGCTGTCCTAAATGACGGCTTTCGATGTTGACGAAAATCGGCGTCGCCGGAAATTCCTTTGAATATTGTATTTGTTTAGCTTCTGCCTGGGCCAGGAATGTTTGGAAATGGGTATTGGCTTCTCCAATGAGGTCGGTGGCAACGGCCGTGTCCACAATCGGCTCCGTTTCTAGCTGCGATAAATCCAGTAAATCCTGAATCAGACGAGTCAGTCGTCGCGTTTCCGCATTCAAGACCTCTAAATAATGAGAACGCCGTTCCTCCCGCCCCTTCTCCATCAATTTGAGATAGGTCGTAATATTGGTCAACGGTGTCCGCAGCTCATGCGACACATTGGAAACAAATGTAGATTTGAGTCGCTCCACCTCTTTGATACGACTAATATCTGACTGCACACACACATAATTTACAATTTGATCATCCGCATCGCGCAAAGGAACAATGGTCATATTCACATCATACAATTGACCATCTTTGCGGCGGTTGACCAACTCTCTGCTCCAGGTTTCACCTTGTTTCAGAGTCTCCAGAATCTCGTAAAAGTGCGCTCGGGGCGTATTTGGACTTTGTAAGATGTCTGGGGTGATGCCCAACAATTCTGGACGCATGTAGCCGCTTTGCCGTACCATCGCCGGATTCACATATAAAATGACACCATCCAGATCGGTCATAAATATGCCCTCACCGGCACTTTCCAAAATGGCTAACGTGCGATCCCGCTCCGATTGTAATTCGGCTGTCTGGCGGGCAACTTCAAGTACAAGATTGTCGGCATGACGCTGCAAGGCTGCATACAATTGGGCACGCTCAACGGCCGTTGCCACCTGAAGCGCTAAAGTCATCAGAAATCGTACGTCATAATACGAAAAAGCATTCAAATGATAACTTTCAACATTGATGACCCCAAAAATCTTATCCCCAACCACTACCGGCACCGCAACTTCAGACATTACCGCTGGGTCTATTTCAAAATAATCAGGTTCTTGTCTAACATCAGCAACTACTCGCGGCTGGCCCGTATTGGTCACAGACAAAACAATTCCTCGATCTGAAGGAAGCGTGATTTTTCTTTGCTCATCAGACAAACCATGATACGAAAGATGAATCACCAATCGGCCAGGGCCAGGCTTTTCATTAACCAAAGCAAAACCAAAGGAATCAGAATACAATCTGTTAGCAATCATTTGCGTTGTTTGATCCAACAACAAGTCAACGTCCACAAGAGTCGACGTTTGCAAAGCCACCTCATGCAAAATCTCAAGTTCATTTGCTCGCCGCCGCGTTTCATCATGCAAGCGGGCATTTTCAATGGCCACGGCGGCCTGATTGGCAAAGGCAGCAACCGTTTCAGCGTCAGCCTTGGTATAGGCATTCGCCCTACGGCTGTCTACATTCAAAATACCAATCACGCGATCTTTCACAACCAGTTTAGCCCCTATCCAGGAACGAATAACGCCCAAATGACTGGGGACAGGTGTCCACGACGCATCTTGATCTGTATCATTAATTAATCGCCACCGATTAACGTCATCAAATTTTTCCAGGGCGCTGCGCTTTGTAGCCGTCAAAAATTCACGCATTTTATCAATATCCGCAAACCCCCGACCGGCAACCAATCTCAACGTTTTACCATCCGTATCGAATAATTGAAGACTCATACTGTCATACTTAACAACCTGCGCCAGCAAATCAAACAGTTGTTCGTAAACTTCATCCAGATGCAAGCTCGTAGTCAATAAAGTTCCAACCTGCTGCAACGTATAAGATAAAAATAACTGATGCTGAACCTCTTCAAACAAACGCGCATTTTCAATAGAAATAGCAATCTGCTGCGCTAAGGCCACGACAATTTCCAGGTCTGATTGCATGAACTGGTCGGTCTGCCGACTGTCAAACATCAATGCCCCAATCATTTCATTGTTCGTAATTAAGGGCACACCCATAAATGAGCGAACATGCTCGGCCCCCGACACCCACACCCACCCATCAAGATTGGAAACATTACCGGTCAAAATAGGCAGCAATGTTTTCTTCATTTGTTGAATAATCGGGCTATCCTTTAATACAGACTCGGCCTCACGCGCCGTCAGAGCTTCATCCGCATAACCAATGCCGGCAACGAATTCACTCTGACTCCGATAGGGTAATAAGTAGATCGAAGCGCTGTCAAACGCTACCACACGACTTAACTGCACCAAACTCTGCTGCAAAATAGCTTTATGATCCAGCGTGCTGCTAATTATTCGGGCAAATTCCCGTAAAACATCAGCTCGCTCAAGCGCTGTCCGATCAGATTTTGTAAATGATTGATCGCGGTTATTTAACATCGAAAATTATATCTCTACGTAAATGGAATATGCGTTGAGTAACAGGTTGTCACTACTGCATATATTACCCCCGCCTGTCCAAACAATACAATGAAGAATTTGTCATATGATTATTGTGAACAGCGCAATCATAAGTGATTGGCCGCGAATTGAAAAATAGCATTCGGATGCAAAGTTGGCAATTGCGCGTTAAAATTCTAAGCGTTATCAATTTTTCTTTTCAATTGACACATGGGACGAGTTATGACTCGATTTCACGATAAGTTGGTTTTAGTCACCGGTTCCGGACGGGGAATAGGCCGGGAAATTGCCCTGCAATTTGCCCGTGAGGGTGCCCATGTTGTTGTTAATTTTTTTCGTAACCGGGAGCCAGCAGAGGAAACGGCCGTAGCCATCCGCAAATTAGGCCAACAAGCCCTCGTCGTCAAAGCCAATATGGGCAATTTAGACGACATCAAACACCTCTACCAACAAATCGAAGCCGCCTTCGACGGCCTTGACATCCTCGTCCACAGCGCCGCCTCTGGCTACAATCGCCCCGCCTTGGAACAAAAACCACGCGGCTGGGAATGGACCATGAACATCAACGCCCGCTCCCTGCTCTTCGGCGCTCAAAACGCCGCCCCACTCATGAAAAAACGCGGTGGCGGCGCCATCGTCGCCATCAGCAGCATCGGCTCCCAGCGTGTCATGCCCGATTATATTGCTGTTGGCACTTCCAAAGCCGCTCTCGAATCCCTGGTACGCTACCTGGGGGCTGAACTAGCCCCCCATAAAATCGTCGTCAACGCCGTCTCGCCTGGTGTCGTATTGACCGAAGCCCTTACTCACTTTGCTTCTTTCCGCGAAAAAGACGACCTCGTCGAACGCGTCCTGGCCCGCACGCCAGCCGGACGCCTTTGTACCCCGCAAGACGTAGCCGACGTCGTCACCTTCCTTTGTTCACCGGCCGCTAAAACTATCTGTGGACAAACAATCATCATGGACGGCGGCCATTCCTTACTGATCCAATAACCATTTCTACACAGGGAGTAGCATGAAACAAAAATCCATCCTTCCCACGTTATTTTTTCTCTTCATTTTACTTATCACAGCCGGATTATTGTACCAATTTGGCGAACAGTGGCTGCACCTGCTGCTGCTGTATTTGTCGGGGGCAGTCTGGGCACGCACGATTGTTAGTAAATTGCCTGTAGCCCAAAAAGTCGCCTTCCGCTTTGTTGCCGGAGAAACGGTAGATGATGCCATCGACACAGCCCGAACCTTGAATAATCAGGGCTTATCAGCAACCATGGATTTCCTGGGCGAAAGCGTCACCAACGCCGCCGACGCCACTGCCGCCCGTGACGAAATCATGAGACTGCTCGACCATATTAACAAATCCGAAGTCAACGCAAATGTATCCGTTAAATTAAGCCAATTGGGCTTAAAAATTGACCCGGAACTCGCCCACGACAACATGCAACAAATTCTGGAACATGCCCGCCAACACAACAACAAAATACGCATCGACATGGAAGAAAGCGCCGTTACCGATGCCACGCTGGCAATCTACCGCCGACTACGGGATGATGATGGCTTTGGTCACCGTGTGGGCATCGTCATTCAATCCTATTTATTCCGCAGTGAAGAAGATATTCGCCAGTTAGTGGCTGAAGGTGCGTGGGTACGTTTGTGCAAAGGCGCCTATGCTGAACCCCATAACATCGCATTTGCTCAGAAATCGGATACAGATGCCAGCTTCGTCAAGCTAACAAAAATGATGTTAAATACGAAAGCCCGACAAAATGGTGTTTACCTGGGTGTCGCCACCCACGATGAAGCCATGATTGAGGCAACAACTGCCCACGTTCAGGCCGAGAATTTTCCAATTGATGCCTTTGAGTTTCAAATGTTGTATGGTATTCGCCGTGATTTACAAGAATCCCTGGTACAAAATGGTTACCGGGTACGTGTCTACATCCCCTACGGTACTGCCTGGTATCCCTATTTCATGCGCCGTCTGGCAGAAAGGCCGGCAAATCTATGGTTCTTTATCAGTAATTTCCTGCGTGCATAACAATCCTGCATGAATCTACTGCATGATATAGCAGCGTTAATTTATGACATTTTTCCATTAAAAATATGACAATCATTAATGCCGCTCAAAGAAAAACCGATATACTAGTTTTAACTGATTCCCATAAAAACCAACTTGACGCAGACAAAGGCGCAAGTTGCAAAAGCATTCAAGAAGTCATTGGAGGACAATATAATGACAAACGAGAGTTTAACCATCACCGATAACCGCACAGGTCAAACATACGAAGTACCCATCGAGCATGACACCATCAACGCAATGGATCTACGAAAAATCAAAGTCAACGAAGATGACTTTGGTATGATGAGCTACGATCCGGGCTTCAAAAACACGGCATCTACCAAAAGCACCATCACTTATATTGATGGCGGCAAGGGAATTTTGCGCTATCGCGGATATCCCATTGAACAATTGGCTGAAAAATCTAATTTTATTGAAGTGTCCTATTTGACCCTGTTCGGCGAGTTACCCACCCAAAAACAGTACGATGACTGGGAGTACGAAATCCGCCATCATACCTTCGTTCATGAAAATATTAAGCAGCTTATGGAAGCATTCCGTTATGACGCCCATCCCATGAGCATGTTTATTTCTACCGTAGCCGCCTTGGCTGCTTATTATCCGGAAGCGCGAAATATTGGTGATCCTCAAGCACGATTAAAGCAAATCATACGCCTGATTGCCAAAGTCCCCACAATTGCCGCATTTTCCTATCGTCACAGCCGCGGTTTGCCTTACGTTTACCCCGACAATAATTTGGGCTATACGGAAAACTTCTTGACCATGTTGGACAAGATGGGACAAACGGGGTACGAAGCCAACCCGATTTTGGCCCGCGCTCTGGATGTGTTGTTTATCCTGCACGTCGACCATGAACAAAATTGCGGCACGGCAGCGATGCGTGTGATTGGCTCCAGCCATTCTGACCCCTATTCCTCAATGGCCGGGGCAGCCGCAGCACTATACGGTCCGCTGCATGGGGGCGCGAATGAAAAAGTACTGCGCATGTTATTGGAAATTGGTGACGTGAAGCATGTGCCGGAATTTGTCAAAGGCGTGAAGAATCGCGAGCGTCTGTTGATGGGCTTTGGTCATCGGGTTTATAAAAATTATGACCCGCGCGCCAAAATCCTCAAATCGTATGCGGACCAGGTATTTGAAGCGACGGGGCATAATCCTTTATTAGATATTGCTTTGGAATTAGAACGGATTGCTCTGGAAGATGATTTCTTCGTACAGCGTAATCTGTACCCGAATGTGGATTTTTACTCTGGCATTATCTACCAGGCAATGGGCTTCCCGATTGCGATGTTCCCGGTTTTGTTTGCTATTCCGCGGACGGTTGGCTGGCTGGCTCAATGGCAAGAGATGTTGAATGATGATACACAAAAGATCGCCCGGCCGCGCCAGATTTATCTGGGTGAAGATACGAGAGATTTTGTACCGATGGAAAGTCGGTAATGGGTGGCTGGTAGTCGGCTGCTATTAGGTTTCCATGCAAAACGGCCGTTTCTACCCGAAACGGCCGTTTCTTTTTTTCATCATCAATCGAGTCAAACAGGGCGACGGCCGTTAAACCCAGTGTGCAGTTCGTGGTAGTGGGAAATCATCGACTCGCCATAACGCCAGCAAAGATACACGTCACGGCCGTTTCGCTCCGACAAAAAATCCAGCAAACCCCCATTCAAATCCTTTACCATACAACCAAACGATTGAATTTGAACGATTAACGCCTCAATATCAGCAAACGCCACCGCCAGTTCTGACGGAATCGCCCCACCGACATCAACACGGACATCGGCCAGTAATGGCTGAATCTCCCGTGTCATCCGGGCCGCGCGCGCCCGTTTTTCCAACAAGTCGCCCATGAGCGGTTCGATCACAGGCAGTAAGGCATTAGCTTCTTCAAGCGTAAAATATTTGGGTGACATCATTTCAAAAAGCAGTCTCTCGAAGGCTGGCCTGTCGAGGGCTGAGCCTGTCGAAGCCCGGCTTGTATAGGTACTCCAAAACACAAAACGGGACGCCGGCTGCTCAATGACTGGCCGACGTCCCGTTAACTCATCAATTCAAGTGTGAAAACTTAGCCGCAGCCGCCTGAACCGCAGCTGCCACCGGAGGCCCCGGCGCCGTCGGCTGTTTTGAAGGAAGATCCACAGCCACAAGATGAAACCGCATTGGGATTTTCGATCTTGAAGCCACCACCCATCAGGCTGTCTTCATAATCAACCGTTGCCCCGGCCAGATACATCATACTGGTCGGATCAACAAATACTTTAACGCCGTCTTGTTCAATGA
>JBNKZT010000276.1:0-8423 GCA_050301775.1 Promineifilaceae bacterium (SeqCode)
AACGAGTCTCTCGATATTAGAGGCGGGGGATTGTATGTGGCCGGCGGCACAGCTTTGTTGGAGAACAATACCTTTGTGAGGAATGTGGCCACGGGGTATGATAACGTCACCTCTTATGGTGGCGCCGTTTACCTGGCGGATGGCAGCGAGGCGACGATTCTCAACCAGATTTTCCAGGGTAACGTAGCTGATACAGCCGGCACGTCCGTTTACATTACCGGTACGGCCGTGCTTACCCACGATTACAACCTGTACTTCAATCAAGACCCTCTAATCAGTCTGATTGGCAGCCCGGCCGGGGCTGTATTGACGGGCACAAACAGCATCGTCGGGGATCCGGCTTTTGAGGATGCCTATTACCACATCGGGGCCGGTTCAGCGGCGAAAGACGCGGGGACAACAGATAACCTATCCATCGCCGGCGGCCAGGACTTTGATCTGGAGCCGCGCGTTCAAGGAGCCGGGATTGACATGGGCGCGGATGAACGTTTGCAGCGAGCGTCGTTCATCTTTGAACCCATCACCCAAACAGTGACGATAGATCCGGGGACGGTTTACACGTTTACCCATCACCTGACCAATACGGGAGACTTTGCCGACAGCTATTCATTGACAATGGACAACCAGGTGACTCCGGCCGGCGGAACAGGTTGGAGTTACGTGTTGTCGCCGACAAATATCGTTAACCTGGCCCAAGGAAATATGGTGACGGTGACGCTGGTCATCACCGGCGGCCAGCCCGGTTACTTCGACACGACAGTCATCACGGCGACATCGGACACGATTGGCAGTCTGGCGCACAGCGTCGTCGATACGACCCACATCAGCCAGACGGCCGGTGTGGACATTGATCCGTCGCGCAGCGGCAGCGGTTTGCCGGGGACGCAGGTCGTCTACACCCATACCCTGACCAACACCGGCGACGGGCCGGACATCTTCACCTTACTGCCGATTACGACAACGGCCGTTCCCCAAAACTGGGTGGTCACAGTAGAGCCGACCCAGACCGATTACGTCCGGCCCGGCCAGACAACCCCGTTCACGACGACGGTTTCAATCCCGGCCGATGCCTGGAGCGGCACGCAGCATTGGGTAGAAATCGAAGCCATCGCCGCCAGCAATACGGCCGTTACCGACACCCTGGCCGTGACAACAACGGTCAATGCTGTTTACGGGCTGGCTTTGGCCCCCGATAACGAGGCGACTGTGCCTGATGGTACCGACGTCGTTTACACGCATACGCTGTCCAACCTGGGCAACATCACCGACACCATCACGTTGACGGCCATGTCCAGCCCCGGCTGGAACCTGGATTTCGTGCCGCAAACCGTGAATCTGTCACCCTTTGCCGAGACAACAGTTTGGGTGACGGTCACCGTTCCGGCTGGAACCGGTGGATTGACCCATCTGGCGACGATCACGGCCACGTCCGGTTCGGGGATTACGGCAACGGCCGTCAACACAACCACGGTGGCCGAACTGCCGGGCGTCCTCATTGAACCCGACTACGACCGCAGCGTCGATGCCGGCACGACGGTCACTTATGTCCATACCGTCACTAACACCGGCAACGTGGCCGATACTTTCGCCCTGTCGGCTGGCAGCAGCCTGGGTTGGCTGGACAGCTTCACCGCCGGACCGCTGACCCTGACGCCGGGTGCGTCGGCTTCCGTATATGTCACGGTGACGGTTCCCGCCGGAGCCACGCCGGGTATGGCCGATACGACGACGATTACGGCGACTTCTGTTTTGAGTACGGCCGTTTCCGATACCGCCATCGACATCACCCGGGTGCGGCAGGAGCATGGCCTGCTCTTCAGCCCGGATCACACCGGTTCAACCTATGAAGGCAGCCAGATCAGTTACACCCATACTTTGACCAATACCGGCAACGGTGTAGACACCTTTGACATTACGACATCAAGCAGTCAAGGCTGGCCGGTCATTGCCGTTCCCACGTCGCTCAGCCTGAATCCGGGTGAAGCGCAGCCGGTGGTGGTCACGCTGACCGTGCCGGCGGCGACCGGCGGCAGCGTAGACGTGATGCAGGTCACGGCCACGTCGGTGATCAGCAATGCCTTCTCGGCCACCGTTGTCAACACGACGACGTCGGTCATCAGCGCCACGCGGGGCGTTCTGATTGAGCCCAATAATAATTCGACCGGTTTGCCCGGCGCTACCCTCACCTACACCCACCGCCTGACCAATACCGGCAGTGTGGCCGATTCTTACAGTCTGGCGGCCGTATCTGACCAGGGCTGGGTGGTGACGATTGACCCGGCGAACGTGGCTCTGGCCGTGGGCGCATCGGCTCCGGTGACGGTGACGGTGACGATTCCCGGCGGGACCAGCAATGGCCAGCTTGATACGACGACGGTAACGGCCGTTTCCGATACCGATCCCACGGTTAGCGATCAGGCCCAGGACGTGACTGTTGTCCAGCTTCCGGCCAATGGGGTATTGATCGAGCCGGACCGTCAGGGTCAAGGTGTGCCGGGCGAAGTATTGATCTACAACCACGTGTTGACCAACACGGGTTCCTCCCTCATGACCTTCGCGCTGACGGTCCAATCTAATCAAGGATGGCCGGTTTCGGTGACTCCGACTCGGATTGACAATTTACCGGCTGGGGAAAGTCGACCGGTAACGGTGACCGTGACAATCCCGAATACGGCCGTTGATGGGGCTGAAGATTTCACCACTGTCACGGCTGCCGGAGGTCTCGGCATCACTGATCTGGCGCTGGATCGCACGCGGGTGGCGATACGTTACGGGGTCCTGGTCACGCCTGACAATACAGGATCAGGTCTGCCGGGTGATGTTGTTACGTACACCCATACCGTCCAAAATACGGGCAACTTCACGGAGACGTTTAACCTGTCGGCGGTGTCCAGTTTGGGATGGGGTACGGCCGTGTTCCCGACGACGCTGACCTTAGACGCCAATCTAAGCAGCAGTGTCCAGGTGACGGTGACGATTCCTGCGGGCGCCAATACGGGTGATATAGATGTGACGACGGTAACGGCCGTGTCCACCAGTCCTGGTTCTTCTGCCACCGACAGCGCCACCGACACGACAACGGTTACGGCGATAAATACTTCTTACCTGGTTTACCTGCCCATCATCAATAAGGCCCAAACCTGTACTACCACGGGCATCGACCTGGTTGTGACTGGTATTGTCATTGACCCCAACCCACCGGCCAGTGGCCAGTCGGCTACCGTATACGTCACCATCCACAATCAGGGAACGGCAAATATGGTCCTGGGCAACAATTTCTTCCTCGACTTTTACGTCGATCGGATGCCGACGCCACTCCTGGTGGGTGACATTCAGTGGGGTGTACAGGCTGTGTTACTCCCGGCCGGCGCCAGCGTCACCTTTAGCCAGCCGTTCACGTTTAGCGGCGGAGCACATCAACTTTGGGCACAGGTGGATACGGATAACACAGTCGATGAGTGTCCTTATGAGAACAACAATGTGTTTGGCCCCATCACGATGAACGCGACCGGTTTGGCTGCCGGTGATGATGGCCTATCTTTGCCGTCAAATAGTTTACCGCGGCCAACACCAACGCCGCCGGCGGCCATCATGCCACCAGCACCGCTTGAGGAAGAGTAGGCGTATCCGGCATCCGACACGAATGACGAATGTCTTTTTGTGATGCTGCCGAAGTGAGTGGAGATGTGTAAACACGGATAGGGAGAACGTGGATAAAAATAAAGAAAATCCGCATTCTCCCTATTCGTGTAATAAAACGAGCTAACTATACAGAGCAGTCGAGGTCTGAGCTTGTCGAAGACCGGTTCCCTTCGACTGGCTCAGGAAACAGACCTGTACAGGTATAAACGAACTTGGTTTTACCGGGGTTGACGCCAGTAGAGTCCCAAACCGACGATCATCAGCATAAGCCCGGCGACAAATGCCAGAGTCAATAACGAAGGTGTAATCCATCCTGGGAAGCTTCCACCTGAGGCGGGCAAAAAAGTGGTCACTGTTCGGGCTTCCTGGATGCAAAAGTTAACGCCGGTGGCCACCAGTGTGTCCTCGTAAATGGGCACGTAGAGCGTTTTTTCTGAGGTGATGATCCAGTCGGGGCCGGGTTTGGCAGTGACTCCCCAATAGCTGAAACCGGCGGCGGCCAGACCGTAACGGCCGTCAGGCCCGGTGTAGAGCGTTAACACCGTTTTTTCATCACTGCTAACGAACTCAACGTCAATGTTGGGTACCGGTTCTTCGCCGGCAACGCCTGAATTTATACAGATACCATCCCCGTTAACGTCTCTGTAAACCATCCCTTGTATTGTCCCATGATCGGCGGCTGCGGATGGTTGGTCCGTAGTGGGCAGGGGGGTTGCCGAGGGTATTGGGGTAGGGGTGGTAAACGGATCGATGGTTGGCGTTGGCCGTGGCGTTTGGGCCTGTGTGGCTGGCAGGAAGCTTCCCCACAACATGAAACCGAGTAACAACGTGATTAAGCCAAGTATATTTTTTTGCGACATAACACTCCCTTTTTCCAATTAAACATAAAACAGCATGACATAATCCATATAATACAGCGAATTAGCGCCAGACTCAAGCTGTTTTACCGACCTAATCATAGGCAATGATCACTATTGCCCCTTTTTATGGCTGATTATCATTCTCCGCAAAGTTTGATAGGCCAATTTTGACTTTGCCATTGGTGGCGATTGTTGCTAACGCCGGGTCGAGTTGGTCGCTGACGATGACCTGGCCAGCGCGGCTGATGCTGATGAGATCGACCGTGCTTTCGGTCAGGGCGGCGGCCAGCTTCTCGTCGGGCGTGGTCAGGTGCAGGGCGGGGAGTTCAGTCCCCAGCGACAGGTTGTTTTCACTTTTGTAGCGGCGCACGGCCGTTGCTATTTCCAGCAAGATTTCACCGAGGGAAACGGCCGTGTCATCCAGCCATCTTTCCTCAACCGCCGGCCACCGGGCCAGGTGAATCGAAGCCGCACCATCCGTTTCGGTAAACAAGCCCTGGTAAATTTGCTCCGTTACGTAGGGCAGTAGGGGAGCCAGCAGTTTCAACGTCGTCAGCAGCGCTGTGTGCAGCGCCACTTTCGCCCCATCTGCTTCCGGCCCTCCAGCATACAGCCGCATTTTAGCCATCTCCAAATAATTGTCGGCCAGATCGCGCCAGAAAAACGCCTCGATTTCACTCTTCGCTGTCGCATAGTCATAACCGCCGTACAACTGTGTCACCCGGGCAATCAACTGCTGTGTCCGCGCCAAAATCCAGTGGTCGGCAGGAGTTAGTCGGATGGTCGGGTAGTCAGATGGTCGGTTAGTCAAAAATCGCTGGCTAAACCGGGCCACGTTCCACAACTTTGTCACCAGTTTGGCCCCGGCCTGGATTTTTTGCTCGTCGATGACGGCGTCCTTGCCCAGGCTGGAGCTGGCCGCCCAGTAGCGCACGGCATCGGCCGAATACTGCTCAATCATCGCCAATGGCGCGACCGGCCCGCCGCCGCGGCTTTTACTGATTTTGCCCATCCCTTCTGGGGCTAATCCCCAGCCGGAAATAGCCACCGCTTCCCAGGGTAGTTGGCCAAAGTGATAGTGCGATTTGACGATGGTGTAAAAAGCCCAGGTGCGAATGATTTCGTGGGCTTGCGGCCGCAGCGAAAAGGGGAACACGGTCTGGTACAGTCCTTCATCCTGGAAAAACTGGCCCACAATTTGCGGGCTGAGGGAGGAGGTAGCCCAGGTGTCCATCACGTCTTGCTCTGGGGTGAAGGATGTGCTGCCGCAAGTGCATGGTTGGTTGGGTTGTCGGTCAGTTGGATCGATGGGTAGTTCATCTTGATTGGCCGTGTTTACCTCCCCGCAGTTGTTGCAGTACCAGATGGGGAAGGTGACGCCAAAATAGCGCTGCCGGGTGATGCACCAATCCCAGTTCAGGTTTTCCACCCACTGGCGGTAGCGGGTTTTCATGTGGGCCGGCTGCCAGTTGATTTGTTCGCCAGCGGCCAGAAAGGCGTCTTTAGCATCCAGCAAACGAATGAACCACTGCCAGGTGACGATGTATTCTACGGCCGTATCACAGCGTTCATGGATGCGGATGGAGTGGGTTAACGGCCGTTGCCCTAACAAAAGCCCATCCTCAGCCAGCGCGGCCACAATCGCCCGCCGTGCCTTGGCCACCGGCAGTCCGGCAAACTCGCCCGCTGCCTTGGTCAGCGAACCATCCCGGCCTATTGCTTCCACCAGCGGCAAATGATGGGTGTGCCACCATTCCACGTCAGCCTGGTCGCCAAACGTGCAGCACATCACCGCGCCGGTTCCCTTTTCGGGGTCAGCGCCGGGGTCGGGCAGGATGGGTACAGTCTGGCCAAAATGGGGCACGGTGGCGGTTTGATTGAGCAGGTGGGTGAAACGGCCGTCTTCAGGATGGACAAACACGGCCACACAAGCCGGCAGCAGTTCCGGTCGTGTCGTCGCAATCGGCAGACTCGCCCCATCCGCCAGCCGAAAATCGAGCGTGTAAAACGTCGTTTCCTGTTCTAAATCATCAAGGTCGGCCTGGGCGAGGGCTGTCTGGCATTCCGGACACCAGATGGAGGGCGCTTTTTGCCGGTAAGCCAGCCCTTTCTCATACAAATCGAGGAACGACCATTGAGCCAGCCGCCGCGACTGTTCGTCAATCGTGCGGTAGCTGTAGCGCCAATCAATCGACAGTCCCAGCCGCTGCCACAACGCCCGATAATCCTTCTCCGCTTCCTCGCTGACGGCCAGGCATTGTTCGATGAACGCCTCGCGCCCGATCTCGGTGGCGCGAATGCCCAACGTGCGCTCCACCAGCCGCTCGGTGGGCAGGCCGTTGTCGTCGAAGCCCATCGGGTAAAAAACGCGGTTCTCGTTCATCCGCCAAAAGCGGGCGAAAAAGTCGGCGTGGCTGTAGGAATAAACGTGCCCCAAATGCAGATGGCCGGACACTGTCGGCGGCGGCGTGTCGATGCTGTACACCGGCCCTTCGGTGGTCCGGTCAAAATGATAGACGCCGCCCTCTTGCCACTGCGCTTCCAGCCTGGGTTCGGCCGTTTGTGGATTGTATCGTTTAGAAAGACTCATGATTTACCTCCGAAAGCGTGACACATGACACGTGACACAGATACAAAAAGACCCCATTCATCCATTCTGAGGACGAAAGGGGGCTGTCTTCCGCGGTACCACCTCGCTTCGCAGCGATCAATTAGTTTGATCGCTGCGCGCTCTTGCTCCAACGGCATCAAAATGATGCGATCAGAGCTGCGCTGTAACGGGCTTACCCGTGCCGGTCTACTTGTTTTAGCTTGTCAGCTTGTCAGCAAAAAGCTGAATTGCTGATGGCCAAATCTTTCTTCGGCAATCAATCCGGGCGACTTCGGTGGCGGGTGGTTGTGGAGGCTTTCAGCCATGCAACCGCTTGGTTGCCGGCCCCAAATCTTTTCTGTCAACACCTGAGACCACGTACTATTCCCGGTAGATGGTTTATTTGGTTGTTAGTTGGCATTATAGGCGAAACGGCCGTGTTTTGGCAAGCAGAATTTGAGACTCGTAATTACCGCCAACCCTGTTGATGCTGCCGGACGAGGTCGGCCAGGAGGGCGGCATGGGCAGGGCTGTCGTTCAGCGCCGGGATGTATTGATAGGTTTGGCCACCGGCTTCCAGGAAGAAGTGACGGTTTTCTTGAGCCATCTCCTCCAGGGTTTCCAAACAGTCGGCGGCGAAACCAGGGCAAATTGTGTCCACGCTTTTTACGCCTTCTTTGCCCCAGGTGATGAGTGTTTTGTCGGTGTAGGGTTGCAGCCATTCCTGCGGGCCAAAGCGGGACTGGAAGGTGATTTGCCACGTATCCGGGTCTAAATCCAGGGCTGCCGCTACATGCTGGGCCGTTTGGCAGCAGTAAACGGGATACGGATCGCCTTTTTGGGCGTATTCTTTGGGGATGCCGTGGAAGGAGAGAATGAGGCGTTGGGAACGGCCGTTCTCCCGCCAAAACTCACGCACACTGTCAGCCAGAGCCTGGATGTACAGCGGATGGTCATGATAATCGTTGATGGTGCGGATTTCCGGCACCCAGCGCCACTTTTTTAGCACGTCAAATACATCATCAAATATCGTGCCCACTGTTGTGGCTGAATATTGCGGATACATGGGCAGGATGATGATGCGCTTGATATGAGCCTGGCGCAGTTCGGCTAACCCTTTGGCAATGGCGGGACGGCCGTAGCGCATCGCCAACACAACTTTCATCTCATCACCCAACTCATCTTGCAGCTTATCGGCCAGTTTTTGTGAAATAACCAGCAATGGTGAGCCTTCATCGGTCCAGATGCGATTGTATGCTGCCTGTGACTTTTTCGATCTAAAAGGCAGGATGATCAGGTTGAGAATAAACCACCAGATGACCCCAGGAATC
>JBNKZT010000277.1:0-8420 GCA_050301775.1 Promineifilaceae bacterium (SeqCode)
TCATCGCGTGGCGGCGTGCGAGGCTGTCCTTCTTGGCGGTTTCCAGCGGCGCGGATGCGGCGGAGAAAGCCTGCTTCCACTGCGGCTGCAGCTCGGCGAACATCTTTTCGCCGACATGGCCGCCATCGCGCCAGCGGTCGCTGAACGCGCCGTTAACACAGTTAAGGACTTTTTGGGCGGTGACGTTTCGAATCGCGGCTTCCATGAATCCGGTTCCAGTGGAAGCGTTGATAAGCACGCGCTTTTCGGTCATAAAAACGGTGCCCAGCTTGGGTCGGATACGGCCAATCAGTTTCAGGCATTCGGGCATGCGATGACCAATCATCCAGTCCGTTTGGGCGTCCAGTACCTCCGGCCGCACTTCTGTCGGGCCGGGAATAAACAATTTCACATGCTTTTCAGATCTGATTTCTTTGCTCATGATGATTCCTTTTGCAAAATCTAATAACACAGAATTGCACAAAGAAGGCACAGAGTATGGGGGGAGAAGGCAAAAAAACTTCTCTTTTCTTCTCTCTGTGTTTTTCTGTGTATCCTCTGCGCAACTCTGTGTAACTTTTTGATTGCGATCTATGGATTTATTTATCGACGATAAGCGGGAATGTAAAACGGCCGTTTCACTACAACCGCTTTCCGGGCCTTACCGCGAACGAGAACGTCAATTTCCGTGCCAATTTTAGACAGGCTGCGCGGCACGTAAGCCATGCCTAAATAGCGTTGGGAGGTGGGCGCAAACATGCCGGTAGTGACAATGCCCACTTCTTTGCCCTCGTGCGCGATGGTGTAGCCGTGCCGAGGTACGCCTCGGTCAACCATCTCAAAACCAACGAGGACGCGTGACGGCCGTTCCAACTTAATCTTGAGCAATGCATCCCGGCCAATGAAATTCTTGTCGAATCCGACAGCAAAAGAAAGGCGGGCTTCAATGGGCGAAATGTTTGATGCAATTTCATGACCATAAAGCGGCATACACGGCTCAAAGCGCAGGCTGTCCCGCGCCGCCAGACCAATCGCCTTCACGCCATCTGCCTCACCTGCGGCCAAAATGCCCTCCCACACCTTGCGGGCATGTTCTGCTGGGAAGTAAAGCTCGAAGCCGTCTTCACCGGTGTAGCCGGTACGGCCAAACAGGACTTGGACGTCGTCGAAAATGGTGGCGGTAACGGCCGTAAACCGCACCACTTCACTCAAATTTACCTGTGTCAGCCGATCCAAAATCTCCGGCGCTTTAGGGCCTTGAAAAGCCAACATATACGTTTTGTCTGAGATGTCGGTGACGGTCACATCGAAATTGATAGCTTGCGCTTTGGCCCAGGCCACATCTTTATCCTTGTTATCGGCATTAATGGCGATGAAGAAATACGGACCACTTCCATCAGTAACTGGCAGCTTGTACACAAAAACATCATCTACAATGCCGCCATCGGGATAACACATCAGCGAGTAATGGGCATCAAACGGCGCCATTTGGCGCACATCATACGTCACCAACCAATTGACAAATGCTTCCGCATCTGGGCCGCGTACTTCCATTTGTCCCATATGATCAATATCGAACAAACCGGCTGCTTCACGAGTTGCCCGGTGTTCTTCAATTGGCCCGGTTGGGTACTGTACGGGCATTTCCCAACCAGCAAAGGGAACCATTCGCCCCCCATTTTCTACATGCCACTCATATAAATTCGTTCGTTTTAAGGCTTTTGCCATTTCATTATCTCCAAAATTTAGAGACTGGAGATTGGAGATCGACTAGTCTCCAATCTCTAGTTTCTAGTCTTCAATCTTTATTCGTAATCCTCAATCGGTATGCAAGAACAAACCAGATTGCGGTCACCGTAAACATTGTCGATGCGGCCAACATAAGGCCAGAACTTAGATTTACGGGTGAAAGCCGAAGGGAATGCCGCTTGTTCGCGGGAGTATTGACGATCCCAACCTTTGCCTGTGACAACTCTGGCTGTATGCGGCGCATGAGCCAGCGGGCTATTCTCATGTGTAATTTTGCCATCTTGCACATCTTGAATCTCGCCACGAATAGCAATCATCGCTTCGCAGAACCGGTCTAGCTCTTCCAGCGATTCGCTTTCTGTCGGCTCAATCATCAGTGTACCTGGAACTGGGAAGGACATCGTTGGCGCATGAAAACCGAAGTCCATCAGCCGCTTGGCGACATCATCAACGGTCACGTAATCTTTGAGATGGCGCAGCTCGACGATGCACTCATGGGCGACACGTCCGTTCTTACCACGATATAATACCGGGAAATGTGGTTCCAGCCGGTGGGCGATGTAATTGGCATTCAAAATGGCGATTTGCGTCGCCACGGTCAGCCCCCAGTCACCCATCATAGCGATGTAAGCGTAAGAGATTGGCAAAACGCCGGCGCTGCCCCAAGGCGCTGATGAAACGGTACCCAAGGCTTGTTCGCCGCCCACACCGGATATAATCGGGTGACTGGGCAAGAACTGGACTAGATGCGCCGCTACACCAATCGGGCCGACGCCAGGGCCGCCACCACCATGCGGAATGGCAAACGTTTTGTGCAAATTGAGATGACACACATCAGCGCCAAAATCGGCCGCCGGCCGGGAAAGACCGACCAGGGCATTCATGTTGGCCCCATCTAGATAAACCTGTCCACCATGGGCGTGAATCACGTCACAAATCTCTTCAATCGCTTCTTCGTAAACGCCGTGCGTGGACGGGTACGTTACCATCAAAGCGGCCAAATTTTCTTCATGGTTGGCCGCTTTGACTTTCAAATCATCCACGTCAATGTTGCCGTTTTCATCGCACTGGACAACAACAACTTTCATCCCGGCCATAACCGCACTGGCTGGATTGGTTCCGTGCGCCGAGCTGGGGATGAGGCAAATGTTGCGGTGGCCTTCACCACGTGATTTGTGGTAGGCACGAATGGTCAACATGCCCGTATATTCGCCGGATGCGCCAGAGTTGGGTTGCAGAGAGATTGCCGTAAATCCTGTAATCTCTGCCAGCCATGCTTCCAAGCGTCGGAACAGTTCCTGGTAGCCCCTGGTCTGGTCTGATGGGGCAAACGGGTGCATCTGGCCGAACTCTGGTAGCGTGATGGGCAGCATTTCTACCGCCGCATTCAGCTTCATTGTGCAAGAACCCAGCGGAATCATCGAGTGCGTCAACGATAAATCCCTGTTTTGCAACCAGGTGATGTAGCGCATCATCTTTGTTTCCGAATGGTAAGTATTAAAAACAGGATGAGTGAGGAAATCGCTGCTGCGTTGATGTAAATCGTCATATTCCAGTTTGATGCCATCGGCAATTGCTTCAATATCCATCTTCTTACCGCCAAAAACGGCGAAGAGCGTTTCCAGTTCTTCCAATGTTACGGCTTCATCCAGCGAAATGCCGATGTCGCCATTATCGTAGTAGCGCAGGTTTACTTCGTTAACCATGGCCGCATTGATGAGGGCGGCTTGCGGCAAGGGACCGCCGCTTACGCGCACCGTATCGAAAATAGGCGCTTTGTCACTGACCGTATACCCCAATTCTCGGAGTCCTTCAGCCAGAATGATGGTGAAGAGGCGCACACGTCGTGCAATCCGACGCAGCCCTTCCGGGCCATGATAGACGGCGTACATCGAGGCCATAATTGCTAACAGCACTTGCGCTGTGCAAATGTTGCTGGTTGCTTTGTCGCGACGGATGTGCTGCTCGCGCGTTTGCAAAGCCAGCCGGTAGCCGGGTTTGCCATTGGCATCAATGGAAGCGCCGATGAGACGGCCGGGCATGATGCGCTGGTATTTTTCCATCGTGGCCATGTAGGCTGCGTGGGGGCCGCCAAAGCCCATGGGCACACCAAAACGCTGCGTGTTGCCAACGGCCACATCGGCGCCAAATTCGCCAGGAGCACGCAGCAAAACAAGGGAGAGGATATCGGCAGCAACGACGACGAGCGCACCATTTTCATGTGCTTTTCCAGCGAAGGGACCGTAATCTAATACGTCGCCATCGGTGGTGGGATATTGCAGTAAAACGCCGAAAGTTCCAGCGGAGTCCGCTCCGCCAAAGTCATAGGTTTCGTGATTGCCGACGATGACGTTGATGCCCAGCGGTTCGGCGCGGGTCTGAACAACGGCAATTGTCTGTGGATGGCACAGCTCAGAGACGAAGAATGTATTCGCTTTGGATTTGCGTGACATGGCCCGTTGGCACATGGTCATCGCTTCGGCAGCAGCTGTGCCTTCGTCCAGCAGCGAGGCATTGGCGATTTCCAGGCCGGTCAGGTCGCTGACCATTGTTTGGAAGTTGATGAGGGCTTCTAAGCGGCCCTGGGAAATTTCGGGCTGGTAGGGGGTGTACTGGGTGTACCAGCCGGGGTTTTCCAGGATGTTACGTTGAATAACTGACGGAGTAACGGTGCCGGAATAGCCCATGCCGATGAAGGAGCGGTGCAGTTTGTTTTGGGCGGCTAGTTGGCGCAATTCGGCGAGAACGGCCGTTTCGCTGCGTGGTGGTTCTAATTTCAGGTGACCGTCAATGCGGATGGTTTGGGGGACGGCCTGGTCGATCAGTTCATCTAGTGAGGAAAGACCCAAAGCATCCAGCATATGGGTCACATCGTTGCTGCGCGGCCCGATGTGACGCTTGACGAAGCGGTCGGCCGGTTGCAGTAGATCGCGGTTGTTTAGTGTGGAACGGTCGTTGACTGACGGCTCATGTGTAGCTTCGATAAAATCTTGCCAGTTGGTCTTGGGATAACCATGCATGCTCATGTTTTTTCTCCAATGGGAATGTTGTGGCTAGCGGTTGGTGGTTGTTAGCTGGTAATAAACCTAGCAACTAGCTACCAGCGACCAGCAACTAGTCCCGTTCTGCCAAATAAGTGGTGTAAACGTCGGCGTTCATCAAGTCATCGAGTTCGGCAGGGTTGCTGAGTTTGACTTTAACCATCCATGCCGCACCATAAGGGTCGCTGTTGACAGTTTCGGGGGTGTCGATGAGGTCTTCGTTAACGGCCGTAATCTCCCCGGAAATGGGCATATACAAGTCGGCGGCCGCTTTGACGGACTCAACCACACCAAACGTGTCACCCATCTCAAACGAATCACCCACATCAGGTAGTTCTAAGTAAACGATGTCTGATAATGCATCTTGAGCATGGTCACTCACACCAACCGTCACTTCATCGCCTTCTACTTTGACCCATTCATCTTCTTTTGTGTACAGTAATCCAGCTTCTATTTTGCTCATTTGTTTTCTCCTAAATAGTTAAAGATTGATGATTGAAAATTAATGATTGGCGTTTCGCCATCCTTTAATCTTTCAAATTGTTTGCTAACAAGCTAAAACTGGCTTCTTTTTCTGCTTACCAGCAGGAAGAAGCCTAACCTTTACAACTTATCACAATTGCGGTAAGGGCTACATAAAGAAAGGATAAAGAAAGTATAAGGGTTTTGCGGGGTGTAATTCGGAATTAAGTAAAGCGGTAGCCAACACCTGGCTCTGTCAAGATATGTTGGGGATGTATTGAATCCTGCTCAATTTTACGCCGTAGCTGGGAAATAAAGACACGCAGATATTCCCGTTCATCACCATATTCCGGTCCCCAAACAGACTGCAACAATTCGCGATGGGTGATTACTTTGCCTTCATTTTTTGCCAGATAATAAAGTAAGTCGTATTCAGTAGGTGTCAGGTGAATCTCATTACCATCCATAGTCACCTGGCGCGAATCCGAATCAATTAGTAAATTATCGGAAGCGATCAAATTAGCTTTTTTAGGCTTGTTTGCTCGGTAAGTTGCCCAACGTCTCAATGCGGAACGAACTCTAGCTAAAAACTCGCCCATGCTAAAAGGCATTACCAGATAATCATCAGCTCCCAAATCTAAAGCCTCAATTTTTATCTTTTCCGAACCAACTGCGGACAACACGATTATTGGCGCTAAACTGACTTTCCGTACTTGCTGGCATATTGTCAAACCATCTACATCCAACGTGCTGAAATCCAGATTAAGGATATGCAAGTCGAACTCTGTTTGCGAGATCATTGATTGCGTCTCTTCGTCATCGAAGGCAATGGCAACCTCATAACCCCGGCTAACCAGGTTGCGGCGTAAGGTACGCAAAATATTAGGTTCGTCATTGATTAGCAGTATTTTTGCCGGAGCCATTTTCTTTTAAAGCAATATCAAAATCGAAGGTTGACGGATAAGAGTCTCTTGATCACTCGACTATCATGTGATTTTTGGGGATTGGAATAACTAAACAAAGTATATTTGAATTTTCTCCCAAATCTTGCCGGCATAATTTTATTTCCTGCAAATAGAGTATTCGACAAGCAGTGATTAATTTCAGGGCATTTTCGGGTCGGACTTGTTTCACCACCGTGGTAATATTGTTGGATTGTTCAAAGAAATCTCGCATAATGGCAACAAGCGATGGATTCAAGTCATTAATTTGCAAATGCCAGCATGCTGCATCTTCCGTGGCCCGCAGGGACAATTGCGTCGTGCTTCTGTCTTCACTAATAATGACCTCAATAAGTAAGCTCAAAGCCACAGAAAGATATTGATAGTCAACTAATACGGGTTTCCCTTCAGGTTGGAAATGGGTAACTAATTGGAAATCATGACTGTTGTTGGCAAATTTGTTGCGGAGGGTAGTCAAGATTTCCTGGATTATATTTGGTTCCGCCTCAATTTCTAGGGTTTTGGCTTGGCTACGGAAAGCAAGGGTTATCAAGACAATTAGATCCGCCTGTTCATCGGTGCTGTTGTCAATATTGCGTAAAAATTCATACTGTGTTGTTTCGTCCCAAAATATATCGAAGTCTAGAAGGCTGGAAACGGCCGTTTTTATCGAGGTTGAAGAACGCTGCAACTTGTTACCAATTTGGACCAACAACGTCCATATAGCCTGATTGTTGTCCTTTAGTTGACTCAATTCATTCTGAAGTTCTTGGATGTGTTTCAGTAATTCTTGTTCTTGACCTGTTTTTTGGGTCATGCATATTCCTCGAAGGTATTCATTCTTTTTATTGTGGATGTGATTATAAGTGTCTTAATTGTAAATGGGTAGTAAGCAAGGCCATAGGTATGAAGAGACCATCAGTTGCTCATCGCCAAATATTTATGTTATGGATTTATTACGCTGGAATTTCATCAAATGTCGGATCCAACGTAACTATAGAATAGAAAAGTCGATTTAGCGGGAAAAAAGCGAAAAGTTTCCTAAAAAAGTGGAAATGAGCGTTAACTTACGCTACGTGATCCAGTGTAACTGCCGAACACATGATTTATAGCCACTGTAACTGTAGAAAAGGAGGCTTTTCCAAATGATTTACAAACGCAAACCATCGCCAGGCAATGCCCGACGTGTTCGGCACATCAACAAAAACATATTCGGATGGGGAGACGATCTTAGTAACCGTCCAACAATTACTTCCCTTTTGGGAAGGACGGTTACTCGAAGGTCATCCACCAATTCCGATAACTTATTTGTGGATGACCCCTTAGGTGGAGCAGCTGACTTGTAGTAAACAAACAGGTGAGGAAATGGCTGTATTGTTGGCTAGTTTTGCTCGTGACATTTTTTCTACAGTTACGTTGGATCTGACAACAAAATGGCAACTAACTGAGCAGTACCCTGGTTGGCCACCTCAGGACGGCCTATCGGCCGTAGGCTTGGCGAAGCTGGGCGGAACGTAGACAGAGCACAATCAAATAGCCCAATAACCATTATTTTGGCCGGAATCTGTACTAACAGGTTCCGGCCTTTTTTGTTGCCTGTATCAGGCGAAAGGAGAGATTCATGAACCGTAGACCAGACCCACAGAAAGCGATTTACCTCAAACCACAGCAGCGTACATTGGAACGGAAACGGAAACGGCCGTCCACCAAGAGCCAGTGGCAGCCCCACGAGAGGGACTGTGCCATCGACGCCTGGGGTACAGCCATCCGCACCATGCGGGAGCAAGGCGTGTCGTGGGAGTAGGTGACCAAAGGTCGCTGGGAGCCGGGGGGCAAGGGAGCAGGAGAGCAGAGCCAAAGCCCAAATCAATTCAAGTTATTTTAAAGAAAAAGCGCTGGCCAGAGTCTGTAGCTCTGGTCAGCGCCTACACCTCACAAAGGAGATGCTAAATCATGTCAACAGTATACACCCAAACCGGCGTGGAGAAAAGCGCCGTCGATGTCCGTTGGTTAGCCAAAAAGGCCCGCATTCTGGTAGGCAACGTCATGCGCCACATGCAGATGGACCCATCCGAACGCAGCATCTTTCGCGAAGATATGATGCAGGAAGGACTGTCCTGGCTGTATCGGCATTACTATGTCGATGGCCGCGATGAAGCCTATGCCTATGCTGACCCTCCCCCAATTTTATGGACACGAAGTTAAGACAGATTGACATTCGTGGAAGGCCGCTTCAAAGGCATCTGGG
>JBNKZT010000278.1:0-8366 GCA_050301775.1 Promineifilaceae bacterium (SeqCode)
AAATGAGGTTGCTGAACGCCATCTTTTGGAAACAGAACAGGACCAGCGCCGGTAAAATGAGGAGCGGACCAAGACGTGAAACGTGATGCGTGAAACGTGATGGTGTCTTCACGATGTTTCCTTATTTTCCAGGGACAATTTCATATAGCTGCATTTGGGTCGGTACAGGTAAAATGACAGGTTGCAAATCGAATCCGGTTGAGTCTACGGCACGCATGAACGGCCGTGCCGCCGCCGAATCGGGCAAAACCAGGTAATGCCGGTGACCATCCGCGCCAAAAACCGCCAGTTCATCCGCCAATGCGGCCGGATTGGGCTGCCAACTGGCATAGACCTGTTTATCAAACAATTGGTAACGCCACTGCCAACTATACCAATGATCATACAAAACCGTGCCATACGGCAAATCGGCCAGGATTTCAGCAACAACCGCCGCCCCTTGATCGGCATTCCGCTGGCCACCGATGGGGTAACGGCCGTCACGCGCCTCCCAAGCGCCAAAAAGCAGCAAGCAAACCAGTAAAACAACAATACTGACATCCCGAAAATCCCAAACCTGTGAAATGTTGAGACCCTGTACCATCACCACTACCAACAACGGGAACAATGGCAGCAAATAGCGATCCCAAACCGGAATCGCCAACAACCAATGCAGACACAAATAAGCAATGACAAACAACAACAGCAGCTTCGTCTGGAGAGATGGCCAATCGCGGCCCCGCCAGGCTTTGACTCCAGCCAACGCCAACAAAAGCAAAATGATAACGCCAAATAAGCCAAATGCTTGCAGCCATAACAACAGCCAATCTAAAGCTCGTGGCAGCAGCTCCCACGACCAACTAAACCGCACGCCGCCAAAATTAGCCATTTGGGCCGACCAAAGCCCCATGCCACCATTGCGCACCAACTCCCAAACCAGCAACAACAGTATCATCGGCAAAAACCCGGCCAGCCACTTCCGCCACGCCGCCCAGCGCCAATGCCCCAACAATCCCAGCCCCAACAGCAGCGGCGCAAATAACCAAGCCTGGTACTTGGTCGCCACCGCCAGGCCAAACAACATCCCGGATACGCCTGGCTTGCGTGAAACCAGGGCCGCCAATGCCGCAATCAACCAAAAGGTGAGGAATGGATCGAGGAAGGCGGTGGAGCTGAATTGAACAGTCAGGGGCAGGCAAGCAACGATGGCTGCCGTAAAAACGGCCGTTTTCCCATCCCCATACAACCGCCGCGCTAAAACAGCCGTTATCGGAACCAACAAAATCGAAACGATAAAATTAGGCAGCCGGGCAGCAAATTCAACCGGGCCAAACAGTGGATAAAACAACGCCTGGGCATAAAAAAGCAGCGGCGGCTTATCAACCGGCTGCATCTGTAACAAAGGATCACGCCAGACAGCAATCGTGCGGGCAAAGCTGGCAAACAACGCCTCATCGGCGTGAAAATGATTGGCAAACAAACCAGGTAGACGAAAAAACAGGGCTACGCCACTCCATCCCGCCAGCCACCACTGTTCCGACCGGTTCATCTGTTTGCCCATAAACGCCTGCACTGAGCGACGCCCTTCAGCCGCAAGTCAAAATGGTCGTTCTCACTCAACAAATCGGTACTTGATTAAGTAATATAGCGCCTTGGGGCCTTCTTTCCAGGGATTGAGCTTTTTGCCTTCTTCAAATTCACGGCCGTTATAAGAAATCGGCACCTCGTAAATGCGGTGGCCGCGCTTCAACACCTTCGACGTCACTTCCGGCTCAAACTCAAACCCCTTGGAACGCAGCGTCATATCGCGCACCACGTCAGCCCGGAACACCTTATAACAAGTCTCCATATCTGTCAGAATCGTGTTATAAAGCACGTTGGTGACAAAAGTCAGCAGCTTATTGCCGACCATATGCCAGAAAAACATCGTCTTGGTCGGGCCGCCACGGAAACGAGAACCGTATACGACGGCCGCCTTGCCCTCTACAATCGGCCGCGTCAAACTACCATACTCGCGTGGATCATACTCCAAATCTGCATCCTGAATCAGGAAAATATCACCGCCGGCCTTGCTAAACCCGGTACGCACCGCGGCTCCCTTACCCATGTTCTTCTCATGCAAATGAATTTGAATCATATTACTCAAGGCCGCGATCTCCGGGTAAAACTCACGCGTGCCATCAGTTGAGCCATCATCAACAATGATGATTTCATCCGCCATCTCAACGGCCAACACAGCATTCACAACTTCTTTAATCGTACTCCGCTCATTGAAAACGGGAATTATTACCGATAGTTTCACAATAAAATCTCCTGATTGAAAGTGGTGAAATTATAACACTGGCCCCTGGAGTGTCCTAATGCGACGAACATATTCAAAATACCGTCTTCCCTACCACATCCCTCTGCTTTCGTTATAATCCATAAAAACAATAGGATCATCAACATGCAAGGAATCAAAAACCTGATTTTAGATATGGATGGCGTTTTGTGGCGGGGGGAAACCCCCATGCCCGGATTGGCTGACTTTTTCGCCACGCTGCGTCAAAAACATATCAACTTTGTTCTGGCCACCAACAATGCCACGAAAACGGCCGTTATGTACACCGAAAAATTAGCCCGGTTTGGCATTCATGTCCTCCCGGAACAAATATTGACTTCGGCCGAGACAACGGCCGTTTACCTGAGCGAACACTATGATGCGGGAACGGCCGTCTACGTTGTCGGCGAAAAAGGACTGCACGACGCCCTGATCGCGAAAGAATTCCACATCATCACCCCAGAACAAGTCAAAAACGGTACAACCGCCCCCCTCGTCGTCGCCGGATTCAACCGCCACGTTATCTACAACGAACTGGCCATGGGCGCACTGCTCGTCCACAAGGGAGCTGCCTTCATTGGCACCAACCCCGATCCCTCCTTCCCCAGCGAACTAGGCCCCCTGCCCGGCGCCGGCTCCCTCCTGGCCGTCATCGAGACCGCCACCGGCGTAGCCCCGCTCATCATCGGCAAACCCAAGCCCATTATCTTTCAAGAAGCCGTCAAACGATTGGGCGGCACACCGGCCAACACCGCCATGGTCGGCGACCGGCTCACCACCGACATCGCTGGTGGCAAAGGGGCCGGATTAATCACAATTCTCGTGCTTTCCGGCGTCACCAGCCGTGAACAAGCCCAAACCAGCCCCATTCAGCCTGACTTCATCTGTAACGACATCACCGACCTGGCCAACCAATTGGACAATTATTCATGACCGATAAAATCAATCTATACGATCTTGACCTGGCCCAACTAACGCAATTCCTCACCGAATTAGGCCAGCCAAAATTCCGCGCCCGACAAATCTGGGAATGGCTCTACCGGCATTATGCCGCTGACTTTAGCGACATGCACAACTTGCCCCAATCGCTGCGCGAATCCCTTGCCGAAAAAGCCACCATCAGCCAGATCAACATCGTTTCCGACCAACACGCCAGTGACGGCCGTACCGAAAAAATCCTTTCCCAACTGCCGGATGGCCAATATATCGAAACCGTTCTAATGCGCTACGAAAAACGGCGTACCCTCTGCATCAGCACCCAGGCCGGCTGCGCTATGGGCTGTGTCTTTTGCGCCACCGGCCAAATGGGCTTTTTCCGCAACTTAACACCCGGTGAAATCGTCGCGCCCGTTATGCATTTTGCCCGCCAATTGGCCACAGAAGGCGAACATGTCACCAACATTGTCATGATGGGGATGGGCGAACCGCTCCACAACTACGACAACACCCTTCAGGCCGTCGATCGCCTCACTGACGGCGACGGGTTCAATTTGGGGGCACGCAAAATCACCATTTCCACGGTGGGATTAATCCCCGCCATTCGCCGCTACGCCGATGAAGGCCGGCAAACACCGCTGGCTATCTCCCTGCACGCCGCCACGGACGCTGAACGAGATAAACTCATCCCCGTCAACAAGCGCTGGCCCATCGCCGAATTGATAGATGCCTGCCGCTACTATATCGAAAAAACGGGACGCCGCATCACGTTTGAATGGGCCTTGATTGCCGGCGAAAATGATACCGTTGAGCAGGCTCAGGCGTTAGGCAAACTGGTACAGGGTATGCTCTGTCACGTCAATCTCATTCCGCTCAATCCAACAAAAGGATTCGGCGGCGACCCATCATCCCGTGAACAGGTTGATAAATTCCAACAGGTTTTGGAGCAATATGGAGTCAGCAGTACGGTGCGTGTGCGCCGGGGAATTGATATTCAGGCTGGCTGCGGTCAACTGCGGGATCGTGTTGTAAACGGTTAAGGGTCCGCTCGTAAATAACTTTGGATCTTGCAGGTTAAAATGAACAAACCCTTAGCCGCAGCCCAAATACCAACAGGGATTGTCCTGGTTACCGTTGATACGTATCTCAAAATGGATATGCGGGCCGGAAGAGTTGCCGGTGTCACCAGTGTAACCAATCACATTACCCTGGTAAACAATCTGGCCGGGAACGACATTGATACCGTTAAGATGGGCATAAAATGTCTCGTACCCGTTTCCGTGATTGACCACAATTAAGTTACCATAGCCCCACACATTCCAACTGGCATACGTCACTGTGCCAGTATCAGAGGCGTAAACAGCGTTTCCTTCAGCCAGGGCAATATCAATCGCCCGATGGCCGTACCAGTAATATTGGCTGAAGTTACGGCCGTTCACCGGATAAACAAACGTCCCCGTCCCCACAATACGCGGCGCAACGCCGGCGCCTTCGTAGGAAGTGCCACCAACCGATGAAAGGTCAGGCGGCGTCCAAACAAAGATTTCACGCACAGCGCCCGGAACCATGATTTGGGTTTCCGGGTACAGGCGATAGGGAAATTCAAGATTATTGTTTTCGTAAGCGATGATATCTTCAACTGGGATGCCGTACTCATCAGAGATGCTTTCTAACGTATCGCCCGGTGCGACATCGTGTAACACACCATCAATAGGCAAAATGATAAGCTCTACATCCGTTTGCAGGAGGCTGGATTCTTGACTTAACTGCGGATTACCACCTAATAAGGTCTCGGTTTGGATGCCAAATTTTTCGGCAATGGTTCCCGGCGTGTCCCCTCGCTCGACAACATAGGTTACAAACTCGTGATGCGGCTGCTGTCCCTGATAGGTAAAAGGATTCGGCGCCGGAACCAGGCTGCTATCGCTGATGACAGGAACGTCGCCAGCAGTAAAATCGACGGTATCGGTGGTAACGGCCGTCACCCCCACACTCGCATCATCAACCACAACAGTCGGCACAGTCTGGCTAGACCCATCAACCAGGTCGCTGTCGCCTTCATCGGCGATGGCAGCCTGGCTAATGCGCCAACCGGCAAATACAATCAGGGCAATAGCAATGAGGATAAAGTGTCCCCCGAAACGCTGCCCCACTTTGTTTGTTTTATTCATAAGCAAGTCCGAAACGGCAGTTTCCCGGCCGTTTTCACGCCCAAAATGCTATCATAAAGCCTATTCAAAGCAAAAAAGGGCCAGCCAGAGCCAACCCTTTCTCAAAAACTATTCATCTAAAAATTGGGCAAATTCCCAGATTAGCCGACGTCCTTCGTGAGTGTTTCCAGGAATTCGTAATTGTCCTTTGTCCCACGCATCCGCTGCATCACAGCCGAAGTAGCGCTGCTAATATCATAACCAGGAGTATCCATCAAGTGCCCCAGCATACGACGCATCATGTACACCCGTGACAACTCATCGCCCGACAACAGCAAATCTTCACGCCGCGTGCCCGACCGTTCAATATCGTAAGCCGGGAAGATACGGCGTTCCTGCAGCCGGCGGCTGAGGATTAATTCCATATTGCCGGTACCCTTAAATTCTTCATAAATGACATCATCCATACGGCTGCCCGTATCGACCAGGCAGGTGCCAATAATCGTCAAACTGCCACCCTCTTCCAGATTACGCGCTGCGCCAAAGAAACGCTTCGGCGGATACAAAGCCGTCGGATCCAGACCACCGGAAAGCGTTCGGCCACTCGGCGATACCACCAAATTATAGGCCCGGGCTAAACGAGTAATTGAGTCCAGCAAAATCACAACATCCTGGCCGCCTTCAACCAGCCGCTTGGCCCGTTCCAGCGCCATTTCAGCTACCCGGCAGTGCTGCCGCACAGGTTCATCAAATGTTGAACTGGCCACTTCACCATTAATGGCCCGTTTCATATCGGTTACTTCTTCAGGACGCTCACCAATCAATACAACCATCAAGAAAACGTCCGAATAATTTTCGGCAATACCGTTGGCGATATCCTTCAACACAGTCGTTTTACCCGCTTTAGGCGGCGATACAATCAAACCACGTTGACCACGACCAATTGGCGCAATTAAATCCAGCATACGAGTCGATAATATATTCGGTTTCGTTTCCAGTTTTAATTTCTGATCTGGGAAAATTGGCGTTTGGGAAGCGTAATTAGGTCTGTTCTTTGCCTTTTCCGGGCTATCCCCATTAACAGCTTCCACACGAAGTAAACTGTAATATTTCTCGCTATCTTTGGGTGCTCGAACCTGGCCCATCACCATATCGCCTGCGCGCAGCGCCAGCCGGCGGATTTGCGAATTAGACACATAAATATCATCAACGCCAGGAAGATAATTGCTGGCCCTTAAAAAGCCCATTTTTTGCTTATCATCTTCAACGATATCCAGAATACCGCCCCGAAAATTAAAACCGCGAGATTCAGCTTCCGTTTGCAGTATGCCAAAGATTAATTCCTGCTTGCGCAGTGTGCTGAAACCAGTTAATTCCATTTCCCTGGCAATATCACGCAATTCAGTCAACGTTTTGCCACTTAATTCGCCAATGTCCATCAAATTATTCTCCGAAAATACGAATCTTCACTTTAGCCATGACTATTTTATAAATATTCATGAAATCTAATTATCATCTGTATGAAAAGTGCAGTAAGCAATAAAAACAGCGAACTTAGCAATTTGCAAGCCCAACCAACGTTTATTCATACAAGTTCATTTTTATGGTTAAAATTCTTTAAAACCTGGAAATACATTCAAACGAGTTCAAGAAGTCGCTCTACCACCCTGCGCTATCATAAATGCCAATTCAGGCCTCTACCACAGATGTCTTTTAGGGAAAATATTAACATTGGGAAACCGATTTAAGCATGTCGGCATTCTGAGCGCAATCAATTTATCAAGTTCGAGGGAGTTTTGGAATCCACTTGTCTTGGATTGGTGAAGTATAACATGCTGCCCAGAGCAAGTCAATCATTACGCCACTTCATTTATAAAATAATTCTAGCCTATTCGTCCTGCTTTAGAAAATACTCTGCTTTCTTTACCAATGAATGATTGCCAATGTAAAAGGGAACTCGTTGGTGTAAATGTGTAGGGGTAATATCCAGGATTGATTGACGGCCGTTAGACGCATATCCTCCCGCCTGATCAATCAAAAAAGCCAATGGGCCAGCCTCATATAACAAGCGAATCTTACCATTCGGCTTCTCTCTTTCAGCCGGATAAAAGAAAACGCCGCCCCGCAATAAATTACGGTGAAAATCAGCCACTAAAGAGCCAATGTAACGAGATGATAAAACCGGAGCATCAGAGCTGTCCTGGCCTTGCAGCCAACGCGCATATTTCTGTACATTTGGTGACCAACGTTCATAATAGGCGTGGTTCACACTGTAATAAGCCGGCGGATCTGGCAGTGTCATATTCTCATGTGATAACAGAAACTCGCCAATTTCTAAATCCAATGTAAAGCCGTGCACACCCTGACCTGTACTGTAAACCATCATCGTGCTGGCCCCGAATAAAATATAGCCGGCGGCAACCAAATCGCGTGCCGGTTGTAAAACGTCTTCCAAACGGCCGCGCAGTTCCCAATCAACGCAGCGATAAATCCCAAAAACCGTTCCAATACTGACATTAACATCAATATTCGATGATCCGTCTAGTGGATCAAAAACCAAAACATATGCGCCCTTCCTGTATTCAGACGGGATTGTAATGATGTCTTCACGTTCTTCGGATGCCAATACACACAAACGGCCGGTATGGTCACAAATCCGTACAATCAATTCATCGGCAAATACATCCAGTTTTTGCTGTGATTCTCCCTGAATGTTAACCACACCAACCCGCCCCAAAATATCCACCAGCCCGGCGCGGTTTGTCTTGTAGGCAATAAGTTTGGCCACAAGGGCAATGTCGTACAGCAAATTGGTGAATTCACCATGCGCTGTATGCGGCTGACGATCAAAAATGAAACGCTCAATGGTTTGAATTTTGGTCATCACTTATGCATCCTTTGTAATTAGACCGCGGAGACGCAGAGTACGCAAAGGGAAAGACAAATGAGGGTTACTTTCATTCATTTGTTAGTGTGCGTAG
>JBNKZT010000279.1:0-8347 GCA_050301775.1 Promineifilaceae bacterium (SeqCode)
CCAACGGCTACCAATTTGCAGACGGCCGTTTCACCCCGCAGCCATTCGAATTCCTCAACATCGCCCCGGCAGGGGCCATCAGCGCGACGGCGGAGGACATGGCCCATTTTATGTTGGCGCATTTGGGAAACAGCCGTTACGCCAATGCCCAAATCCTCTCCGAAACAACCACCCGGCAAATGCACAGCCAACTTTTCACCCATGATGAGCGCATTGGCGGCCTGGCCTACGGATTTTTTGAGTTGGAGCGCGGCCAACAGCGCATCCTGGCGCATGGCGGCGATACGCTCTTCTTCCATTCGCAGTTGGCCCTGCTGCCGGATGAAAACGTGGGCTTTTTTGCCGTGTGCAACAGCGCCGAATGTGCCGGATTCCCCCAAACATTATTCGATGCCTTTATGCACCATTACTACCCGGAAACGGTGGAAACGGTGCAGGCAGCCAATGGCGATTCCCATGCTGCCCTCGTGGCCGGACTGTATCGCAGCAATCGCACCGCCGAAACGACGGCGGAAAAGGTGCTGCAATTGGTCTCCACCCGCCAATTTGCGGCGCTGGCAAATGGGTCGCTGGAGGTGGGTGGTGATCGCTTTGTCGAAACGGAGCCATTCGTTTTTCGTGAAGAAAATGGCGGTGGCACGCTGGTTTTTGCTCAGGATGAGCAGGGCAGGGTGACGCACGCTTTTGTTGGCGGCCAGCCGGGGGCCTTTGTGCCGGTGACGGGGCTGCGGCATCCCACCGGGCAATTTGCGCTGCTGGGCGTTAGCGTGCTGCTGTTTCTCTCCCTGGTTATGGGTCGGCCGCTGCTGGCGTTGGTGCGGCGGAATACCCCGGTGCAACCCCCGGCGGCCAGCGCCGCGCAGTGGGTTTTGTGGGGCGCGGCGGCGCTCAGCCTACTGTTTATCGCGCTGGTTGTTGTAGCTGTTCTTGGCGGCCAATCGGCGCTGCTGACGGGGCAGATTCCGCTGCTGGGCGTCTGTCCAGTTTTGTTTGGCTTGATTGTGGCCCTGGCGGCAGCGGCGCTGATCTTTACCGGGCTGGTCTGGAGAGATGGGGAGTGGGGGGTGTACGGCCGTATCCATTTCACCCTGGTCACGCTCGCGGTCTGGGCCTTCATCTGGTTTGTCAACTACTGGCGCTTGCTGCACTGGTAGCCGCTTGTGCGGTCGCCGTCCATCTAACCATCCTTTTGGATGGAGACCCACCGTCCATTTCATTTGTATAGTGCCACCATCAAACACAAATAAATTTCAAATTGAACAGGAGAATGAAATGTTTAAGAAGATTGCACTTATTGTTGGAGCAGTAATCGTAGTTGCGGGTCTCGGCTTTGTGATCTGGGTGGCATCATACCCGGAGATGAACAGGGAGAAAACGCCGAGCGGCCTGCCACGTTTCCAATCACAGTACCTGACGATGCGCGATGGTGTTGATATTGCGTTTGACGTCTGGCTGCCATCTGATCTGGCCGCCGGTGAGCAGGTCCCAACGCTGATCAACGCGACCCGCTACAGCCGGGGAACCGAAAACATGGACCTGACCTTTGCCATAAAAATGAAGATACGGATGGCCGGAATCGACCCTGAATTGGTGAAGATAGTTCAACTTGATGCGGAAGCGGCGGCAGCGAATGAAGCCGGATACGCCGTTGTGTATGTCGATGCGCGGGGGAGCGGTGCCTCATTCGGTAATCGCCCGATTGAATGGTCGCCGGATGAAATCGCCGACTATGGCGAAATCATGGACTGGATCATCGAGCAGGAATGGTCAAACGGAAATATCGGCGCGTGGGGCACCTCATACCCCGGCAACACTTCCGACCTGATGGCTGCTCTCGGCAACCCAGCCTTCAAGGCGACCGCACCACGCTATGACGATTTCGATCCGTTGCTGGGCGTCGGAATGCCCGGTGGACTGCGGGCGGATGGGTTCCTAACAGAGTGGAGCGAGTACAATTCGGCGTTGGATCACGAGATCGAACACTCCAGGCCAGTCGAGGCGGATAGGGGCGGCAAACTGCTGGAACAGGCCATCGCCGGGCACGACAATCCAAATATCTATGAGGTGATGGCCGCCATCGAATATCGGGCTGACGAGTATGGCGATGGCGGTCATACCTTCGCTGACGCCAGCCCTTACAACTTTCAGGAAGAATACGAAGCCTACGATGTGCCGATGCAGATTTGGGTAAGCTGGTTGGACGCAGCGACGATGGACGGGGCGTTGAGCCGCTACCTGACCCTCGATACGACACAGCAGGTGTTTATCGGGCCGTGGAATCATGGCGGCAGCCCCAGCATCGACCCCTTCATGCCGGATGTCGTTGAAGGAGATGAACAGGCGGTGGGTCTGGCCAGCCTCGATGTGGCGGTATCCCAGATGGAGTCGGAGGTGCTGAACTTTTTTGACTGCTATCTGAAAGAAACCTCCTGCCCGGCAATGGAATCGGAAATCAACTACTACACGCTGAATACGGGCGAGTGGCGGACGACCTCAGTGTGGCCGCCGGAAGGCATGGAACCGCAGCGCCTGTACTTTGCCGAAGACAATGCACTGACTGCTGAAGCGCCATCCGAAGGTGCTATCGACGAGTATGCGGTTGATTATACGGCGACGACCGGCCTTGCCAACCGCTGGCACGCCCAGATGGGCCTCTCGATTGACTACACCGCCGACCGTGCCGAAGAAGACGAAAAACTGCTGACCTACACCAGCCAACCAATGGCGGTCGATATGGAGATCACCGGCAGCCCGATCATTACGATGTATCTCGCTTCAACGACCGAAGACGGCGCGTTCCATGTGTATCTGGAAGACGTCGCACCGGATGGGAAGGTCACCTACATCACCGAGGGCATCCTGCGGGCCATTCATCACCAGGTATCCGATGAGGAACCGCCATACGTTCACCTGGGGCCGTATCACAGCTTCAACCGTGAGGACGCCGCGCCGCTCGTGCCCGGCGAAGTGACGGAGATCACGCTCAACCTGTACGCCACGTCGGTGCTGGTTGAAGCGGGCCACAGCATCCGCATTGCCATTGCTGGAGCCGACGCCGACACGTTTGCTCGCTATCCCGCCGAGGGACAGCCGGTGTGGAAAATGCACCGCAGCGCGGTTTACCCATCCCATGTTGAACTGCCAATGGCAGAACGATAAACAACCGTTGGGGAAGTTTCCATCCATTTGGATGGGGACTTCCCGTCTTTGTAATTGGTAAAAATTATGTAGGGGCGACCCTTGTGGTCACCCAATTGGGCAGGCAGAAGGGGCAGGCACAAGGCACTGCCCCTACAAAAAAATTGGCGAGGAAAAGAAAATGACTGCTTTACGAACGACTCAAGACAAAATGGAACAATCGGTGTGGATGAAAACGTATACCGTTCTGGCCGGGATTTTGATTGTGCTGCTGCTGGGTACGGCCGTTCCCGGCCTCACCACCCCCACCATTTACGCCGACTTTGCCCCAGCCAAATACGTGCAGGAATCCCGCGCCCAGGATTTGATTACGCTGATTTTGGGCGTGCCGCTGCTGCTGGTGGCGCTGCGGGGCGTTCGCCAAAACCGTGCCTGGGCGTGGCGGCTGTGGACAGGCGTGCTGGCCTATGAACTGTACGTCTACGCCATTTACGCCATTGGCGGCGTGTACAACGTCTTCTTTTTGGGCTACGTGGCCGTCGCCAGTTTGTCGCTGTACACGATGATTGGTTTGTTGAGCAGCGTCGATGCGGTCTGGTTCCAGCAGTCGATGGGCGGCAAACTGCCCCGGCGCTGGATTGGCGGATTTTTTGTGGTGATCACGGCCGTTTTCGCCACCATCTGGATCGGACAGGTGATGAACACGATCCGTACCGGGGTTGTGGACAGCGGCCATCTTATTTTTGTGTTTGATTTGATGGTGGTGCTGCCGGCGTTTGGGTTAACGGCCGTACAGTTGTTTCAGAAACGGTCGTTTGGCGACGTGCTGGCCGGGATGCTGCTGATCAAATTCGATTCGCTGTGCATTGCCATCACTCTGGGGCAGTTGTTCCGCGCCTTGAACAGCATTGAGGTGGAAACCGGGCTGTTAGGGGTGTTCATTCCTCTGGGGCTGATTGGGCTGCTTTTCACCGGCATCTATTTCAAACAATTAAACCGCCAATTGTAGGGGCGTACCCTTGTGGTCGCCCTCGACTTGGCAAGCAAAAGGGCGGGTACAAGACCCGCCCCTACGAAGGAATGGGAATCGGATTATGTCAAAAAACAACAAACATAACAGGAAAAAAGTGATGTGGTGGTTAGTCGGTATCGTTGTCTTGGTCATCGTGGGTGGCGTGATAGGCGGCAGGCGCTGGTTGCTGTCAAGTGAAAATGATTTTCGAGAGTTGAGTTGGACGGAGGCGTTTGACCAATTACACGAGCATCTGGTCACCCATTACCCCTTCACCAACTGGAAAGCGATTGATTGGGATGCGCTTTACGCGCAAACGGCCCCGCGCATCGCTGCCGCCGAAGCGGAGCAGGATCGGGAAGCGTATTACCTGGCCTTGCGCGAATACGCCTACGCCATCCCTGATGGGCACGTGGCGCTGGGGGGTGACGATTTTGGCCTGCGGCAGCAAGCCGTTGGCGGCGGGTACGGGTTGGGCATCATTGGCCTGGATGATGGGCGCGTGATGGCGCATATCTTGCTGGATGACGGCCCGGCGGCCAAAGCGGGTATGGAGTGGGGGGTTGAGATTGTATCGTGGAATGGGCAGCCCATTGCCGAGGCGCTGGCTCAGACGGAGACACTGTGGGCGGAAACGCCGCAAGCGACGCAGGAAGGCCATTTGCTGGAGCAATATCGCTACCTGGTGCGTGATCTGGTCGGGACTGAAACGAGCGTAACGTTCCAAAATCCAGACGCAACAGCACCGCAAACTGTAACGCTCGTGGCTGAGGATGATGGCTTTGAAGCGTTGAACCGCACATCTCCACCGGAACGTGAGCCGTTAGCGGCGATTTTTAAGAATCCGGTTCAAACCAGTGTGCTGCCCAGCGGCTATGGCTATCTGGAAATTAGCGGATTTATACCCTCGCTGGGGGGCTTACGGATGGCAAAAAACCTGGATCGCGCCATTGAAATGTTTGTGACGGAAGATGTGCCGGGAATCATCATTGACGTGCGCGGCAATGGCGGCGGCATTGATGCGCTGGTACCGCAGTTGGTCGGCCATTTTTATGATGCCCCGGATTTTTACGAGCAAATTGCCCGTTATGACCCGGCGACCGGTCAGTTCCAAATCAACCCTGATGAAACGCTGCCGATTGAGCCGCAGCAGCCGTATTACAGCGGCCCGGTGATCGTGCTGGTGGATAAAAGCACGACCAGTACGGCGGAAGGGCCGCCGCTGGCGGTGCAGCGTTTGCCGCAAGGCCAGGTGGTCGGTGTTTATGGCACGAATGGTTCTTTTGCGATGGGCACACCGGGGCAAGATTTGTACCGCCTGCCGGAAGGCGTGGTGTTTAATTTTCTGGCCGGGCGCGCGCTGGACGCGAATGAACGGATTCTGGTAGATGGCGACGCACATGGCATGGGTGGTGTCGTGCCGGATGTGCGTGTGCCGCTGACGGAGGAGACGGTTTATGCCATGTTTGTGGAGGGGCGGGATGTGGTGTTGGAAACGGCCGTTTCCATCCTCAACGAGATGCCGGAACCGTCCAAATAGATGGCGACTTTCCGTTCATCCATCCATTAAGGTGAAGATATGAATACGCCACTTCCCACTTATGAGATTACGATTCGCGGCCATTTGGATGCGCGATGGGAAAGCTGGTTTGAGGGCTTTACCATCACGCCAACCTATACGGCGGATAACGAAGCGATTACGGTTTTGACTGGTTCTGTTGCCGACCAGGCGGCGCTGTATGGTCTCGTCGCCCGGCTGCGTAATCTGGGGGTGGAGTTGGTGAGTATACGGCCGTTACCGCCAGGAGAAATGTAATTACCAAAATCATGTCGTTGAGTATTAGGAGATTGAGAGATTCAATCTCCTAATCTCCCAATCTCAATTTTCAAAGGAAATTTATCATGAACACAAAAACACGAAATGAACTGCGAAATTTTTTTGTAATAACCTTTGCCTTTTCCTGGCTGGTTTGGCTGCCAGGAGTGCTGGCCGGTTGGGGCGTGATCGGAACGGCCGTTCCCTCCACACCCCTTATCCTCCTCGGCGGATTAGGACCGGCTGTGGCTGCCATCATTTTAACGGCGCGGGCCGAAGGTCGCGCCGGACTGAAGCGGCTGGCAGGCAGCGCATTCAACCCGAAACGCGCCTTTCCCTGGCTGTTGGGGGCCAGCGCCCTGCTGCTGATACTCCATGCGGCCAGCCGCTTCATCTACAGCCTGGTCAGCACCAATTTACCGGTCTCTGAACAGGTCAATTCCCCCGTGATGGCCTTGTTTTTCTTCATCATCGTCTTCTTCCTCGGTGGCGGGCTGGATGAGGAGGTTGGCTGGCGCGGTTATGCGTTGGATCGATTGCAGGAGCGGTTTAATGCCTTGAACGCCAGCCTGATTTTGTCGGTGTTTTGGATTGTGTGGCATCTGCCGACCATGGCGATGGTCGGAACCAATCAATCATTGATGCCCTTCTGGCTGTTTGCGCTGGCCGTCATTCCGCTGGGGGTAATGCTCACCTGGGTCTACAACAGTACGCACAGCATCTTTGCCGCCGCTTTCTTCCACGCGCTGGGTAACCTGGCGCTTGAACTGTTTGTTGTGAATCCAACGCCGGACAGCACGGCAATCGCCGGTATGATTATTTTGGCAGCGCTGTATAATGTGGCGGCGATTGCGATTGTGTGGCGGTATGGGGCGAAAACGTTGACGAAAACGGCCGTTTCCTCCTCCGAACTCGCCTCTGCATAGGAATACATCGAATGAATTCGACGTCTAAACGCCGGAAACCTGTTTCAAACAGGTTTCACCCCGACAGGCCCAATATTCATTTTGGGACGAGATAGGAACAGACCAATGTTCAAAGAAATCCGTCAAGCAGCGTGGTGGTTGCTGCCGCTTTATTTGTTAGCGGAGTTGGGACTACGTATCTGGGGGCAAAGCTGGGTATGGCCAGACCAGGTAGCAGCCTGGGCTGGTCGGCTTAGCGGCGGGCTGATAAGCTGGAATTTGGCGGCGCGGCTTGACGATTATCTGTTGATTGGCGTCTTGCTGTTGGGAATTGGTCGGCTGCGCCCACGTGATTTGGGCTGGCGGCGGCGCAATTTGCGGGCCGGTCTGCTCACACTGGCGGGGGTGTGGCTGCTGCTGCAAATTGTCATTGCGCTGCTGGCATTGGCGGCGGGCAGCGGGCTGATTTGGCATCCCGACTGGATGGAATTTCCGGTGCTGGTGGTGATCGGTTGGTTGGTGGGGCATTTGCTGGGAACGGCCGTTGTCGAGGACACCGTGTATCGTGGCTTTTTGCTGCCGCAGCTTTATTTGTGGCTGGGGGAGAGGAAGTGGCGCTTGGGAACGGCCGTGTTCCTTTCCCAACTTCTCTTTACTCTTAGCCACATCCCGCAGTGGATTGAGTACGGCATGGACACGCCACTGCTGCCGGGCATTGTGCTGCTGCTGGGGCTGGTTTTTACCGCCATCTTCCTGCTGACTGACAATCTGTTCGTGGTGATGGCTTTCCATGCCCTGCACGATGCGCCGACGCCGCTGTTTGTCTCCCCGGCGGACTCGCACGTGTTAATGCTACTGCTGGAGTTAGGCGTGATTGGTTGGCTGTGGTGGCGGCGTGCGTCTGGAGTTAGGGGTGGGTGAAACGGCCGTTCATCCTTCACCTTCGTCCCATTTTCCCCTATAATCCCCCTGTGACAGACTCACTCCTGCAAACCAAACTGTACCTTCCACCGCTCCGGCCCGGCAGCGTCTGCCGCCCCCGCCTCATCGAAAAGCTCGACCAGGGGCTATGGCAAAGCGAAGGCTTTGCTCGCAAGCTAACCCTCGTTTCTGCCCCGGCCGGATTTGGCAAAACCACTCTGGTAACCGAAGCTATTCACAATTCACAATTCTCCGCTCACAATTCACAAGTATCCTGGCTTTCGCTGGACGAATACGACGACGATCCCAACCGGTTCTGGCAGTACGTGGTGGCCGCTTTGCAAACAGCCTGCACTGAGCCTGCCGAAGTGGCTGTCCCCCGCCTCGGCGAAGCCATGCAGCCCCTCATCTCTGCCAATCCGCTGCCGCCCCCACCGGTTTTGCTGACCGGGCTGCTTAATGAATTAGCCGATCTGCCTCACTCCATCATTTTGGTTTTGGATGATTATCACGTCATCAGCGATCCGGCCATCCACGATGGATTGGATTTCCTGC
>JBNKZT010000280.1:0-8314 GCA_050301775.1 Promineifilaceae bacterium (SeqCode)
TAGACAACGTCAGCGCCCGAATTCGCAGCCGGATTATTTAGAGAGAATTTCTCGCCACGAATTGCATAAATTACACGAAAGAGGCGCTTAATTCGTGGAATTCGTGCAATTCGTAGCCGTTTGAAACTTATGAAAATAGAAGCACCCAAAACACCTGCCCGACAAGCTGCTCAAACCTTTCTGGCCTTTATGATCATTTTTGTCGTGTACGCCGTTGCCGTCCAGGTTACGGAAATCAATCTGGATAAATTGCGTTCGGAAAGCAGGCAGACTCAGCTCATTGGCGTGTTGCGCTTTTTGGCCGATCCCGCCATTACTAATCCCGACCTGATTGATCCGCTGTTTGAAAAGACAACAGAACCGCTCAGCCCGACAGAAACGACAATTAACACGATCAATCTCATCGTTGAAACCATCTTCATGGCCCTGTTGGCGACGTCGATTGGTACGATTCTGGCTGTGCCGCTCTCCTTTTTTGCGGCGCGCAATTTGATGATGGAAGTGACCGCGCCGCTGGCCAGTTTTATGCTGGCGCTTGTTCTCCTGCCGGTGGGCGGTGGCCTGGGTCTGCTGGGCGCACGATGGATGAGTAATCTGGCGGCCAATTTCGGCCAGCAGCCCGGTTTAGGTATCCTGGTGCTTGTTGTCGCTGTGGCGGCGGCCTGGCTGCTGCTGCGCTTTGGCCCGCCGCTTCTGTCTGAGCAGAAAAGGTCACCAGGCAAGATCGCCCTGGCCGTTGGACAAATGGCGCTGGTTATTTTGCTGGCTCTGTTCAGTCTGGCCGTTCTGGCAACCTTGGGTGAACGATTTGGTGAATGGCTGACCCAAGTTTTAGATGCTGCGGCTGTACCGCTGGGTATTTTCACCCTAAATTTCAGTTTTCTGGGTAATTTTGTGGTGGTTGCCTCCGATTTAATCAACTTGATGCTGCCGGCCATTACCAGTCTTCTGGCGGCGTTTGTGGCTGTGACGTTTGGCAGCAGTTATGGGCAAGAAACAATTTTGCGGATAGAAGGTGCGTCGGCCCGGGTGTTAACGGCAGTTCTCACCTTCCTCGGTTCACTTGTGGTCGTCTATGGGATTGGATTGGTACTCAACTGGCTTTACCAATTCGACAATCCGGCCAACTGGACGATCTGGCCGGCACTTGTTCTGGCCGGATTGGCAGCGGTGGGATCGTTGTTGGTGAAACCGAAACGGCCGTTTGCAATCGGCGCGGCCATTTACACTATTTCGCGGGGCATCTTCAACATCCTACGCTCCATCGAGCCGCTGATTATGGCCATCGTTTTCGTCGTCTGGGTCGGGCTGGGGCCGTTTGCCGGCGTCATGGCCCTGACGCTGCACACCATTGCCGCCCTGGGCAAGCTGTTCTCGGAGCAAATCGAGGGCATCAGCGAAGGGCCGATTGAAGCGATCACCTCCACCGGGGCCAACCGGCTGCAAATGGTCGTCTTTGGCGTCATCCCCCAAATCATCCCGCCTTACATCGCCTACACGCTCTACCGCTGGGACATCAACGTGCGCATGTCCACCATCATTGGCTTTGTCGGCGGCGGCGGGATCGGTTTCCTCCTGAGCCAGAGCATCCGCCTGCTGCGCTACCGCGACGCCAGCGTGATGATGCTGGCGATCGCCATTGTCGTGTCGGCGCTGGATTATGTCAGTGCGCGGGTGCGGACGCGGATTATTTAGAAGAGACTGGGGGATGGAGACTTGTCCTGAGCGGAGTCGAAGGGCTGGAGGCGAACGGAGGATTATGCGTCGTAATCGGGTCGCTTTTCCATGACGCGTTTTAGTCCGGCAAAAGCGGCTTCTTCGAAGGCAATCCGTTCTTGAATGATTTGTTGCCGCCAGGCTTCGGCTGAGACCACGTTGTGCAGTTGAGCAAAAAAGGCAGCACGGGCAGCTAGTTTAGGCGGCAATGTCATCGTTTCCGGTACAGCAACTTTTACCTCAATCGGTTCTTCCCAGGCATTATCATCATCGGCTTGAGCGATTACGATGTCGTCAATCTCTTGTTCTGAAAACTTGTCATTCATAGCGATTATGGTAGGAGCAGAATACAGGTAAAATCACGCATCGTCAAGAGAAAGTGCCAGAGAATGGGGGATTTATGTCAAATAAGACGACGTTAGGGGTCATCCACAAATAAGTTATCGGAATTGGTGGATGACCTTCGAGTAACCGTCCTTCCAAAAAGGGAAGTAATTGTTGGACGGTTACTTAGTATGGTTGGGTGTGATTGCTTTGGCTGTAAGCATTTCAGCGTGCATGTCTATTGCCAAACCCACCCCCACCTCGCAAATTGTGGTGACGGAGACGGTGGAGGGGGAACGGCCGTTATCCACCCCAATTCTGCCGACCTCACCCCAATCAGCAACCCCTGACTCAGCCATCACTCCAACCACAACGCCAATTCCAGGTATATAGCAGTTACGTACAGCATAAAATGGAGATCACCTGCTCTAACAACTTATCGAATTGCAATTATGAGTTATTCCACGTCCCCCACCACCATTTTGACAAACGGCCGTTTCTCCCCCACAATCCTCCCGTAATTACAAGTTGTAAAACATGACACGAATCAAGCAATTCCTTTTACCGTTCAGCCAGGATTTACGCTGGCAGTTATTGTCCCTCTACCTCCTTTCGGTACTGCTCGTTTTTGCCGCCGGGTTGACTTTTGCCGCCACCACAAACAAGCGATTGACTGCCGAAACAGAATTTACCGATTTAGCCCTGGCCCAGGCCATTGCCCAAGAAACCCAATCTTCCATTCAGCCTCCCATTCAAGCAGTCCAATATCTGGCCCGGCAGCCCGGTGTGCTGGAAGCCGACCAGGCTGCGATGGCCGAGCTTTTCGAAATAATTCAGGAAACCAGTCCCGAATACAACCTCGTGTATCGCCACGACCACAATGCCGACATGGTTTATCATTACCCCGAAGGCCCCAACACAACCGTGGGCGTCAATTTTGCATTCCGCCCCTACTCACAGCGGGCCGTAACCATGCGCGAGCCGTTTGTCTCTTTGGGGCGTATATCGGCTACCATGCAAGAGCCGGTTGCCACGGTCGTTAACCCGTTGTGGGATGGCGAGGCGTACCTGGGCATTGTGGCCATCAATATCGACCTGCCTAACTTTAGCCAAAATCTGTCGGACCTGATTCACCGGCAAAACATCAACAAACCATCCCTGGAAATTTTCGTCATCGACCAGTCAGGGCAAATTTTGGCCTCGCTGGAACCCGATTTACTGCTGACCAGTGTCGACGAACTGTTTCCCAATCTGCCCACAACCACGCTGCCGCTGCCGGCAGGCAGTTCAATCGAATTGGATGCCACCGGCCGAGAATTCCTATTCAGCTACGCCCCCGTGGCCGAGGCCGAATGGACGGTGCTAGTCAGCCGTCCCACCGATGTGGCCTTTGAAACGTTATATAGATTTCAACGCGGTTTTCTGGTGCTGCTGGCCATTTACTTGGGCATTGGTATGTTGTTCTGGGTTGTTTTTTCTGATAGGATGATTGTTCCGCTGCAAGCCTTTACGGCATACATCAAAGACCGGCAGCTAGAAGTCCCCACCCGGCATCCAAAGGCGCATCCGCTGGCGCACTACACCGCCCGCCCCGATCAGCTAGGACACCTGGGTAAAAGCCTCATCGAAGCGGAGAAAGTCATTCGCACCCAATTGAATGAGTTAACCACGCTGCTTGAAACCAGTACGGCTGTTACATCCAGCCTGGACACCCACACAGTTCTGGAAAACATCCTGGCCCAGGTCGAGCAAATTCTCAAAATCGACAAATCCGCCATTATCACCTACCACGAACAAAAACAACAATTCCAGGTCAGCGCCAGCCGCCGCTACTCAGACGAGTACGAAACCCGAATAGCAAATTTTGACAGTCCTAAGCGGTTGGCCCGGCAAGCATTAGAGCGCAGCGAGATTGTGCAATTTTCCGACCTGACCCAACTGGAACAGCCGGAACAGCTTGCTCCCGGTTCTCTGGCAGAAGGCATCCGGGCGATCCTAGTGCTGCCGCTGAAAACGACGCACGCGCCCCCCTCGCTGCTGGTGGTAGGCAAGACACAACCCTACACCTTTACCCAGAGCGAAATCAACTTGCTGAACAATTTTGCTAACCATGCAGTCATGGCTCTGGAAAATGCCACCCTCTTTGCTCAAAGCGACATCCTGCTGAAAGAGCAGACCCGCCGCCTGGAAGCGCTGATTTACTCGTTGGGGGATGGGCTGGTGCTGGAAGACCTTACCGGAAATATTCGGTACACCAACCATTGGATGAGCGAATTTACGGGCCTGCCGATTTCAGACATCCGGCAAAGCTCGATTACCTCACTGCTAACCCATTTGCGCAGCAAAGTTGTAACAACCAAAAAAGTTGACCCCCATCTACCCGCCGGCGATGAAATTTTTGCGCTGTACGATAAAAATCGGCCCCGTTATTTACGTGCCCAAATATTTGAAGTGACCGACTACGATTCCCAGGCAATCGGTCAGGGCTTGCTGCTGCAAGATATCACCAAAAACTACGAGGTGGACCGCATGAAATCGCTGTTGATTTCCACGGTTTCGCACGAACTGCGCACGCCTCTGTCCAGCATAAAAGGGTATGCCTCTACCCTGTTGGCCAAGGATGTGGAGTGGGATGCCACCGAGCAGCAGGAGTTTATGATCATTATTTCTCGTGAAACGGATCGGCTGAACCGCATGGTTAATGATCTACTGGATATGTCACGCCTGGAAGCGGGCCGCCTGCAATTAACGCCGGTGCCTTGCCAATTATCTGACGTGGTTGCAAAAGCAGCTGTGCAGGTTAAACCCGCACCGTATGAACGGCTTCAAATTGACCTGCCGCCCGACCTGCCGCCCCTTATCGCCGATCCGCAGCGCCTGGAAGTAGTGGTGCGCAATCTCATTGAAAATGCGGTTAAATATGCCGACCCCGATACACAAATCACTGTTTCGGCACAGGCTCAAAATGAAACGGCCGTCATCACCGTCACCGACCAGGGACCGGGCATTCCGGAGCCGCATCGCCGCCACATCTTTGAAACATTTTACCGGGTTGATGATGGATTAACCCGGCAGTCCGGCTTTGGGCTGGGGTTGGCCATTTGCCAGGGCTTCATTCAAGCTCAAGGTGGGCGTATCTGGGTCGAACCGAAAGCGGACGGCACCTGCATCGCCTTTTCACTGCCGCTTTATCGAGAAGAAGACGCCATGAATGAAAATCCGTAGATAGGACAAAACGACGTTTTGTCCTACGATTTGCGAAGGAGACAAAATCCAATGAACAAAATCACGGTACTTGTGGTGGACGACGAACAGCCACTGCGCGATTTTGTCGGTCGAAATTTGCAGAAACGTTACTTTCAGGTACATACTGCTGCCAACGGCATGGAGGCAGTGGCGGTATTTAAGGCCAATAACATCGACCTGGTGATCATGGATTTGATGATGCCCCGTATGGACGGTATTGAGGCCATTGGGCATATTCGCCGCTTGTCAATGGTGCCCATCATTGTGTTGTCAGCGCTCGAAGAAGAGCACCACAAAGTGGACGCCCTCAATCAGGGTGCGGATGATTATCTGACCAAACCCTTTGGTGTAGATGAACTGCTGGCGCGGGTAAACGCTGTGGTGCGCCGCTCTAAATGGAACAAAACCTCACCGCCCCCAGTATTCCTGGCTCACGCCAATATTGTCGTTGATCGCGAGCGACATCAGGTTACCGTTCGTGGCGAACCCCTCGAACTGACCCCAACAGAGTACAATCTGCTGGTTTATTTTATGGAAAATCCCGGCAAAGTTCTGCCGCACGAAATCATTTTGCGCACCATTTGGGGGCCGGAATACGGCCAGGAGGCGGAGTATCTGCGGGTATACATTCGTCGGCTGCGTCAAAAAATAGAAGTGAATCCGGCCGAGCCACATCACCTCCTCACCGAGCGAGGGATTGGCTACTCGTTTGAACCATAATAAAGCGCTCCTTGCATTTGTTGTTTTTGTACGTACACCCTCCTGCTTTTTATACAATTTTAATACAGTTTAATATTTATTTATGATCTGTTCACGATGATGTTTTAAGCTTGTTGCAGTTGTGAAATTTGTCACTATCTAGTAAACAGGAGGTTTATTATGGCAACTGCACAAGGGAAGAGTACAAAAGATTCAAATAGTAACGTTTTAATTCGGTTTGCAATCCCACTTATTATTGGTTTGATGATCTGGTTCATGCCGCCGCCATCAGGGGTTGAGGTGGAGGCATGGCATCTGCTGGCGATTTTTGTGGCGACTATCGTGGGCATTATTGCCAAGCCGCTGCCCATGGGGGCGGTCGCCATCATTGGTATTCTGATGTGTTCATTCGCTTTACCGGGGACCAACAAGGAAGCTTTGGGTACTGCCCTGAGTGGATTTAGCAACCTCGTCATCTGGCTCATTGTGATGGCGTTTTTCATTTCGCGCGGCTTCATTAAAACAAGACTCGGTGAGCGCATTGCTTATATGTTCATGTCCAAATTGGGCAAGAAAACGTTGGGACTCAGTTATGGTCTGATCGCAACTGACCTGGTTTTGTCACCGGCTATTCCCAGTAATACGGCACGTGGTGGCGGTATTATCTATCCTATACTGCGGTCGATTGCCGCTGCCTACGGCAGTGAACCGGACGATGGAACGGCCGGGAAAATTGGCGCCTTCCTTGTCAAAGCATCTTTCCAGGGTTTAGTGATTACCAGCGCCATGTTTTTAACAGCAATGGCCGCAAATCCTCTGGCTGCCACGCTGGCAGCAGACAATGCCGGTGTGGAAATCACCTGGGGCGGTTGGGCACTTGCAGCGCTGGTACCAGGTGTCATCAGCCTGTTGCTCATCCCATGGCTGCTATACAAATTGGATCCACCCGAAATCAAAGAAACCCCGAAAGCAGCAGAAATTGCCAAGAAAAAATTGGCAGAAATGGGGAGCATGAAATCAACTGAGTGGATCATGCTTGGGGTATTTGTGCTGCTAATTGTTCTCTGGATTTTTGGAAAGCAGTTAGGGGGCATTTACAGTACGACAGCCGCTGTTATTGGTCTGGCCCTGCTGCTGCTTACCGGTGTGCTCAAATGGAGTGATATTCTAAATGAACGTGGCGCCTGGGATACGCTTGTCTGGTTTGCTGCTTTAGTGATGATGGCTTCGGAGCTTAACAGCCTGGGTCTTATTCCCTGGTTCGGCGACAAAATGGGCACAATTGTGGCCGGCAATGGTTGGGTATTGGCATTTCTCATATTGAGTCTGGCGTACTTCTACAGCCACTATCTATTTGCCAGTAATACAGCTCACGTGAGCGCGATGTATGCCGCTTTCTTGGTGGTCGCGATTGCCGCCGGTACACCGGCGATGCTGGCTGCACTTGTGCTGGCATTTTTCAGCAACTTGTTCAGCAGCATGACGCACTACGGCACAGGCCCGGCTCCCGTTTTCTTTGGTTCCGGCTATGTGGAAATGGGCGATTGGTGGAAGAGTGGCTTCATTGTCAGTGTCGTTAATATTGTGATTTGGTTAGGTATCGGCGGCCTCTGGTGGAAAATCCTGGGGCTGTGGTAAATTTTATTAGTTTTATTTAGCGCTGATTTGCTTTTGAACTAAAATCTTCCTGGCCGGGTCAATTTGACCCGGCCTTTTTTATTTTAAGTGACTACGGGGTGAGACTGGGGAGAAAAACAACCGTTTGCTCCCCCAACGCCTGTCCCACCTGTACAAAGTAACCGTCCAACAATTACTTCCCTTTTTGGAAGGACGGTTACTCGAAGGTCATCCACCAATTCCGATAACTTATTTGTGGATGACCCCAAAGCATTGTGCATTTTGACAAACGGCCGTTTCTCTCCTACATTTGCCCCGTTATCAATTACTGATTTTTGTTTGGGGTGGTGGAAACGGCCGTTACCACCACAGCATTTTGAAATTCACAGAATATTGCAAAGGATTCGGTGTTTTTGCACATCAAATCGTCGATTGATAGAGACTCTGTCAAGACCAAAAGTTCAACTTTTCGTCTCGACAGAAATTTTCAGTTTATGACAAAAAGTTGAACTTTTTTCGGTGGACTCAATAGTATACAAGAAAAGGGAGGCCAAAAAGCCATGCAAACGAAAGAAGACGAACAGATCCAAAATCAATTGGATAGCGCAGGTAAAGGGTTACCTGTTATTGAGGCACTATTTTTAAGACGCATTGGTTTTCCATTAATGAAAAGATTTACGTCATGGGATAGGGGGATGAAGCTTTTTGAGGA
>JBNKZT010000281.1:0-8312 GCA_050301775.1 Promineifilaceae bacterium (SeqCode)
TAAATTCGTTGTAGACTTGGGGAAAATAATCGAAGCAAAAATTACCCAGCTCTTCATCGCTGAAGGCGTTTTGGATAAATCGTCGTAATTGCTGACGGTTGTAGTTCAGCATCGGTATTCCCGTTGTTCTTCACAAGCCCTGGCTCTACTGTTTATTCTATCAAATAACAGCCTATTTTTGAATAGTGTCTGTGGTTTAGTTGACTGTTTTCTGTTTTCTGTTAATCGTTACATATGGCAACTGTTTCGATTATCATTCCACATTTGAACGGCCGTCACCACCTCCCCAACTGCCTCACCTCCCTACGCCAACAAACCTGGGCCGATTTCGAGATTCTACTCGTAGACAACGGCTCCACCGACGGCACACAAGATTACGTGCGGCAGCAGTTCCCCGAAGTTAAACTTCTGGAATTAGGCCACAATCGTGGCTTCACCGGCGCCTGTAATGCTGGGTGGCAGGCGGCAAGCGGCGAGTATGTGATTTTGCTCAACAACGACACCGAAGTGGACCCCAACTGGCTGGCCGAAATCGTCTCCGCCTTCCAGCGCCACCCCGACGTAGGCATCGTGGCCAGCAAAATGCTGCTCTTCGACCGCCGCGACCATTTCCACACCGCCGGCGACTTCTACCAGTTGGACGGCATCCCCGGCAATCGCGGCGTCTGGCAGCAGGATGTGGGCCAGTACGACACGGAAGAAGAGGTTTTTGGCGCTTGCGGCGGATCGTCGGCCTACCGGCGGCAACTGCTGGATGAAATCGGCTTTTTGGATGACGATTTTTTCTTTTCCTGCGAAGATGTGGATGTTTCCTGGCGGGCGCATTTGGCCGGGTGGAAGGTGCTGTATGTGCCTACGGCCGTTGTCTACCACAAACTCAAAGCCACCGGCGGCGACGTGACCGGCAGCTACTATGACGGCCGTAACTTCCTCTACCTCATCTGGAAAAACTACCCGTCCAGCCTGCTGCGTAAATATTGGCGGCTCATCCTCAAAGCACAGCTCACCATCACCCAGGAAGCCCTGCGTCATTGGCGCGGTGAAGCGGCCCGCGCCCGGCTGCGCGGCCAGATAGCGGGTCTGTTCGGCCTGTTCAAAATGCTGCCCAAGCGCCGCCAAATCCAGTCTATCCGACGAGTTGACGACGATTCCTTAACGGCCGTACTCACCCCGGTTGACGATCCCCCACAGGGGCGGTAAGATTGCCCCTTAGCGCCTCAGCTAGACAATATTTCAGCACTTCAGCCTGCTCACAAGCTGATAAGCCGACTAGCTGACTGGCTGACAAGCTGAAATGCTAATCATGAGAGAATCTATGCCTTACCTAAGCGTCATCATTCCGGCTTACAACGAAGAAAAGCGCATCAGAACTACGCTCGATGCCATTTACCGCTACCTGACCGCCCAATCCTTCACCTGGGAAATGCTCATTGTCCTCGACGGTCCACAAGATAACACAGTCGGCCAGGTGCGCGCATTTGCTCAAGACAAAAAAAACATCCGCTGGATTGACCGGCGGCAAAATCGGGGTAAAGGCTACTCCGTACGTGAAGGCATGCTCCAGGCTCAGGGCGACATCCGCCTCTTCACCGACGCCGATAATTCCACCGACATCAGTCATTTCGACCAGATGAAACCGCTGTTTGACCAGGGAAGTGATGTCGTCATCGCCTCCCGCGACCACAAAGACGTGCCTGGCGCACGGCAGGCAGTCCCCCAACCGGCGTTGAAACGACTGCTGGGCAACCTGGGCAACTTGATCATCCAACTGCTCGTCGTGCCCGGCATTTGGGACACACGCTGCGGCTTCAAAGCGTTCACCGCCCCGGCCGCCGAACAGGTATTTGCCACGGCCCGGATAGATGGCTGGAGCATTGACGATGAAGCATTGGCCCTGACCCGCCGTTTCGATTACAACATTGACGTTATCGCCGCCGACTGGATTGATGCCGCCGGGACGCATGTCACACGGCTGGATTATGTTAAAAGCATTTGGGATGCCTTCAAAATCCGCTGGAACTTGCTAACGGGTGTTTACAAACGGCCCCGTCCGGAAACACCGCTGGTCAATCCCAAAATGTAGGCGTCCTTACCGCTCGTGACAACGCCCACCCTGGATTTAGAAACTGAGATTTTGGCCCAGCATGGGTTTGCTTTTGTGGCCGGATTGGATGAAGCCGGTCGTGGCGCATTGGCTGGCCCGGTAACGGCCGCTGCCGTTATTCTCCCCCTCGACAATGCCCAAATCCGGGAAGCTTTGCAAGGGGTGAACGATTCCAAACAGTTAACGGCTAAAATGCGCGAGAAGCTGTTTTCTCGTGTCATAGAACATGCGCTGGCGTATGGTATTGCTTCTGTTGGAGCCAACGTGATTGATGAGATTGGCATCATTCCGGCAACCAAACTGGCGATGGCTACGGCCGTTTCCCAACTCACCCCCGCCGCCCAATTTTTGCTTATAGACGGCCGTATCCGCCTCAAAACGCTGGCCACGCCCCAACAATCTGTCATTCGCGGTGACGGCAAAAGCCTCAGCATCGCCGCCGCCTCGATTCTGGCCAAAGTTACCCGCGACCGGCAGATGATCGAACTGAACAACCTCTATCCGCAATATGGCTTTGCCCGGCACAAAGGCTATGGCACGCCGCAGCATCTGGCTGCCCTGGAACAGCACGGCCCCTGCCCCCTGCACCGCCACAGTTTTGCGCCGATTAAACGGCCGTTGCTCTAAAAAGAAATCGGATTTCTTGAAGAAATCGGATTTCTTTTTACGCTACAAATTCTCCGCCAAAAAATCTGTCACCAGTTCCGGATGATCGACCACATATTGATATCCGTCAAAGCGATCCATCCCGCCAACAACCAATGGGCTATCCGCTTGCGGCGTGTTGCCGGCCATTTGAGCAACATCAGCCAGGCTGCCCCACTGGTCGCCTTCTCCCTGAATATATAAAACCGGCGTTTGACCGGCTCCCGCGGCCGGAAAGGCCGGCTGCAATGCGGTAAAGCGCAAACCACCCGCCGCCTGATACATCGCTTCCGCCAGGGGAATGGCCGCCACGCTCAATGGGCCTAACAAATCGGCCCCGTAACGGCCGGCAAAACTGTTTATACTGGTCGGCTGGACGGCCACGGCCGCTTTAATCTGGTCGGTTTGTGGCAGGGTATACAAAATGGTATTGGCGCCCATCGAGAACCCCACAGCCCCAATGCGATCCGGTTTGACTTCGGAACGGCCGTTCAAATACGAAACGGCTCCCAGCAAATCATTCGCTTCCTGCCAGCCAAACGTCACCGGTGGCGCAGCCGCGCTCTCGCCGTGATTGCGTAAATCAAACATCAAAACGTGGTAGCCATCCTGATGCAGCTTGTAAGCCAGACGCAGTAAATCCACCGGACGGCTGCCCTCCAATCCAGAGAACCAATCATCGGCCGTCAGGCCCAGCCGGTTCCAGGGCCAGCCGTGAACCAAAATCACCGCCGCCCCATCACGCCGGCTATCAGCCGCCGCCGGAATAAACCAGCCGGACAGCCGAATGCCGTCCTGGGCGGGAAATTGAATATCTTCATACGCCAATGCCAAATCGCCTGGAGTAGCCCACAAGCGCTGCCGGGGTGGTTTAATCATACGCTGCGCAAAAAAGGCAGCAACGGCCGTTACCATTCCAACCAGCAGTCCAAACAAAAAGAAAACCCAACGTAATACACGTCGAAACAATCGCATTATTCGCTCCTTCACAAAAAATAGACGAAATCATACCCCTGCACCTTCGTCATAGCTCCATTCTAGGCTCAATTATAGCGGAAATCAGTCAAAAATCTGGACGATCCCCCTACCATTTGCCACAATATGCTACAATTCATCTAGTTCAGGTACTGCTGACGCTATCTGAAGAAAATCGTTTTATTTTGGTAGCCCCTTAACTTGAGTCAGCTAGAAACCCAATTTCTCCTTCAGCAGACCTAATTCACGATCTTTTTATGTATCGTTTTACAATGAAATCATTTGCTATCGGGTACACTAACCTCAACAAACATTGAAGACAATGATGGCATGAACGAAGACGCTTTATCGCACTTATTTCGACAGGCAACTGAAGCAGCCAGCAAACATCAATATTGGTCGGCGCTCGATTTTTATACAGAGCTGCTGGCGAATATCGATCCCCAAACGGCTTCGGCTTCAGCGCAGGAAAAGCGGCTGACGGCTTTACGGGAACGAGGTCGTTTGTTAGGGCTTTTGGGCGAACAGGAAGCCGCCTTATCTGCTTACATTCAATACCACCGGGAAGCAGACGATCTTGCCCGCCGGATTGATGCCCTCATCCAAATTGGCGACCAGTCGCGCGGTATTGGCTGGTATGACCAGGCTTTTGACGCTTATCAGGAAGCGCTGACGCTGGTTGAAGAACGGGACATTCCCAGCGAACGGGGTCGTGTCCTGGTCGGGGTTGGCGTCACCAAGCTGGTACAGGGCCGCACCGAAGAAGCCGTTGATCATCTTAAAGAAGCCATCGCCATTTTTGAAAAAAGCGGGGACGCGGCTCGACAAATCCGCACAATGAACCGGATGGGAGTCGCCTACGCTTATAGCGGACAAATGAATCTGGCCATTGCGACGTTTACCGAAGCGCTTCATTTATCACGCAAGATTGGCCAACAGGACACGGCCGTTGCCGCACTCAACAATTTGGGTGAATGTCATCAGCATCTTTACGATTTCGAACAAGCACTCGCCTATCACGAAGAAGGATTGGGCCTGGCCGAACAAAGCCACCTGCGCCTCATCGGAGCCGACATCTTGCGTAACATGGGGCTGGAACTATGCCAACTAAACCGGATCGACGCCGGGTTTGATTGTATGCAGCGCGCCTTGACCATCAGCCAGGAAACCAAACATCAAAACATCCTGTCGTACACCCTTTACGCGCTGGCATTGGCCGAAATTGACCGGGGCAACCTTGATCAGGCCTACACCTATGCAACTCAGCTTAAAGAACTGGCCGCCCGCACTGACTCGCGTAATTTATTGGCATTAGCGCATTATGCTTTGGGACTTTACCATCGACAAACAGGGGACCCGGACAGCGCCGAGCAAATGTGGCAGCAAACCCTATTCCTGGCGCACGAAGTCAATAACCGAAACCTGCTGTGGAAAACCCACGCCGCTTTGGCCCACAATGCCGCTTTATTCGAGCTGGCCCAAGTTCACCGCCGCATCGCTGTTGAAATTATCCGCCAAATCGCTGAGCCAATCAGTGATGCGGCCTTGCAACAAAAATTCCTCTCCGCGCCGCCCATCAAAGCGGTTCTGAATGATGTTTAGAACAAATCTTTCTCGCGACGGCCGTTTCTGGCCGACGGATAAGCGCGAATAAACGAATCATACCCAAACAGTTGTTTTTGCAGCCGGTCGGGCAGCAGCCGCATAAAACTTGTCCCCCCGCCCTGACTCGTATGCTGCGCACTGGCCGCCCGCTTCACATCCCAGTAATCACGATAATCAATCATCGTCGTAATTGCTCCTGGGTCTACGCCAACTTTAGTCATGTCAATATCTTCATTTCGTCCCCATCGCGTCGGATCCTTGCCCCGCAGCCGCATCATGAAAATAAGAAACTTCACCCATCGGTTGGAAAAAGCCGTGTAATAGAGCCAGTCTGGCTGAAAAGGCTCAGGACCAATGTCGGGAAACTGCTCGGCGTCGCCGGCCGCGTGAAAAGCGGCCGTCGTAATCTTCCAACACATAATGTGGTCCGGGTGAAAGTAGCCGCCGTTTTCGTCATGGGTCAGCACCACTTGCGGCCGCAGTTCGCGGATGAGGCGTACGACTTTGCCCACCGCTTCCGTTTCGTCGGCCTGAATAAATGCCTCTGGATGCTCGTTGGCCGGATCATTGATGTAACCGGAATCGCGGTAGCCTAAATTGTGCAGCGTGCCCCCCAGAATGGCCACGGCCGTTTCCAGTTCCTTTTCTCGCACGGCTGCCAACTGATCCCGCTTATCTTTGTACGCATCAACAACCGACCCAGCCACACCATCCGTCGCGATGGCAATGTGTACGGCCGTGCCTTCCGCAGCATAACGCGCCAGTGTCCCCCCCGGACCAAAAGATTCATCATCTGGATGGGCCAAGACAGCCAATAAGGTTCGTTTCATATATTCACCAAATTACAATCACGGCACAGATTTTTTAATGATTTTTCAAATCGTGGAAATGCTGCATCATGGGCAGCAAGGGAATTTCATGTACGGTACGGAACGGATGGCTGACGCCGGGCAGCACCAGCAGTTGACCATTTGGAATCGCCTTGCTAATGCGATGGCATTCTTCCAAAGAGACCAGCTTATCCCGATCACCAACGCACACCAGAACCGGACACTGCACCTGGGCCGCCATTCTGTCTGTCAAGCCGTTTCCCGCCAGATGAACAAGAATATCTCCGGCCTGCCGCACCAGAACACGCCACTGCCGGGCGCCGTGTTCTTGCACTAACTGATCAGCATAGGCCGGTGCTTGTTTCGATATCGTTTCCGGTTCAAGCTGAGCACGCATTTTAGCAGCGGATTTCTCTGTCCAGTAAAACTTGGTCGCCAGCATGAGCAGCGTTTCCACCCGGCGCGATTGGCTCAAGGCCAGCATCAACCCCAAATAGCCGCCAAAATCGTAACCGGCGATATGAAAAGATTCAATTTGCAAAAAATCGAGCAGTCCTTTAATGTCTTGCAGGAACTGATCCAGTGTCAAGGTAGGGGCGTTGTTTTGGGAACGGCCGTGGCCCCGCAAATCCAGCATCACAATCCGAAAATCTGGCGATAGAGACCGAACGAACCCGCGCCATTGGCTGTTCATAGACCCTAACAAACCCGGCAGCAACAGCAGCGTCTTCGGCTTTGCCTCCGTCCCATACACTGTAAAATTTATTTCCGAGCCATCACTTGCAGTCCACTTTGTCATATCTATCTCCAACTCAGATTGGTATTTAACCCATTGCTGCGGCAAACCCAATCGCATACGTCTCCGTGTGCGATAAACTAATCGACCATTCTCGCAGCCCTAATTCATCGGCCAAACGTTTGGCCGCGCCATGTAAAACCAACTCCGGCCGGCCTGATTCATCGGAAAGCACCTCGATTTCCACCCAGGTCATCTCGCCAATGCCAGTTCCCAGCGCTTTGGCCACGGCCTCTTTCACAGCAAAACGACCGGCCAGACTGGCCATCCGGCCCCGGCAGTACGCCTGTTCCTGCGCTGTAAAAATCCGGGCCAGAAAACGCGGGCCACTGCGGGCCATAACCCGCTCAACCCGGGCAATTTCAATGATGTCAACACCTGTTCTTAACATAATTTTGGCATTAAAGTCGTTCCTAAATAGTTCTAAATCGCTTGTTTCGGGAATTGGAATTCCTGAAACAGTCTAGGACAAGGTACGGGAATTCCAATCCCCGTACCACACCACTTAAAAAAGAACAATTAATTAATTTGGTCCGGCCACAGCGATGGCCATTTGGGTGGTGCTGAGATACTTTTGTGCCGCCGCCTGGATGCGTTCCGGGGTGACAGCGCGAATCAAATCAGGAAATCGCTGCAAATAATCCAACCCCAAATCATACAGTTCCATATCGGTGATAATACTGGCCAAACCACTGTTAGTTTCCAGACTCACAGGCAGGGAACCGGTTCGGTAGGCCTGGCAGTCAGCCAATTCTTCGTCATCTACCAATTCGGTCTGGATACGGCCGATTTCGGCTCGCATACTTTCCACAGCCTGCTCAACTTTATCAGGGGCAACACCAGCACTGGCCAGCCAGGGAGACGGCCCCAGTCCGCCATTTAACCGGCTGTAAGCATAATAAGCCAATCCCTGTTCCTCACGCACCGATTGGCCAATACGACCCATCATACCAAAGACGCCCAGGATGGTGTTCATCAGACTGGCATCCAGGTAGTCGGACGCAGCGCGCAGCGGTCCCGGCAGCCCCATAATGATGTCAGCCTGGCTTTTATCGGGCATGGCATGTTGAAGGCGCATTTCCTGTACCGGGCGCTCCATCGACGGAACCGGCGGCAAATCTTCCTGGTTAGGGTTCTGCCAGTCACCGAGTACGGCCGTTACCTTTTCCAAAGCCGCCTCCACCTTAATTGCTCCCACAATGGTGATGATCATATTGCGCGGGCCGTAGAAACGGCCGTAGAACTCATGCATATCATCCCGGCTAATGTTGGAGATAGTTTCCGGGTAGCCGCTGGAGGAACGGCCGTAGGGATGGTCAGGATACAACAACTCGTAAAACTTCAAATTAGCCATCCG
>JBNKZT010000282.1:0-8218 GCA_050301775.1 Promineifilaceae bacterium (SeqCode)
CGTGTACGCCCAGGTGGACTCGGCCAACGCTCAGACCACCTACGGCGGCGTGCTGGAAAGCCACGAGATCAGCGGTGGGGTCTACAACAACATCAGCGGTCCGGTGCTGAGCCTGGCCGGTGGTGTGGGGTTTGCCTTGCCCAGCGGTGGTTTACCTGCTCCCGTCACTGTCACTGGCAGCAGCCTGCCGCCTCGGAATTAGGGTTGACGATGGAATACAGATGGGTCCAATCTTGGAGATTGGACCTATCGCACAAGTTAAAAACGAATGAACCCTTTGGGTCAAGTCATCATCATTTTTTATGAGGAAAAAGCAACATGAAACAACGAAATCAAACATTCACGTATTTGGGGCTAGTGATTATCCTGGCAGCCCTGGCTGGGTTGTCCTTGTTGGTGCCGCCGGTTCAGGCCGGGTCTGCTTTGCCAACGCGAAGCGCCCCGACGCCCACACCGACGGGGAGCAAAGAGCAAGGAACGGCCGTCGCCACAATTGCCCTGGAAGTCCCGACAGATTGGTCGTCAGCCTGGGCCGTGGTGCAGTGGCAAGACGGTCTGGGGGAGTGGCACGATGTGGAAGGCTGGCGCGGCTGGCTGCCGGACAACAGTCGACAGTGGGTCGTGGCCCAGGATTTTGCCACGGGACCGTTTCGTTGGGTGGTGACGGCCGAGCCGGAAGGACCGGTGCTGGGCGCCAGCGATTCGTTTTATTTACCCAGTGCTGCCAATGAGTGGCTGTGGGTGACGATTGCCCCGTAATCACCATGACCATCACCCTGCTCATTGCCGACGACCATCAACTCTTCCGCCAGGGGCTGCGCCAGTTGTGCGAGGTGAACGGCGGCTTTGTGGTGCTGGCCGAAACCGCCCGCCGCTTTGTGACTGGCCAGTTGGGGTAAAAACGGCAACCCGCAAGAAGAACGCCTGTTCTATAGAAATACCCCCCTGTTTTCGTGTATAATGCCCTTATCTACATAAAGTAGGGTGGGTGATGGCAACAATCTCGTGCATAGACGCCTTTTCTGATCCCCAACAACGAGTTTGCTAACAGAAAAAGCAGTTCACCCTTCATCACACAATTTAGGAGGTTCACTATGTCCCCGATCATTCCTGTGTCTAAGGCATCTAATGTCAAGGCTGCGCCGCATTTCAAACAGCGGATTGGCTCGTTTTTCAAATACCGGGCCGGAATTTTATTAGCCTTGCTCGTTTGCGCACTTATCTTTGGCGTTGGCAGCGTCAGCTCCAGCAGCGGAACCATCCCGACATTCTCCATTCAAAGCGTTGTCACTGACCAGACTGTTACCATTGTGACCCAAAACTTCCCTGCCGGGCAAGATTTTGCCGTCACTATGGGGCCGATGGGCACGTTGGGCATTGATGGCTATTTAGTCGGAACAACCAACTCCGGCGCCGGCGGCTCATTTACGACGACGTATGCCATTCCCGCCCAGCTTCATGGCATGTATCAAATCTCAATTCGACTACAAAGCGCCTACGGTTACTACAGTTACAATTGGTTTTATAATGATACAACCGGTCTTTCCAGCCCGGGTGTGGCCGGCTATACCGGTATTCCCACATTCAAAATCGACTCGGTCAAAGCAGATGAGTCAGTGACGATAACGACCAATAATTTCCCAGCCAATCAAACCTTTACGGTAATGATGGGCGCAATGGGTACATTGGGTATCAATGGTGTGGTTGTCGGGACAATCGAGTCTGGCAGTGGTGGTGCGCTTACGAAAACCTTTAATATTCCTGATGCGTTAAAAGGCGCCTACCAAATTTCAATTCGCGCTCAAACAGCCCATGCCAATCCGTATTACGCTTACAACTGGTTCTACAACAACACAGCCGCGCCAACGACGACAACCACAACAACCACAACGACCACAACGACGACATCAACACCGACAACGGGTTATACGGGCATTCCCACCATTCACATGTGTACGGTGGAACGGGATAAATCGGTGATGTTCCGCACGACCAATTTCCCGGCCAACCAGACATTTACTGTGCGCATGGGACCAATGTGGACAGCAGGCATTGGTGGCACTGTTGTCGGAACATTTGATTCGGGTGCTGGTGGTTCGTTCGAAAAAACAGTTTCCATTCCGGCTAATTTGGCCGGTTCCTACCGGATTGCCATTCGAATGGATACGGCTCATGCTAACCCCTATTACACTTACAATTGGTTTTACAACAATACGGCTTCTGTTTGCAATTAATCTAATCTAAACAGGCTACCGGCTCATCCTTTTGCCTCCCGCGGGTCTTAAACTTGCGGGAGGCCTTTTCATGTTACGGTGTGGCGGGCGCGGCTGTAAGCCTGGTATAGGTTTTCTGTAACGATGGTGTGCAGGTGGGAAACGGCCGTCCACAATTCCTCATACGTCGTATAAAGCGGCGTAATCCCCAGACGAATATTGTCCGGGCGGCGAAAATCGGGCAGAACCTGCCGGTTGATTAGTGCCTGATTGATCCGCCACCCTTCGTCATGCCCCAGCGAGATATGTGACCCACGCTGTTTCGGATTGCGCGGCGAATTCAGCCGGAAGCCTAATGGCGCCAACCGTTTCTGCCATAAATGAATCAAATAGTCGCTCTGCTGCACCGATTTGGCGCGAATATTGTCCATCCCGGCCTCCAGCAGCAAATCCAGTCCTGGCTCAATGGCCGCCAGGGAGAGGATGGGCGGCGTCCCGCTAAGAAAGCGGCGCAAGCCCGGTTCAGGTTCGTAATCCAGACCAAAATCGAATGGGTTATGCTGCCCCATCCAGCCGGAGATAGGGTTGTTGAGTTTTTCCTGCCAATCGCGGCGCACGTACAAAAAAGCCGGCGCGCCCGGCCCACCATTGAGATATTTGTAAGTACAGCCCACAGCCAGATCGACATTAGCGCTATTCAAATCGACGGGGACGCTGCCGGCAGAGTGGCTTAAATCCCAGAGGATGATGGCCCTGGCTTGATGCGCCAGTTGGGTAACGGCCGTTAAATCATACGTAAAACTGCTCTTAAACGTCGTGTGCGAAAGGACAACCAACGCCGTATCCGCGTCAACAGCTTCCGCCAGCGCCGCTGCCGGACCATGAATGCCATCAGGTGAAGGAACTATCTGAATGTGAGCGTCACTTGACAGTTGACACGCCCCTTGCAGGATGTACAAATCCGATGGGAAATTCAAATCATCGGTAACGATTTTGCGGCGGTTGGGCTGCGTTTGCAGCGCCGCCAGCACCAGCTTGAACAAATTGACCGATGTCGAATCGGCCACGATGATTTCATCCGGTCGGGCGCCCAGCAGAGCGGCGATTTTACCGCCGATATGCTCTGGCAGTGTAAACCAGCCTTCATTCCAACTGCGAATAAGACGGCTGCCCCAGCCCTCGTCGAGAGTCTGCTGGTTGCGTTGGCGTGTGGCCTGGGGCAGCCGCCCCAGCGAGTTGCCGTCCAGGTAAATGAGGTTGGGATCATCTACGACAAAGCGCTGCCGGAAATGGGCCAATTGGTCTTGTTTGTCCAGGTATTGAGCGTAGGAAAGGTCGGGAGAAAAGGTGTTTTTCATGCTGATTATTGTAGCATTGCCGGGCGGGCGGGGAAACGGCCGTACCCCGCTAAATCATCTCTCAGCAACTTTGACGGGACGGCCGTTAAGCGGTATAGTCGGCAACGATCGACGGGAGTTTTGTGTTGGTTATCGGTAATCAACTATCTAAATTGGCTTAGTTTAGATGGTTTTTTTTATGCCAAAAAATCGATCTTGTTTTAATTTTTGAAAATAACCCATAAGGATGGTGTGCCAATGAGTACAGAAAATTTAACAGTTGCCGACAATATGGTCGTCAGCATGGATTACACATTAACATTAGATAGTGGCGAGGTCGTCGACAGCTCGGACGGGCGCGAACCGTTGGAATTTTTACACGGCCGTGGCCAAATTATCCCCGGTCTGGAAAAAGAGTTATACGGCATGACAATTGGTGATGTGAAAAAAGTCGCCGTTACCCCGACTGAAGGCTATGGCGAGGCCGATGAAGACGCCTTCCAGGTGTACCCCCGTAACGCATTCCCCGATGATATGGAATTAACCGAAGGAATGGCCCTGCACAGGCGCGATACAGAATCAAACCAGGTGATCGAGGCCTATATTTATGAAGTTCGTCCCGATGATGTCGTTCTTGATTTTAATCATCCGCTGGCTGGCGAAACGCTTTATTTTGATGTCAAAATTGCCGGTGTACGCCACGCCACCAGTGAAGAACTGGCGCATGGCCATGCTCATGGAGCCGGACACGCCCATTAGCACGTTCAGGTGACGGTCATTTCAAAAATGACCGTCACCTGACTATTGTAATTGGAACTGAGTGGGGGGAGCCGACAAAATTACCATCGTTGCCTACCAGAATCAAACGAATCACATAATCACCGGCCGGTAAGGCGTCGGCATGGAGCTGCTCTAAAGCGCCATTGGTGACAGGTTGATTGTGCGTGGTGCCAAAGGTGGTCCATTCGGTGGGGGAACGGCCGTTGCCAATCTCTAACTTATAATACTGCACCTGCGCTCCATCAAACTGGGCCGTTCCCACAATTTGTACCAGCCCGCTTACCTGTTGTCCGGCCGTCGGTGATGTGATCCGGTAACTGCTGCCGGCTGGTGGTACTTCACCACTTTCTCCAACTTCCGCACTACCGTCGCTGCTGGCCGCAAATGATGCGGTTGTCCCCAACGGACAGACAGAAGGCGGCGCCATGCGGTAGCCCGTGCCTTGTGCCCACAGCCGCGCCCGTACTTCATCCGGATAATGGGGCGGAATAGGCAAGTAAAGACGAGTCCCGGCGCCTTCTGGCGGACTGGCCATATTGAGGACACATTCCGTCGGTCGAGGCGGTTCCGCGCCATCAATTAAAGGTGGCTGCGAGATGCGTTGGGCATCTTCGGCCAACAGCGGCTGAGTTACCAATGTCCAGGCGCCAGGGTTTGCTTCAACATTAATGTTGTAAGGAACGCGAGAAAAACCATGCAGCGGCGCATTGGCCAAAAACAAGTCCGAGCGGGTCGCGCTGCATTGACTGCCACCCGTTCCCTGTGGCAGACAGACCAGCCGCGCTTCAATTGTTGGCGGCGGTATAAATTCGGTTGACGGCTGGCTGCCGTTCACCATTAAACTGCGCTTCATCGCCTCGTCGGCATAAATCGTTTCCATGATACGTCGCCACAAGGGGGCCGCCGCTTGCAAACCGGATGAGTTACGCATGGGATGGCCATCAGAATTGCCCATCCATACCCCCACAACGACCCCCGGCGTGTAGCCAAGCGTCCAATTGTCGCGGTAATCGTTGGTCGTACCGGTTTTAGCCGCTGCCGGGAAAGGTAAATCCAGCGGATTGTTGACTCCCATCGCTGGCACACGCGCCCGATCATCGTCTAAAATATCGGTGATGATGAAGGCAATGCCCGGATTGATGGCGTTCGCGGGCACAATACGATCTTGCTGTAAATCGTAAATGACATTGCCTCGGCTGTCGGTGATTTGCAAGACACTGGTGAGGCGTGGTTTTTGTCCGCTATTGGCCAACGTGGCGTAGGCGTGGGTCATCTCCAGCAAAGGCACCTCGCCGCCGCCCAGAGTCAGCGCCAAACCATAGAAACCGGGTGGTTCCTGCAATGATTCGATGCCCAATTTGCGAGCAGTGGCGATAAATGTGGGAATCCCAATATCGCGGATCAACTGAATGGGCGGGATGTTGTAGCTGTTGGCCAATGCGTCGCGGAATAGGATGGGGCCGTGGTAACGGCCGTCATAATTCACCGGCTTCATCGTTTCCCCACCACCCAAATCCAGCACGAGCGGCACATCCCAGAGCACATCGGCCGTCGTCCAGCCCCGTTCCATCGCCGCCGCGTAGGTGATGGGTTTGATGCTGCTGCCCGGCTGGCGCGGCTGTAAGGCCACATTGACCTGGCCATCAATCGCATCATCAAAATAATTGAGGCTGCCCACCATAGCCAAAATTTCGCCGGTACCGGGTTTAAGCACCACGACAGACGCATTGCTGACATCGTGATCAGCGGCGCGGGCAGCGACCTGGTCTCGGGCCGCTTGCTCAGCCATTTTGTGGATGTTCAAGTCAAGGCTGGTCGTCACCTGCCAGCCGCCGCGCACCAGGGCGTCGGGGCCGTAGCGCCGCTCCAGTTCCTGCTGGACGTAAAGGACGAAATGGGGCGCTTCCAGCACCACATCGGCCACTTCATCAACTACAGAGATGAGCGGCTGCAACGTAAGGGGAGTTCCTTTGGCCACTTCGGCTTCGATGTAATCGGCGTAGCCTTCGTCAACCATCAAATCTAAAATGAATTCCTGCCGTTCTTTAGCCCCTTCAAAGTTGCTGTACGGATCCCAATCGAACGGGGCCTGGGGCAGCCCGGCCAGAAAAGCGGCTTCAGCCAGATTAAGGTCCAGGGCTGATTTGCCGAAATAGGTTTGGGCCGCCGCTTCGATGCCATAGGCCAGGTTGCCGTAGTAGATCTCATTCAGGTACATCTGAATGATCTCTTCTTTGCTGCGCTGCTGGGTCATGATGAAGGCCAGGAAGATTTCACGGATTTTGCGCTCGTAGCTGGCGGTAACGCGCTCTTCATAGGTGAAGGCGATGTGGCGTACCAACTGCTGGGTGATGGTGCTGGCCCCCACCGGCCGGCCGCCTACGTTGCGGTAGTTGCTGAGAACGGCCGCGCCAATGGCCGCCGGGTCAAAGCCGGGATTGGTCCAGAAGGTGTCGTCTTCGACGGCAACGGCCGTGTCAACCACCACCTGGGGAATCTCACTGTACGCCAGCCAGCGCCGCTTTTCTGTTGTGTGCAGTTCAAAAAGGAGCGTGCCGTTGCGGTCGTAAAAACGGGGCGTGCCGCCCAGCCCGGTGCCCCGGTAAGCGACAACCTGGTCAATGGCTCCGGACAGTTCGTTGCTGAGATACATATAGACGCCCAGAAAAGCCAAGACGCCCATAATCAGGCCAACGAGACCTACTTGTACAAAAAAGAGGAGTACTCGAATACAACCGTGCGGTTTTTTGTCCTTCTTGTCAGGCTGCCTCGATGCAGGTTGTTGTTGGCGCAGGTATTTGAACTCGTAATCGCCCATGCCTTTATGTTAACCGGCAAATAGGCGGGTGGCAAGTCTGCGAGTGGCGAGTTTGCGAATGGAAAACTATGTCCAATCAGTCCTGGTAAATTGATGAAAGGCCAATAAGCGCCTGCTTGACGGTTCCCCTACGCCGCTTGACATCATACTGGGGGGGACATATTATGGAAGCGTCATGCAATCCAGCGCACGTTTAAGCCATTAAAAACGTTGACTTTAGTTGACCTTGTTTGAGGGAGAACTGAAACGACAGAAATCACCCGCGTGTTATTAGCCGATAACCACCAACTACTTCATGGCAGTATCCGTAACTTGTTGGTGGCCACGCCAGACCTGGAACTGGTGGGTACAGCAGCGACGGAGGAGGAACTGTGGCAATACTGCCGGGAAAACCGGCCGGACATTTTATTGCTGGCGAGCAACGTTACCAATTCCCCTCTTCCTGAGATACTGGCCCAGACTAAACAACACTGCCTGGGAATCCAGGTGCTGGTCTTATTGGCTGATCCGGAAGAAGTTTGCCTGCAAACATTAACAGAGAATGGCGCCGATGGTGGCATCCTCAAGAGCGAACCCCCGAAAAGCTTGCTGGCAGCCATCCACGCCGTAAGCCAGGGCCAACCCTGGTTCAGCCCGCCGCTTCTCAAGCGAATATTGCAGCCAGAAACCCCGTCACTGACCGACGAGGAACTGGCGCTGCTGCGTTTGCTGGTCGCCGGCGAAACGGATAAGGTGATAGCCGGCGCACTGAATTTATCCCAACGCACAGTACGCCGCCGTATAGACAGAATTGGCGAGAAGATGGGCGTGAAAACACGAATTGAACTGGCTTACCAGGCTGGCTTGCGGCGGCTGCTGAAGGAGTAGGCCCGGCAAAGTGACCACTTCCGGCCATCTTTTTGGCCAGAACCGGCCACAAAATTGGCCGCAAGTGACCTTACATTGAAGTGAAGGGTTTTGTATACTGGCTACTGTGTCGACACAAAAGTATTTGGCTCATGTTTAGAACTAGTGCAAACGAACAATCGCGGCGATGAATTCGGGAGACACACATTTTTGATTGACAGCAA
>JBNKZT010000283.1:0-8116 GCA_050301775.1 Promineifilaceae bacterium (SeqCode)
GATTACGCCGTCTCGCTTTCCTGTGTCCTGGGCCTTACCCTGGCGCTGGCCATTTCTGCCGGGGTCGAAATATTGCTTAAACGAGTCTGGCACAGCGGCCGAATCCTGACACTCGCTGAAAACAGTATCCATGTCCAGGATAAATTCACCGGAGACCGGCTAATCAATCTGACAGAAGGATTGGCTCATTTGAAATGGCATTTTAACCTTCAAGGCTACCGGCGCGGCGGACGGGAAAAGCGACTGTCTCCCAAATGGGTCTGCCTGGCCTACCAACTCCAGCAAGGCGACACACGCCTTATTGTTCACAGCTATTTGCCGCCGCAAAAAGCTAAAATCTGGCTGGAAAACAAAGCCGTTATCCCCAAATTCCACCAGATTAAACCGGGCGATGTCTATCAGTCATCGCTAAAGGCGCGCATGGGTGCCCCGGCCCGGCCGCGCATCAACAACGAGGTACTGGGCAGCAGTGACGGCCGTTACTGGTTAGCCGAACGTCATCGCTGGGATGAGGGCTTTGAACTGATACCTGACGATTTTGCTATCTTCATGGATTTTATAGCCAGAGAAAAGAGCGAGAGCTAGAGGGAAAACACCTCTCGCTCCATCCTTTAGCTCTAACTTTTGGAGGATTCCCACATGTTTGACTTTATCACTGAAGAGCACAAGATGATACAAGAAGCGGCGCGCGATTTCGCCCAGAAATCCATCGCGCCCATCGCCGAACATTTTGATGAGACCGGCGAATTTCCCATTGAAACCATCCGTCAAATGGGCGGACTGGGTTTTATGGGCATCGAAGTGCCGGAGGAATATGGCGGCGTGGGCATGGACACGCTGGCCTATTCCCTGGCGTTGACCGAAATTTGTAAGGCTGACGCCAGCCACGGCACAGTCATGTCGGTCAATAATTCGCTGTACGCCCACGGGCTGATGAAATTTGGCACGGAAGAACAGAAGCAAAAATACCTGGTTCCGGTGGCCACCGGGCAAAAAATCGGCGCGTACAGCCTGACCGAACCGATGAGCGGCAGTGACGCCGGCACGATGAAGAGCCGGGCCGTGTTGAATGAAGCGGGGACTCATTATGTGATTAACGGCCGTAAATCCTGGGTCACCTCCGCCCCCTACGCCGACTTCATCGTCCTCTTCACCATGACCGCGCCGGAAAAGCTGCACAAAGGCGTCACCGCTTTCCTCATCGAAACCGACCAGCCCGGCTTTGAGCGTGGCAAAAAAGAGCCAAAACTGGGTATCCGGGCCAGCGCCACCAGCGAGATCATCTTCGACAATTACCAGTGCCCCGTGGAAAACCGGCTGGGTGCAGAAGGCGAAGGCTTCAAAATCGCCATGACCGTCCTCGATGCCGGACGCATCGGCATTGCTTCCCAGGCATTGGGGATTGCTGACGCCGCTCTGGAAGCCTCTATTGCCTACGCGAAAGAGCGCGAGGCATTCGGCCAAAAAATCGGCCAGTTCCAGATGATTCAACAAAAGCTGGCCGACATGAAAACCCGTGTCGAAGCCAGCCGTCTGCTCATCTACCAGGCCTGCCTGGCCAAGGAAGCGGCCAAGAAAACCGGAGCGCGCTACTCATTGGAAGCCAGCATGGCCAAGCTGTTCGCCAGCGAAACGGCGATGTGGGTCACAACCCAGGCGATTCAAATACATGGTGGGATGGGCTACAGCAAGGAAATGCCGTTGGAACGCTACTTCCGCGACGCCAAAATCACGGAAATCTACGAGGGAACCAGCGAAATTCAGCGACTGGTTATTGCCAGAAGTTTGACGGGATTAAGATAGGGGAAAATTCGTAGAGACGCAGCGACCAGGGCGAGGCAATCGGAGAGAAGGTCATTTGCTAAACCAAGATCACAGCCGATTGCCTCGCCCCTGCTATTACCTGTTTGTTTTCTGAAGGTTCATTAGCTGGAAAGACGGCTAAAACCGCCACTACGAACTTATTTCTGATTGAAATCTTTGTGATTTCTGCGCTTCTGCGCCCTAAGGCATTTTCGGAAATATAAATAAGTATTCAATCCGAAAATGCTTCTAGCGACTTCCGGAAAATGATAAAATTTCCCTCAATCATTTTTCGGAAATCGCCTAAAGCCACAAACTTAGCAGCGTGTACAATCCAAAGCCGCCGATGATCAGCCCGGCCAGCCGGTTGACCCACTGCATCGCCCGTTCATTAAAGCGGTCGCGCAGCAGGGAAACGCCGCCGCTGAGCAGCAGCCACCAGGATACTGAACCTAAAAACACACCGGCAACTAACGAAGTCGCTTCCAAATAACTGTTTTCGGCGGCAGCTAATCCCAGCCCGGCAAAGATGGCGATAAATGACAAAATGGTGATAGGGTTGGTCAATGTGAGCAAGAAGGTGGCGGCATAAGCCTTAAACAAACTGCCGCGCCGGGCATAAACCGCTTTGGCAGCCGGTTCAGACAAAAGAGTACGCACACCCAAATAGCACAAAAATAGACCGCCAATCAACGCCAACCACATTTGCTGAGCCACCAAAAAGCCGGAAATGAAGGTCAGACCAAAACCGGCAATGGCCCCGTAGATGCCATCGGCGCTGGCGGCCCCAAGCCCAGAGACAAAGCCGAATGTACGGCCGTCTTGCAGCGTCCGTTGAATGCACAATAAACCAATCGGCCCCACTGGAGCAGCAATGGCAAAACCAATCAATACCCCTCGCCAAAATAATGTTAAATCCATTTCGTATCGTCCGAATTAACAATTCGCTCTACAGGATTCCCAAATTCAATAAATCTGAGCGGAGCTGCTCTGGTGATTGAAAATGTATCGCCTGAAATCCCAACTGTCGTGCCGATGTAATATTGGGCAGCGAATCGTCGATGAAGACACAATCCTGCGGCTCCCGGTTAATGCGTTCCAGCAAAAAATGATAGATGGCCGGATCAGGCTTGTTCACTTTGAATTCGCCAGAAAGGACAATTTCGTCAAACCAGTTCAAAAATTCAAATCGGGGCTGAACAAGGGGAAAGGTCTCGGCTGACCAGTTACTGAGCGCTGCCGTTGGGTAGCCAGCCCGACGCAGTTCGGCAAAAATTTCCACCGTGCCGCTGATTGGCCCCACAGTCATTTCTTCCCACCGGCTGTGGTAGGCAGTGATGTAGGATTCGTACTGGGGAAATTCGGCGATTTTGGCGGCGACGGCTTCAACAAACGGCCGTCCCGCATCCATCTCCGCATTCCAGGCCAGCGTACACACATTGTCTAAAAAGTAGTCGAGTTCGGCGGTACGGCCGTTAAACATCTTCTCATACAAATGGCGGCGGTCCCAATCAATCAGAACCGCACCTAAATCAAAAACAATAGTTGGTTTGGTAGGCATAAGAAGTTACAAGTGGGCAAGTTTGCAAGTAGGCAAGTTTGCAGACTTGCCCACTTGCAAACTCGCAGACTTGCTCAGTTTTCAAATAATCCTTCAATAAATTGGTCGGCGTCAAAGGGGGCTAAATCTTCGATTTTTTCACCGGTACCGATGAAGCGGACGGGCAGGCCCAGTTCGCGGTAGATGGCGAACACCATACCGCCTTTAGCCGTTCCGTCCAGTTTGGTGAGAATCACGCCGGTTACACCCACCGATTCTTTGAATTTTTCTGCCTGGACCAGCGCATTTTGACCGGTAGGCGCATCCAGGACGAGCAGCACTTCGTGGGGCGCGGCATGAACGCTCTTGCGGCAAACGCCGCGCACTTTTTCCAGCTCTTTCATCAAGTTGTACTTGGTGTGCAGGCGTCCGGCCGTGTCGATGATGAGCATGTCGAAGCCACGGGCGCGGGCGGCGCGGATACCGTCGTAGGTGATGGCCGCCGGGTCGCCGCCGGGCTGGCCGGAGATGAGGGGCACATCGGCCCGCTGGCTCCAAATTTCAAGCTGGTCGATGGCCGCCGCCCGGAACGTATCACCAGCCACGAGGATGACTTTACGGCTGTTTCCCTTATACCGATGCGCCAGCTTGCCAATCGTCGTCGTCTTGCCCGAACCGTTGACACCCACAACGATGACCACCGTCAGTTGGCGCGGCGCTTCCAGTTCAAACGGCGGCGGATCGAACAGGATGGCCCGCATCTCCTTCTTCAACGCCCCTATCAGCTGATCATTGCGCACCAAACCGTCGCGGCTGACGCGCTCGCGCATGGCCTCGACCAGAGCCAGCGTCGTCGGCACGCCCATGTCGGCCTGAATCAACAGCGCTTCCAAATCTTCCCAGGTTTCATCGTCTATTTCGCCCATGCCCAGCACGCTGACAATCTGGCCAAAAACCGATTGACGGGTGCGGGTCAGGGATTCGCGGATGCTTTTGAACAAATTACATTCCCCTTCATTTATTAATGATTGGAGACTGGAGATTAGAGACTGGTTGTTTACAATCTCCAGTCTCTAGTCTCCAATCTCTAATAACCAAAGTATAACATTCTGACGGCTCTTGACAATTGGCCTACGCCTGCCGCCAATCCATCTTGCGGCTGACGGCCCAGCCAGTGACGAGGGCGAAACCGGCTAAAACGAACAAATCGAGCGCCAATTGCAGTGTGACGGGGCCGAGTAAAGTCTGGCGCAGGGCCGAGGCAGCATAGGTCGCCGGACTAAACCGGCCAAGTGTGGTCATGAATGCCGGCAGCCGCTCCGGTGGGATGACGACGGGGCCAAGTCCGCTCAAGAACAAGACCAACAGGGTAGAAATGGGACCGGCTTCTTCCGGCGTACGGGCGGTAACGCCGATGAGTGCGCCTAATGCTGAAAGGGACACGGCCGTTAACGGCACGACCAACAAAATCAACGGATTAACAACCAGGGAAACCTGCAAATACCAGGCGCCAAACAGAAGCATCACCAGCAGCGATGGCAGCGAAAGCAGCAAAAAGGCAATCAGTGACGCCAATACTACCACGTAACGACGAATGGGCAGCGTGGCAAAATAATCCAGTGTCCCCATCGCTTTCATGAAGGCAAAATTACCGGCTACCTTGCTCAAGTTCTCGAACATCAGGGAGATAACGATGTTGCCGGTAAACACGTAGACAATCGCCTCCGGGCCAGAGTCGCGGGCAAAAATGCCCAACGCCACCAGGCCAAACACCGGCACAGCAATGCCTGATAAAATCATCCGCCGCCACGACCAGCGAAAGTTGGAAAGCTGGATGAGGATGAGGTCAAGGAGTTGGGTGGCCAGTGACGGCCGTTTCTGTTCGCTTATCATTTTATGCCGGACGCAGATGGACGCGGAAATTATCTGCGTTTATCCGCGTCCCCTTCTCCGTTCGTGTAATGCAGGTACAAGTCTTCCAGGGTGGCCGAGTGCAGGCGGAAATCATCGAGGCGATCCAGGTCGAGGGTGTTGAGTACGGCCGTTGCTTCCGCCTTCTCCAGATAAACCAGCCAGCGTCCCGCATCCAGTTCGTGCTGGACCAGGTCGTCGGGCAGGATAGGCGGCGCGTCAGGCGGGAAAAACAGTTCCAGCCGCAGCTTTTTGTCCACCTGCCGCTTCAAGTCGCCCGGTTTGCCCAGGGCCACCAGTTCGCCGTCGCGCATGATGCCCACCCGCTGAATGATTTTCTCGGCCTCGATGGCGTCGTGGGTGATGAAAATGATCGTCGTGCCCTGCTCTCGGTTAAGCCGGCGCAAAATCTGCCAAACCTGCTGGCGGCGCTGCGGGTCAAGGTGATTGGTCGGCTCGTCCAGAATGAGGATGGGCGGCGATCCGGCCATGACGGCCGCCAATTGCAGCAGCCGCTTCTGCCCGCCGGACAATTTAGCCGGAACCCGGCGGCGCAAATCGCCCAACTGCCATAAGTCGATGAGCCGATCCCGCTCGCGGCGGGCGTCGCTCCGGCTGAGACCGCGCAAATGAGCGGTGAAGTAGAGTGTTTCGGCAACGGTTAGGCTGTTGAAGGCCATGCCATCCTGGGCCATGTAGCCGACGTGTTGGGGGATGAAGGTAGAGGGGAACTGGCGTTCCCTGGTGAACGGCCGTTCCATGACCCAAATTTCCCCCGACGTCGGCGTCAGCAAGTTGGCCATCTGCTTGACCAGCGTACTTTTGCCAGCCCCATTGTCACCCAGCAGGCCAAAAATCTCGCCCTGCCGGATTTGCAGGCTGATATTTTTGTTCGCCGGAATCGTCTGGCCGGGATAAATCTTGGTCAGGTCGCGGATGTCGAAAATAATCACAAGAGAATTGTTAATGGTGAATGGTAAATTGTCAACGGCAAATGATGGACGGTTTGCCGATGATTGGCCATTGGCTATTAGTTTTTCGGTCGCCAATACCACACAAACCAAATCCCCATCAACACCGCCAGGACAAAAACGCCATAAAACGCATACTGGATGCCCATTGAAGACGAAGTGCGGGCCGGATTTTCCGGGTGCATGACCATCGGCGCGGATGGCAGCGTCAGGATGGCAAAAGCGGCCAGACCGGCAGCCAGCAGGCCCTGCACGCGCCGCCAGGGGAGCCAACTGTTCAAAACCAGGACGATGATGGCTACGGCCGTTACCGAGAAAACGGCCATATTCCTCGGCTCCTGCCAGAAAATCCCACCCCAATTCACCTGCTCGGCCACCAGGCTGACGACGACGCTGATCACAAACACGCCCAACGACACCAGCCCGATGAGGTGCAGCCAGTCGGCCAGCTTTTTGTTGTTGGTGACGGCCGTAACCAGTCCCAGCAAGCCATTCACCACAAAACCCAGCATCCCCGCCCAAATCAGCCCCACGTGGACGTAGACGATCTTAATCCCCTGCCCCAATGACTGCTCCACCGGCGCCCGCCAGACAAGCAGCGCCATGAGTAACAACGAAACGAAAGGTATAAGCCAAGGTTTTGGCAATTTCATTGTTTATCCATCCGGCAAAAAATGGAAGTCAAAAAGCTGATAACTACTTGCAAAATAAACCAGCATCTGGCCATCATTGGCTGCAATCGTTACATTCGTATTTCTACCCGATACTTCTTGTACTCCGGGGGCAAAGGTCACTTGAGGAGTAATTTGTCCTGTTGCCAAATCAATCGATATCAATTCTGTATCTTCTGTCATGATAAAAAGATCGTTATCAATAATGGCAGGATGATTGCTCGTTATATACATATCCTGTTCCCATAAAATGTCCCCGTTGGTTTTGTCAAGGGCAGTGATTTGAATATAGTTAATTGTGGGGCTAACCTGATAGGCTAGTATGACGGCATCTTCTACAATAAGCTGCACATGTCTACTAGCTGGATAGTATTCATAATCAAGATTAGCTTGCCAATGAACATCCCCACTTGCTACTATTTTATCATTCTCCGTCACCACATAGCCTGTAGAGCCATGTTCAACCTGAAATAGCAGCCATTCTAAACTGGATTGAAACGTATCTATATTCTCTCCTGTTCCTGGATCAAGCAAGTAGAATCTTGTGTCATTTCGGTTGCCCGCTTCAACAAATAAACCAAAAGGCGTAATTTTAAGGGCATCAACTCTCGAAAATCGTCGGTCAACACTCTCTCGCCATACCTCAGTTCCTGTTTCTCTATCATAAGCGGCAAAAAAACCGCGTCCATATACATACAGATGGGTTTCATCCACAGCCATCACATTAGTCCCTCGACAAACCTGCCATTCTTCTTGAGTCGTTACTGTGTTAAAACGCAAAAGATGATCGTTTTCTAATTCATCAAAGCTACCTACAATGAATGCAATATTGTCCTCCAGAATCATACTCTGCAAGACAATACCGTTTAGTTCTCTTACCAGTTTTATTTGTGGCGCGATGCTACTAATTTCCTGTGGGGTTTGGAGAGGATCAGGGCGAGGCTTCAACATTCTGCCACACCCAACACCAAAATATATTCTTGCCAAGAAGACAGATAAAACCAATATTATTGTCCCTAAAAATACCATTATCCCTAAAAACAAACGCTTCATCAGTAATCATTCCACAAGAACACCATTTATTGAGTTTATCGGCCGTTCCCTAACCAACATCGTACCCTGCAATAGTTGGCTCAACTCACCCAAGCACGTTCTTGTTGCTAACATCGTTTAACCTTTAATCGCCTCAAACACGCCAATTGCGATCCCGACGTGAAATG
>JBNKZT010000284.1:0-8072 GCA_050301775.1 Promineifilaceae bacterium (SeqCode)
GAGGAATTCACAGAACGCTATTTCACTAAAATTAAGGAGTTTGCCCAATGGTTGACATCCCAAATCAAGTTCAACGAATAATTGCTCAATATCTGGCTTTATTGAAAGAGCATGGTTTTCACATCCAAGACGCGATTTTGTTCGGCAGTTATGCTCGCGGCAGCGCTGGTAAAGAAAGCGACATTGATTTAGCGTTAGTCTCGAACGAATTTGAAGGCGTTCGATTCACAGACAAAAATAAAATCCGCAAACTTACCATTTCAACCAGTCTTGATTTGGAAGTTTTACCGTTCAATCCCAGAGACTTTACGCCAAGCGATCCATTGGTAAGAGAGATTTTGGACACAGGCATAAGGGTTATCTAAAAAGGATCGTGAACAATGCTTCAGGCAGTCGAAGGCATGACAGATGAAGGTCGAAGGCATGACAGATGAAGAAGGAAGGCTAAGGGTTCTAGGGAAAGTAACCCTGCCGAAATCACGCCGGGTCATTATCACTATTCTCGATGAAGAACCGTTAGATCAGGCCGCGAACCTGGCTTTGTTAAGTGAAACTGCTTTGGCCCGTGATTGGGAGCGACCGGAGGAGGACGAAGCCTGGTCATACTTGGCCCAGCTTCCGTCGTTGTAATCCCTGCAAAAGAATATGCCTGCCTCTTAATACACCGCCGAATGGCAGTTGAAATGTAAAATCAAAAAACGGCCGTTTCCACCCCGGAACGGCCGTTTGCATTTTTGTACTTGCTGTCTGTCATCCACCGTATCATCAAAACGTCAACAAACAATTTAGCGAACAGGACCTGCTGGACTCCGTCAACCTGCTCATTACCGAGGGCGACCGGATGGGGCTGAACGGCCGTACCAACAGCAACAAACAGTTAACACGAAAAGCGGGGCGTTCCCTACCTTTTATTTACTCAACCTGGAACCAGCCGCCGCCCCATTCATCACTGCGGTAACGGCCGTTCACCACCACCACTTCTTCCCACGGCCGCGGCTTCTCCTGGCTTTGAGCGATGATAAAGCTGTCCCCGTCACACAAGAACCAGCCCTTGCCGCCGGTCCAACCGGGCAGGCGGTAGCCAGCCACTTTCACCCGTTTGCCGCTCGTTTGCGGCAGTTCACGAATGGGTAAACCAGCTAATTGCGGGGCCAACTCAAGCGACGTGACTGAGATAGGCATACCGAGAATGTACATTTCCCACTCAAATCGTTGAGCGGCGTCTTCAGAGGGAACGGCCGTCACCCCCACAAAATCAAACGCCATCTGCCGCGCGCTGCCGGCCCGGCCAATCGACTCCGCTTCAGCCAGCAGCGCCGCCCGGCTCTCGCCCAGCCCATCCAGCGCCCCACACTGGATCAGGTGACGAATTTCCTTCGTTTGCAGCGGCACGCGGCTTAGCAGATCACGCAGGTTGGTGTACGGCCGTGCCGCCACAATCCCCTTCACCGACTCCCGCCGCAAATTCCTGACCTGCCCCAGTCCCAACCACAAAATAGGGACGCCTTCCTCAAGCGACCTTTGGTCGCCGCCCCCCTGCCCGCGTTTGAGAGTTACTTTTCGCCCGCTAAAATTCACATGCGGCGGCCGGACAGGAAACCCCAGCCGCCGCGCCTCAGCAATGTAAATGGCCGGATGGTGAAAGCCGCCGTGATCCATCAGCCGCGCCCGCAAAAATTCGGCCGGAAAGTGGGTTTTGAGATAAGCCGAACGGTAGCTGACGTCGGCGTAAGCCGTGGCATGTCCTTGATTGAAGCCGTAGCCAGCAAAGGCCAGCACCTGTTCCCACAACGTTTCCGCCTGCTGCGCCGTGAACGATTTGGCTTCGACAGGCTCAGCCAACGGGGCCTCGGTGGCTGAGCCTGTCGAAGCCGAAGCCTGGCAGCCCATGACAAAAGCCAGCCGCATCGCCGCCATCTCTTTAGCCTGGAACTTGCTCATGCCGCGCCGCAAATGGTCGGCCTGCGCCCAGCTTAATCCGGCAATCTCCACAGCGATGCGCAGCACTTGCTCCTGAAATAAGAGAACACCCTGCGTTGGCGCTAAAATCGGTTCCAGCGACGGGTGCAGATAACTGACCTTCTCTTCGCCCCGGTAGCGGCGGACAAACGATTGGGCCATACCACCGGTAGCCGGACCGGGCTTGAAGAAGGCGTTGGCTACAGCCAGATCGCGCACACTGCGCGCCTTAAGCTGGCGCAAGGTACGCTGCGCGCCGCTCGATTCACACTGGAAGACGCCAATCGTTTCGCCGCGGGCCAGCAAATCGCCGGTGGCCGGGTCGTCTAGCGGGATGTTGGCCAGGCGGAAGTTGGGATCATGATGGGTGCGGATGGAAACGGCCGTGTCCGCCAAAACCGTCAGCGCCCGAATTCCCAGCAAATCAATCTTGGGCAGCCCCACCAGTTCCACGTCACGATAATCGTACTGCGTCGTCAAAAAACCCTTCGCCGCCCACTGCACCGGCACAAAATCGGTCAATGGGCCGGGCGTGATGACGATGCCGCCGGGATGCAAGCTCAAATGGTCCGGTTGGCCAACCAGTCGAAACGCCTGACGTATCACCTGTTTGTCCGTGTTATCCTCAAGTTGACTAATAATTTCGGCAATATCTGGCAGTTCACGGCGGCGCGGATCAGGATGCCAGCGGCGCGGCGCCAATGATGACAATCGTTTGATGCGCGGTTCCGGCAGCCCATACGCTTTGGCAGCAGCGCGGATGGCCGATTTGGGCTGCAACGTGTTCATCGTACCGACCAGTGCCACCCGATCACGGCCGTAACGCCCAACCACGTAAGCCAGAACTTCGTCGCGGCGACGGCTGCAAAAATCGAGGTCAATGTCCGGCAGATTGGCCCGCGCCGGGTTGAGGAACCGTTCAAACAACAGCCCCTGCTCCACCGGATCAACGGTGGTGATGCCCAGCAGGTAAGCAACCAGCGAATTGGCCACACTGCCCCGCGTGCTGACCGGCACATCCTCCTGCCGGGCAAACCGGACAATGTCAGCCACCAGCAAAAACAGCGGCGCAAAGCCCTGGGTGGTGATGGCGGTGAGTTCGCGGTTGAGACGTAATTCGTAATCCGTCATGCGTGATGCGTCATCCGTCATTTGTGGGCCATGACCCTGATGTCGCCTGACAAATGACGCATGACGCTCGGTCAATCCCTGCCGCGTTTGGGCTGTCAATACTTCTTCTGCCGTTTGTCCCTTTGGTAAATCGAGGGCGGGCCAGATGGTACGGCCGTCGGGTAGGGCCGGTTGGCATTGTTCGATGATGGTTTTCACGTTGGCGATGGCTTCCGGGAAATCGACAAACCATTCCTCAATCTCGGCCGGACTAAGCCAATGGCCGGGCAGTATCTCATCCTGAACCGCTTCCAGACGGCAGTTGCGGTCGATGGCCATCAGCAGGGGCAGCAGGTCAGCTTCATCCGGTTCCAAATAGCGCACTGGCTGGGCCACAACCGGCTGCATCCCAAACCGGCCGCCGATCTGGATCATGTCGCGGGCCAATTTTGAGTCTTCGGGTGAATGCAGTTCCAGTCCCACATAACAGCAGTCGGTGAAGATGGCTGCCAGCCGCCCGGCGTACTGCGCCGCCGCCTGCCGCTGCCCGGCCTGCAAATGATGCGCCAGCCGGCCGGACAGCCCGGCTTCGATGCAAATCAGGCCCTCGTGGTACGTTTTAAGATCGGCCCAGCTCAGTCCATTTTGTAAACGCATTTCCCGGTCGGGGTGGGCCTGAAGGCAGGCGGAAAGGCGGCAAAGAGATTGGTAGCCTTCGGGGCCGGTGGCCAACAGGACGAGTTGACCAGGGGTTTCGACAGGCGCGGCTTCGACAAACGCGACTTCGATAGGCTCAGTCACCGATGACCGAGCTGGCCGCGATGGCTGAGCCTGTCGAAGCCCAACCGTCATGCCAATAATTGGCTGCAATCCAGCTGCCTGGCAGGCCCGCTCGAAACGGACGGCGTTGTACAGCGCCTGCGTATCCGTCAGTGCCAGCGCCTTCATCCCCTCAGCGGCAGCACGCTGTACCAAATCGTCCACAGATGCCGTACTGCGCAGCAAAGAACCGCGTGAATGAACGCGCAAATGGGTGAAACTGGCCGGATCGAGGTTGCTCATCAAACAGGATTATATGCTTCGTTGAGGAATAAAACAGGCGGTTACGAACCTTCGCAGGTGATCAGGAGCCAGGGGGCGGGGGTGGCGGTGTTTTCGTGACCCCCGAGACGCCGGGTTTTGAGCCACCACCCGACGATTCTTCCGTTGGTACGGCTGTTAGGATAGGCATTAGCGTTTGGGTAGGCGTGGGAGGCAATACCGGCAGCCACAGCCGCTGCCCAATGCCAAGACCAGGCGTGGCCAGGCAGTTGACGGCTTGCAATTGTTCAACGGTGGCGCCGGTGGCCAGTGCCAGGTTGAACAAGTAATCGCCGGTCTGAACGGTGTACACGACCCAACCAGATGGAGGGACGGGTGTGCAACTGACAGATGGGGTTTGTATGGACTGTGTCGGGTTAATTCCTGATGTTGTCGTGAGCGTAACCATGGGAGTGATAGTGGGGGTGATAGTAGGGGTAATGGCTAAAATCAAAAGCGGTTGTTGCTCACTGCGCAGCAGCTCTTCACCATCATCAATGGTTTCCAAAGCAACAAACCATTGATGATAGCCTGAATTGAATTCCCAATCAGCCAGATTTACAAACAGCCGGTATTCATGGTCCGACACGGGTCTGGAAACAGCACCCAGCGTCTGTGTATCGGTTTCCGTAATAATCTTTACTGAAAATGTTTGATCCGGTGCAAGCGCAATCGGGTAGCTCCAATCAAAATGGATGGCCTCGTTGCCGACGAACTCCTCCCCAGGCTCCGGGAATAACATGAGAATTGGCGTCGCGCTGGTGGGACTGGCTGCGGTGGTGCTGGTTTCAATTGGTTCAGTCTTGCGCGCGGTTTGGGTTGGTTGTGGAAGTGGGGTACCGGAAGGCAGTGTGGCAACGGCCGTTACCGGTAAAGGTGTTGCATCATCTGGCCCCAAAGAACGCCCTCTGGTCAGTAAAAACCCGGCCAGAACGATTAAGAGCAGCCCCAGGGCCACCACAGCAAAGAGCCAATTGGGAAAACGGGCCGTGCCCGGCAGCTGCCGGGTGCGTGATGTTTCCGCAGCAATCGCAGCGTCTATCGCCGCAATGAATTGGTCAATCGTTTCATAACGCGACCATACCTGCCGCCAGAGACAGGTATTTACCAGTTTGTACGTGACGGCCGTTAATCCAGGACGGGCTTCTTGAAGCGGTACCTCTTTGGGCAGGTTCGTTATTTCAAAAATGTACCAGGGAGAAATGGGGATTTGGGGCCGGTTTCCGGTCAGGAGTTCGTATAAAATAACCCCGAGTGAATAAATATTACTGCGTCCGTCAATTGGCTTTCCTTGTCTCTGTTCTGGTGAAGCATAATCCAGCAGACTCACTTGCTCAATAGGTTGGGGCGGTTCAACCTGATAAGGCACGCCCAGGCCAATCAAGACCAGACTATCATTCTGCGCCATAATGATGTTGTCCGGTCGCAGGTCGTGGTGGAAAATGTCAAGTGGGTGGACAATGGCTAGGGTTTGAGCCAGATGTTTTATCAACTGCAATGCGCCCAGGACAGGCAGGGCCGTGCCCGCGTCGCGCCATTCCTTTAGTTTGCTGGCCAGGGTCACGCCGGCGGTATACTGGCCAACAGCATAAGCATGATTATTCTCGGTGTGTCCCACATGCAATATCGCGGCAATGCCTGGATGCGGGTGCTGCATCAAAGTGCGCATTTGCTGGTAGAAACGGCCGTCTAATTCCGGGTCTTGTTCGCTGGTGCTATTCAGAATTTCAACAAAAACAGGTCTATTCTTGGCGTAATATGCCAGGTAGCTAGCGCTTAACTCACGGCGGACCAGCAGCTTGTCAACCTGATAATCATCTATAGACTGTCCTGAATAATCGACGAAGCTGTTGTCGGGCATAACTTAGTCAAACATACGGCCGGATTCGAGAATGCAGTTATGTCGGCCACTAATAAAGATAGGGAAATTATACGTCAACAAGCGCAAAAAGTTAAAAATTGCTTACCCAGGAAGCCACCGACGCTCATTTTTAGTCACCGTTCTTATGTTGGCAGGGGCCAGGAATAGATCAATGGCCAGGGTACGGATGGCATTGGTTAGACGATGGCGATGCTCTATCCGGGTCAGCTGCGTGAATGTACGGCGGCGGCAAGGTTGTTCCCAAAAATAAAATACCCGGTATTGCCGAAAGCGACCGCGGGCCAATCCCCGAAGTAAATCTGGTTCTACGGGTATTCTATTGTGTTCATCTATTGGGAATATTTGCTTGGACTAATTTTCCAGAGGAATCGCCTGTCCTTTAACGTCAAATTTGGCAATGCAACAAAAGGGCGTGTTCATTTTTACCGTGTCCATTTATCCAATGCCATCGCCGTCAAGCAAACAGGCAATTTCGCTCCCAAGCACACCGACTGTACACCAAGAAATGTAAAGCATCAAAAAACGCTGCGCGTTAGCGCCTCCCCCAAATCCATCCGTAACCGAAAACGAATCCAGTAAAGATGATCGAAGCCAGCAGCGTCAAAATATTCACAGCAAAGCCACTGGCAATTGCCGCTTCCAACGGCATCCCTACCAGGCGAAACCCCAACGCCCATCCCGCCTCGTGCGCACCTAACCCACCAACTGTCACCAGAGGAATGGCCTTCGACAACGTAGCCAAAGTCGCACCAACGACGACCAGCGGGTAACGAAACGGCGCGTGGATAGCCTGCAAAAAAGAAGCAAACCAGGCAAACGTAGTCAGCCAACCCAGAATTGACCAGAATAAAACACGGCCGTACGTTCCCACATGATGCACCTGCATCATGGCATTGACAGCCCGCCGACCGATGCCAAGCGTCCATTGCCCTCCCTTACGCTCCACCAGGTTGAGACGACCTAATACCCATTCAGTTACCCGAATGCCTCGCTCACCCAGCCAGGGTAAACAGGCCAGGAACAATAAAGCCGGCAAGAGCAAGATGCTGGCACCGATGACAGCCTGTCCAGCGGTCGGATCAAGGCTGTCTTTCTGCAACATGGCGAAAATGACGAAAAGCGTAGATACGGCCACCAGGTCAAAGATGCGGGCGATGAGCAGATAGGTCACACACACCATCGCTGTAGTAGGGCGCGCCGATAATCACGTCGTCATAGCCATCGTGATTCACGTCGCCGGCCGTGCTGACGTACCAGCTAAAGAGAGACCACTGCCAGGGATAGTCATAGACCCAATCGGCCTGGGTCTCGTCAATGCCGCTAGCCGAGCCGTAATAGACGTAAGCTCGACCTGGCGCTGTCAAATCGCTATTGTGACAGGGGGCGCCAATAATGACGTCGTCGTAGCCATCCCCGTTGACGTCACCAGCCGTCGCGGCCGATGTGGCAAAGAAGGCGCCACCGCGGGTGCCACTGGCGATGATGGTAATTCGTGTCATGGCAAATTGTGGCCGCGCTCCCGGTTAACGGGATTCCGCCTCAACCCAATGGCGCAGCAAGCCACGATAATGGGCGATGAACGAGTCGTGTTCGTACGCAGGAAAGGTGGTCTGCACCGTCTGCACCAAGATGCGGTCGAACTCTTCGCTTTGGGTCAGCCGCCACATCACTTCGTCCAAATGGGGCAGGACAGCCGCCCGGAATTCGGCGAATTCGTCGGCCTGGAAATGAGCGTCGGCCAGTTTTTCGTATTCGGTTAGCTTTTCATCGTAGCTGCGATCCGAGTCGGCAATGGCAAAATAGGGGTTGATGTCCATGGTGATGTGCATCGGACGACGGGTGATGGTGCAGAACAGGCTCCAGGCCAGCAGCGATTTAATCGCCCAGGGAAAATAATAATGCAGGCTGGTGATGGCGATGTCGGGGCAGGCGTTGGCGAAATCTATCGGCCACAATATATTGTCTTTGAGAATGGCTTCGCAGGAATTGAAATCCCAGCGGAAAAAGGCATTGATGACTTTGGTGATAATGCGTGCTTCCC
>JBNKZT010000285.1:0-8050 GCA_050301775.1 Promineifilaceae bacterium (SeqCode)
ACTTAGGCAGATTGTGTGAAATCACCACATGCATAGCGTAACCTGCAGAACACAGGCACATAGCGCTGTAACTCAGCACAAAATTGGAGCGAAGATTATGGTATTCCAAAAGCGCAGAAGCTCCTTCGGTGAAGAAGAACATTGCTGCTGCCATGTGCAACAGTTCGTGGATGTGATTGGCAAGCATCCAGTTCATAGTTGCTCCAAGTGGTAGTGTGGATAGAATTCTCCAAGCCGTTTTATAGTCGCGATATCCTTTTCTGAGTAACCACTCTTCTTGTTGGTGAGGGTGATCTGTTCAACCAGTTCGCCTGCCAACAGTACAGGGATAGACAGGTAGTTATTAAGCGCTACATGCCCTTGCGGAGTCCCTCCGGAAGTCAGATGATCTGTTGGAGAATTGGTGTAGATTTGAATTTTCATAATAATTTCCCTCCATTTTGTCCTCCACCTGTGGGAAGGGGTTTAATCGTTATGTCCCTGAGTAGAATGGGGCAGCGAAAAGTAAAATGCTGCGCCTTGGTTCACTTCTCCTTCGGCCCAGGTACGGCCGCCGTGCCGGTTGATAATCCGGCGCACGCTGGCCAGGCCAATCCCAGTGCCTTCAAATTCATCGGAGTGGTGCAAGCGTTGAAAAACGCCAAAGAGTTTATCAGCATAGGTCATATCAAAGCCAGCACCGTTGTCGCGGATGAAGATAATGGTCTCTTTTTCGCCCATCTGACAGCCAACTTCGATCTCTGCCGGCGCACGCTCTCTCGTGAACTTCAGGGCATTGGAGAGGAGATTAACCAGCGCCAGGCGCAGCATGGCCCGGTCGCCTTTAACGGTTGGCAGGTTGGTGATATGCCACTGAACGGCCCGACCTTCCGTTATCGACTCGAATTCTTGAACGATTTCCCGCACGAGAACACCCAGGTCAACCGGCCTTTTGGACAGTTCAAAACGTCCCATCCGGGAGAAATCAAGTAGGTCGTCAATCAATTCGCCCATGTGTTTGGCCGCGTCAGAGATGGTGGACATATAGTGCCAACTGCGCTTATCGAGCGTTCCGCTCATGCGTTGTTGCAGCAGTTCCATATAGCCGTCAATGTGGCGCAGGGGCGCGCGCAGGTCGTGTGAGACCGAGTAGGCAAACGCCTCAAGCTCCTTGTTGGCTGCTTGCAGTTCGGCGGTTCGGCCGGCTACCCGCTCTTCCAAAGTTTCAAATGATTGACGAAGTTGCCTGATCAATGTATTAAAAGCAGCAGTAAGTTGTTGTACCTCATCATCGGCTTTAAGGTCGATCTCTATCAGCTTATCTGAAAAAGTAATCTTCTGGGATGGGCCTTCGGTTTGGGTACTCATATCAACGCGGGAAACCATGTCAGTTAGTGTCTCAATTGGTTTGACCAGTCGATCAAATAGGATATAGCCCAACACGCCGCCAATAGCCAACACCAGGCCGGCAATACCTATCAGGCCAGCGACAGTTTCGCGTACTTTCTGGGCCGCGCTCGCCCCTGACTGAGCAAAGCCGATAATTAGCTGCGGCTCTTCCTCGAACTGCCACAACGCCAGGGTTTGATAATAAGTCTCCTGACCTACCTCAAGGGTGCGCTGCCACATTTGCCGGTTATTTGTTGCTTTCGCCTCTTGAACCCATTGCGCCAGATCCGTCGGGTCCATTTTCATGTCTACTATTTGGATTTGGTGTGTTCCATCCGGTGAGTAGAGGGCCGGCAGCAAACCCGTTTTTTGAGCTACTTCTTCCAGAAATGCCTGGTCAAAGACCTTCTTAAATACAAAAGCGCCAATGATAAACGGTTTATTTTGGTCCGGCGTACTCTGACTCAATGTTTCCGGTGTGGCGATGGCCGGATCAGTAACCAGAAGCCCTTCGGAAGAACCTAAAGTTATATTATTGAGCATAACCGTTTGTGTAACTGCTTGCACCGGGATGACGATTTGTAAAACTACCATCTGCTCAGCGTCAAAGTCAAAGGAGATTGTTGGATGGTTAACCAGCGTGACATGAGGTGTGATTAACGGAGGTGGATTACCTTCAGGCCAATTAGGCCAATTGTCAAACTGAATGTCCCCAGATTGATCTTGGCCTGCCTTGATCAACGTCTGGTTACCGGGCCGGGGTATAATCATGCCTGCCTCAGTGGTTGTGACGTAATGACTCAATTGATTGCCCGCGTAAACGGCGGCACTAGAAAAATCGGCTGTTTGGAGGATGGTCTGAAGCCGATTCAGTGAAATGACTTTGTTAAACAGCAACCCCCGTTCATTTTCTACGGCTAACTCAGGATTCATCGTTAAATATTGTGTTTGGGCGTATATTGTGGTCAGGTCGCTCAAGTTATCGGCTCCGCTAACTGTCTTTTCGGCAATTGCTCGCAGATCAATTGTCGTTTGTTGTAACTCACTTTGTAACAAGTCCGTTTGCCGGGTCAGGCTGGTAAAGGCCTCCCGTTCGCTCTGTTGATTGGTCAAGCGGGTTTCTAGTCCCACATTCAGTCCGGTAATAACGATGAGGACTATTACAAAGGCCAAAAGCAATTTTGATTTGATGCCTGTTACTTTCACCACAGTCTCCCAAGAACACGTGCCGCTTTATTTGATCGAATAGCCCTGGTGGTCCTTGATATCCTGATCGATTTTCTGGGCCGCCTGAGTTAGCTCTGTTTGGACATCTGCCCCATTGACAATATTTTCCACGGCTTTGGCAAAAGCTGTGGAGATTGTGCCATATGCCGGTGTAATGGGTCGGGGAACAGCCCGGTCGCTGTTGAGTTGTTGCACAAAGAGGTGCAAGGGGCCTGTCTCACTATACAAACTAGATTGCGCCAGAGCCATCTGCCGGGCCGGTACTGCTCCATTGGCGTCTGTCATCCGTAGAATTTCTTCAGAGGAGAGCAAGTACTCGATAAAAGTCCAGGCACCAGCTGGATCCTGGCAATTACTGGTTATGCCCCAGCTCCAAGAACCCATTCCTGTCTTGGGGCCATGCCCAAAATCAGGCATTGGCAGCAGAACCAGGTCTTCCCCTAAGCCCTGTGCATACGGATTGTACATCCAGTGACCTACCCAAGAGAGGGCTGCTCTTTTAGATACGTAAAAATCGTCATCTGTGGTCATTGATGTACCAGCCCAGCCCTTTTGGAACCAGCTCTGGAAGTGCTGCATTGCCTCAACTGACTGCAGGCCATCCAGCACCCCACTGGCTTGCTGGTAGGCTTGCCGATCAATCAAATCTCCGCCAAAAGATTGGAGGATGGGCGAAAAACCGTATGTATAAAACTCGCCACGGCCGTAATTGATTTTCATATCAATCGCATACTCTACCTCAGGCAGGGCGGTCAGTTTTTCCAGGGCTTCCTCAAATTCGGCCAGGTTCCACGGTTCATCAAAGGTGGGTATTCGCACACCAGCCTCCGTAAGATATTGACGATTGCCATAGATCGCCAATCCGGAGTCAAACTGCCCCAGGCTGTAGAGTTTCCCATTAAAAGTTCCCTGGGCGATAATCGAGGGTAAAAAATCGGCTTTCATTTCCGCAGAAACAAACTGGTCAATTGGCTGCAGGTAGCCTGGCCAGGCAAAATTGTACAGGTATGGACCGTCAAATTCTAATACGCAAGGTGAACTACCAGACTCAGCGCTGCCGGTAACTCGATCCGCATAGATTTCAGGCGCTATGGGCACTAATTCTATTTTATAATCGCCTTGCGCCTGCTCGAACTCGTTCACGGTCGTCATGAGTACGTCGCCTTCTACGCTTCCAGGTAGATTGTGGGTCCAGACGCTGATGATTTTTTGTTGGACGGTTTGAGCAGAGGCCGGCGTGGGCGAGGGGGACATAACGGTTGGCGGCTGGCCAGGCGCCTCGGTTGGCACGGGAACCGACGTGGTTGTTGCTGGTGGTGTTGGCGGTTCGTTGGGGGCACAGCCGATCAAAACAAGACTCGCCATCACAATTCCCAATATCATTCTTATAGCAAAAAATGTTCTACCAATTTGTGTTTTCATCATATTCCTCCTTGAAATAGATTTGATTACCGGGCAGTTCCCAAGTCACCTGGTGATGACAAGTCTACTGCCATGCATTCGGTATTATGAATGATACTTAAAATTTTATTTTGGCAGCGTAAAGTAAAACGTCGCGCCGTGGTCCACTTCTCCTTCGGCCCAGGTGCGGCCGCCATGCCGATTGATAATGCGGCGTACGCTGGCCAGGCCAATGCCGGTACCTTCGAATTCTTCGGCATGGTGCAGGCGTTGAAAAACGCCAAAGAGCTTGTCGGCATAGGCCATATCAAAACCCACCCCATTATCGCGGACAAAAAAGATGGTCTCTTTTTCGCCTGCCTGATAATTGACTTCAATTTCCGCCTGGGGACGCCCTCCGGTGAATTTTATGGCATTGGCAATGAGATTGGTCAATACCAGGCGCAGCATAGCCCCGTCGCCGGTAATGGTGGGTAGGGAAGCGATTTGCCAGTGGACTGTTCGGTCTTTCATCTCCGGCACAAGTTCTACGATGACCTCTTGTACCAGAGCAGCCAGATCAACCGGCGTTTTAGATAGCTCATGCCGTCCCATCCGGGAGAAGGCGAGCAGGTCGTCAATCAACTGGCCCATTTGCCTGGCTGCGTCGGAGATGGTATCCATGTAGTGCTGGCTGCGTTCGTCGAGGACCTCGCCTGTTCGCTTTTGGAGCAGTTTTAGAAAGCCGTCAATGTGGCGCAGCGGGGCGCGCAGGTCGTGCGAAACCGAGTAGGCAAACGCTTCCAGTTCTCTGTTGGCTGCTTTCAGTTGGGCGGTGCGGTCGGCAACCCGCTGTTCAAGTTCCTGGTTGAGCAAGTGGATATCTTCTTCTATCTGCTTGCGGTTGGTGATATCTCGGGTAACCATCAGGAACTTATCATTGGACATTGGAGAAATCGTCGCATAAAACCATAGTTCTTGATTTCCAATGGGGATACTGTATTCAAAATTGACCGACTTTTGAGTATTAATGGCTTGTTTAATATAGTTGAGGAAAAAGTCGGCCTGGTCTTTGGGGAAAACTTCATGGAGTGTCTTTCCTACCAATTCATTTGGCGGTTTGTATAAAAGAGATGGACTCGTATCAACGATTTTCAGGTAGCGCCCTTCTGAGTTGCCTACAATTATTACGTCAGTCATGGACTGAATTAAAGTGCGTAGTTCCGCTTCGGATGCGCTTAAAGCTTCTTCTGCCTGCTTGCGGTCGGTGATGTCAATGAGCGATACGAGGGTTTTGGACAGCGTCTCTTCATAACCGGGACATACAGAGAAATAGACGGTCACGTGCCGCGGCTCGCCTGATAGGGTTTGGACAACGGCATCTCTGATCATCTCCGTTTCTCCATTCCACAGGCAGACCAGCTCATGCCGGAACGTATCGAAAGACTCTGGAGTAAAGGTGTTGGACAGGCCCGCCAGCATCTCCTCCTTGGTCGCCGCCCCGTGCAGCGCCAGAGCGGCCCGGTTCACGTCAACAATCCTGAGCAAGTCAGCACACTGCCGAACAATTTCGGGATGTTCAGCGAAGTAGGTTTCTATATCGGTAACCCCCTCCTTTTTCAGGTTATGAAATAGGCTCTTCACTCTGGAAAGATCCTCTTCCCATATCGAAACCGGTGAATTCTCGAAAACCAGGCGATATCTTTCTTCACTCTCACGCAGTGCCTCCTCCACCCGCTTGCGCTCAGAGCGGATGCGCAGGGTGGTGACGCCGAAGGCCAGATCGCCGGCCAGTTCCTCCAAAAGTTGTATTTCGTCGGGCGTGAAGACGTTCGACTCCGTGGAATAGATGCACAAAGCGCCGAAGGTGTGGCCATTTTCATCCTTGAGGGGCAACGCGATGCTGGCGCGATAACCGCGCGGCAGGGCGTTCTCACGCCAGGGAGCGACTTTGGGATCAGTTGTAAAATCCTGGATGCAGGCGATCTCTCCGGTGCGCACGGCCGTGCCGGTCGGCCCCCATCCGCGTTCCGTATCGGCCCAGGTAATATTGGCGGTGGCCAGATACCCTTCTTCAACTCCGGCCCAGGCAACAGGACGCACGGTCTTGGCTTCATCTGGCTCGGCGTATCCCACCCAGGCCATGTAGTACCCTGCTTCGTCGCAAACAATGCGGCAGATGTCGTTGAGCAGGGTCGGCTCGTCAACGGCCCGCATGAGAACCTGGTTACAATTGCTTATGGCGAGTAACTTACGGTTTAGACGGTGCAACGCTTCTTCTGCCAGCTTGCGTTCAGTAATGTCCTGTACTGTTCCTATTGAGCGGATAGGGTTATCACCATCATAGAAAGTTTCACACTGCTCATGGACATATTTAATCTGTCCGTCAGCAAAAAGAAGGCGATGGTCGATGGTATAGGGGGTTTTGGTTTTTAGGGAGTTGGTGTAAGCAAAGTTAACGGCTTCCCGGTCATCCGGATGAATTGCATTCAGAAATGCTTCATAAGTGGCCCCAAATTTTTGAGGATCAATCTCAAATATCCGAAAGATTTCATCGGACCACTTAAGAACGTTGTTTATCAGGTTCAACTCCCAACTGCCAACATGGGCCAGCCGCTGGGATTCGGCCAGCCTGCGCTCACTGTCTCGCAGCGCTTCCTCCGCCCGTTTGCGCCCGGTAAGGTCTATAAAAGAAACGATAACCCGGGCAATTTCGCCGGCATCGTCGTATTCCGGTTCAGCGTTTACCAAAGCCCAGGTGGTCTCATCCTGATCCGGCCGACAGATGCCCGCCACATAATCCCTGAGCGGCTGCCGTGAGGCGAGTACCAGGCTGACCGGGTATTCGGCAACAGGCATAACGGTCCCATCCTCCCTCAGAAAATGCCATTCCGGATCAATCAGAGTTTTGCCGAGGAGTTGATCTTCAGAAAGTCCGAGCAGGCGTTGGGCCATAGGATTGCCGGCCAGGATACGGCCGTTGCCATCATGAAGCACAATAGCAGTTTGAACCTTCTGGATCAGCGAGTGAGTTTTTCTCTCGCTTTCACGTAGTGCATCTTCTGTCTGCTTGCGCTCGGTTATATCCTGGGCCAGCACGGCCACGCCGATGATCTGGCCCGCTTCGTTTTTGATGGGACTGTGGGAGACTCGAAAATAGCGCCGCGAGTGGGATTCTTCGCCCGAATATGCCTCCTCCACCAGTTGCTCGCCGGCCAAGGCCCGATCAAGGTTGCGCCTGGCAGCCTCTTGGTCCTCGGTCACGGTCATATAGTCCAACATGCTGCGGTCCCGTTCGATTTCCGCGCCGTAGAGCATTTTCATGGCTGCGGCATGTGCCAGATTAAAACTGGTGTATCGGTATTGCCGGTCTATAGAAAAAATTAGCGCATTGACGTTGTCAATGATGTTCTGTAAGGTCGAGTGTTGTTCTTTCAACGCCAACTCTACCCGCACCCGGTTCAGCACTGTCCGGAGGGTCAACGGCAGCCGTTGAATATGGTGCGGCTTTTTGACGACGTAATCGGCCGCACCGCGTTTTATCGCCTCAACCGCGACCTCTTCCGAACCGGTGCCGGTGAGGATGACCACCGGCAAGTGGTCTTTCTTGGCCCGGACGGCATCAATCACCTGCAAGCCTTCAAAGCCTAAGATATTGAAATCACTCAATACGAGATCATAGTTGCCTTCCACCAGCCGCTTTTCAAACTCCGCGCGAGAAGCGGCCTCAATGACCTGAAATCCGCCGTCCTCTTTTTCCAGCACATCACGCACTAATTCACGGTCGAGCGGGTAATCGTCCACGTATAGAATGGTAATTGGTTTGGTCATGGTCCCTCCAACGGCGGCTCGACATTCAAAGAGAGCCAGTAGCCTTTGATTTGACGCACAACATCCAGAAATCCTTGGAACGAAACAGGCTTAACCAGGTAACTATTGGCCCCACTATCGTAGGACAGGATGCGATCCCCGTCTTCTTTGGAGGAAGTGAGAATGATAACGGGCAGGCGCTTGAGCACCGGCGCAGCCTTGATCTGGCGCAAAACCTCGAACCCATCTATGCCCGGCAATTTCA
>JBNKZT010000286.1:0-8039 GCA_050301775.1 Promineifilaceae bacterium (SeqCode)
GCTGCTCCTGCCGGAAGACATCGAAACCATCACCCAATGGCTGGCCTGATGAACATACCGAACTTAACATGTCCAATATCTGCCACGAATGGCACGAATTTCACAAATTCAAACCTATTTTTCGTGACATTCGTGTAATTCGTGGCAAAAGACTGCATCTCCCAAATTCGTTTACACCGTAACGTTCCGACCGTTACTTGTGAAAAGGAATGCCCCTACATTCCAAAATCTTTTTTAAGCGCGGCCCTGTCCGCAAAGTTCTCAAAACAAATTTTAGAGAAAGGAGAAAACAAATGAGAGAAAGAATTCAGCAGTTTGGTGGCTTTTTAGCCGGGATGATTATTCCCAACATCAGCGCCTTCATCGCCTGGGGTTTGATTACCGCCTTGTTTATTCCCACAGGCTGGATCCCCAATGAAAAATTCGGCGCAATGGTCGGCCCGATGATCTTGTATCTCTTGCCGATTCTGATTGGGTATTTAGGTGGCAAGATGATTCATGGTCATCGCGGCGGTGTCGTTGGTGCCGCTGCCACGATGGGTGTCGTTGTCGGAGCCGACATTCCCATGTTCATGGGTGCAATGATTATGGGCCCGTTAGGTGGCTGGGCCATGAAGAAAATTGATGACGCTTTAGAAGACAAAATCCCAGTTGGATTTGAGATGTTAATTAACAACTTCGACGCCGGTATTTTGATCGTCATCCTCGCCCTGTTCGGCAACATCGTGATTGGTCCCATCGTCACCGCCTTTAGCAATGCCGCTGGCACACTGGTCGATTGGATGGTTTCCGCGCGGCTCCTGCCCCTGGCGGCCATCATCATCGAACCAGCCAAAGTTTTGTTCCTGAACAATGCGCTCAATCATGGGGTTTTGGCTCCGTTGGGTGTGGCTGCCGTGGAACAATCTGGCAAAGCGATTCATTTCCTGTTGGAAACAAATCCAGGGCCCGGGCTTGGCCTTTTGATTGCCTACTACATTGCGGGTAAAGGTCTTCTCAAGGAGTCAGCACCGGGCGCCATGATTATACACTTTTTGGGCGGGATTCACGAAATTTATTTCCCCTACGTGTTGGCCCATCCCATCATGATTCTGTCAACAATTGCCGGTGGTTTTGCCGCCGACCTGTGGTTCACAATTTTGGGCGCTGGTCTGGTAGCCACCCCGTCCCCCGGCTCGATCTTTGCTTACCTGGCAGTGATTCCACGTGGGCAGCATTTTGCCGTCCTTACCGGGGTATTGATTGGTGCGGCCGTTTCCACCGCTGTCGGTGCTTTCATCTTGCGGGTTCGTCCGGTCAAGGAATCGGATGAAGTGGAAGAAATGGAAGCGGAAGCCGCCGGTGTGCCCGGATTAGCCTAAATACCCTTTAATGGTTAATGGTGAATTCTCAATGGTTAATGTTTGGCGCCCTTGGCCTACCATTTACCGTCAACCATTCACCATTAACCATTTTTAACTGAAAGGAGAAAACAAATGTCTCGTTCCATCTCAGCCTCCGAAGTAAAAACGATCATTCTGGCCTGTGAAGCCGGCATGGGTTCCAGCCTGATGAGCGTCAACGCGCTCAAAAAGAAATTAAAGAAAGCCAAGGTTGACGGCGTCACCGTCGTCCACAAACCGGTTCGAGCCGTGCCCACCGACGCTCAGGTCATCATCGTCCACAAAGGGCTGGCCAAAGTGGCTCGCAGCAAAGCGCCAGAAGCGGTCGTCGTCACGTTTAGCCAATTCTTAAACGATCCTGCCTTCGACCGTGTGGTCACTGCCTTCACAGACAATGGCGAGATCGTGGATACGGTGGATTAAGTCATGGCTATTCTGGCAGAAGACAGAATTCAATTGGGGGCAACGGCCGTTGACAAATCCGATGCTATCCGCCAGGCAGGTCAACTACTTGTACAAAGCGGCTGCGTCGAACCGGCTTACGTGGACGGCATGTTGGCCCGCGAAGAAACCATGTCCACCTACCTGGGCAACGGTGTTTCTATCCCGCATGGCCAGTTTGATAACCGCGGCCAAATCCTCCAGACCGGTATCTCCGTCCTGCAAATTCCGCAAGGCGTCGAGTGGGAAGACGGCGAAAAAGCATATCTAATTATCGGCATCGCCGCTGCCGCCGATGAACACGTCGGTGTCCTGGCCAACCTGGCCGAAGTTATCGAGGATGAAGCGATGACCGACGCTCTTATCCATACCACTGACCCGGCGCTGATTTTGGCCGAGTTGGGCAAAGAACAAACGGAAGAAGCTTAAATTTACCGGAAACTTTGGAGTTTCCAGTAAATTATTGGGGCATGTTACATGAAACAATTAGACATCGTTATTCAAAACCCGACTGGTCTCCATGCCCGTCCAGCCAAGATATTCGTCAATACAGCCAAGCAGTTCAAGTCGGATATTCGCGTGCAGCATGGCGAGAAAAAAGCCAATGCCAAGAGCCTCATTTCCATGCTCACACTGGGGGTGGAAACCGGCAGTGAAATTCGTATCCTGGTTGATGGGGTAGATGAAGATGAGGCAATGGAGGTGCTGGAAACGGCCGTTCTCTCCGGCCTGGGCGAAAGCGAACACATCGAAGCCGCCGCCCAGCCCCAACCGGCCCAACAGCCGCCGCCCAGCAACGGCCAACAACCAATAACCGATAACCAAATCCAGGGCATCGCCGCCGCGCCAGGCATCGCCATCGGCCCGGCTTACCAACTCAAACAATCAGAATTAGAAATTGAAGAAACCTTTGCCGGTTCCTCGGCTGAACAAACCCGGCTGCAAGGCGCTATTGAAAGAGCACGCGGCCAGTTAAATGCCTTACGCAAAGAAATGCTGGCCCGCGACGCATCCGCCGAAGCCGACATCTTCGACGTCCACCTGGAAATAATGGACGATCCCGACCTGCTGGACGCCGTCCTGACCAAAATCAACGGCCAGCAAAGCGCCGCCCAGGCCTGGCAGGCGACCATTGACGCCCGCGCCAAACTCGTCGCCGGGCTGGACGACCCGCTGTTGGCCGCCCGTTCCGCCGATTTGCATGACGTGGGCTACCGCGTCCTGCGTCTACTGGTCGGGGCCGACGATCAAGGCCACAAGCTGCCCGATCATCCGGTTATCATCCTGGCCCACGACCTATCGCCGTCGGATACGGCCGCACTCGATAAAGACAAAGTACTCGGCTTTTGTACGGCCGTTGGCGGTCCCACCGCTCATTCAGCCATCATCGCCCGCGCCCTCAGCCTGCCGGCCATCGTCAGCGCCGGAGAGAAGGTGCTGGAAATTGAAGATGGCACGCAAGTCATTGTCAATGGCGCGACTGGAATGCTGACGATTGGGCCGGATGAAACGGCCGTTTCTCAAGCCAAAACCGCCCAACAACAGTGGCAGGCCCAACGCGACGCCGCCGAAAAAAGAGCCGCCGATCCAGCCATTACTCAGGATGGCCACCGCGTCGAAATCGTGGCCAACATCGGCGGCCTGGCCGACGCCCAGCAGGCGATGGCCTCCGGCGCGGAAGGCGTCGGCCTGCTGCGCACCGAATTCCTGTTTCTGGATCGGGCCGAAGCGCCCACCGAAGGAGAGCAGTTCACCGTCTACCGCGACGTGGCCCAGGCCATGCAGGACCAGCCGGTCATCATCCGCACCCTGGACATCGGCGGCGACAAACCCCTGCCCTACATCGAAGTACCACCCGAAGCCAACCCGTTCCTGGGCGAGCGCGGTATCCGTCTCTGCCTCAACCGGCCCGATTTACTGCGCCAGCAGCTTCGCGCCATCCTGCGGGCGACCACGTTCGGCAAACTGCGCATCATGTTCCCCATGGTCGCCGACGTTGCCGAATGGCGGGCGGCGCGGGCCATGGTCGAAGAACTGCGCAACGAACTTAACATGCCGCCGGTTGAACTGGGCATCATGATCGAAATCCCATCGGCGGCGCTGATGGCCGACGCCTTCGCCCCGGAAGTGGACTTTTTCTCAGTCGGCACCAACGACCTGACCCAGTACACCCTGGCTATGGACCGGATGCATCCTTCCCTGGCTGGCAAATCGGATGGGCTGCATCCGGCCGTCCTGCGCCTGATTAGTCGCACGGTCGAAGCCGCTCACGCTTGCGGCAAATGGGTCGGCGTCTGCGGCGAACTGGGAGCCGATCCCCAGGCCGTGCCCATCCTCATCGGGCTGGGCGTAGATGAACTGAGCGTCAGTGTCCCGGCTATCCCCACCGTGAAAGCGCAGGTGCGCTCCTTGCAGCTCAACGAAGCTAAATCTCTCGCTCAACAGGCGTTAAATTGTGCGACAGCTCCCGAAGTGAGAGCACTTACAACATAAATGTAAAGCGATTTGAATGAACCTTCAAAATTTATATCGGTAATAACGACATCGAATGAATTCGACGTCTAATACCGAAAACCTGTTTTAAACAGGTTTGACTCCGTAGACCCAAAATTCATTTTGGGGCAAAGGCAATTACCGATTTAATTAATAAACTTTCATATAAATCGCTGGCGAATTAACAATTCGCCCAACTAGAGGTAACCATGACATCTAAATACGAGCTTTACCGCTCGGCCAATTATTCCCTGCCTGACCAAACCTGGGCCTGGAATATGTATGGGCCGGGCGTCGAAAATATTGGCCGAAACGGCCGTCCCGAACAATTCCCCATCCCCAAACCGGGCGACGACCAACTGCTGGTCCGCGTAGACAGCGTCGGCATGTGCTTTTCCGACGTCAAACTGATCAAACAAGGCGGCAGTCACCCCAAACTGTACAACCGCGATTTAGCCCAAGAACCGACCCGGCTGGGCCACGAAGTCGCCATTACCCTCATCAAAGTCGGCCAAGATTTGCAAGATCACTACCATCCGGGGCAGCGGCTGGCCGTCCAGCCCGACATCTACCAACAGGGCAAAAGCACCGCCTACGGCTACACCGTACCCGGCGGCCTCATCCAGTACCACCTGATTGGCCCCGAAGTGCTGGAAACCGACGAAGGCGCTTGCCTCCTGCCGTTGGAAGGCGACCTGGGCTTTGCCGAATCATCGCTGATGGAACCGTGGGGCTGTGTGATGGCCTCCTACACCCAGCGGCGGCGGCTGGAGCCAAAAGCGGGCGGCAAAATGTGGATCGTTGGCCGCCCCGGTGATGAACGCGATTACCAGTTTTCGGCCGGATTGGAAGCACCGGCCACCATCGTCCTGACCGACGTTCCTGCTTCAGTGGCAGAATTGGTCGGCAAAACCGAAGCCGAAATCATCACCCGCGATGGCCTGACACCGGACCAATACCTGACTTTCTCCGAAGAATTGACCGGCGGCAAAGGATTCGATGACATTGTCGTCCTCGATCCCCGTTCGGCCGAGATGATCAGCGCGGCGGCTAAACTGATCGCCCGGCGGGGCACGTTCAATATGGTCGGCGAAACACCGCTGGACGGCCTGTCGCAGATTGACATGGGCCGGATGCACTACGATTACACTGCTTACATCGGCAATCGCGGGCCGGACATTGCCGCTTCGTATGGCGAAGCGCGCAATCGCTGCGAACTGCATCCGCACGGCTCGGTCGTCGTTATTGGCGCCGGCGGACCGATGGGGCAGATGCACGTGCAGCGGGCGATGGAACTGCCCAACGGGCCGCGTTTAATTATCGCCACCGAAATCAACGACATCCGGCTGGCGGCCATTAAGGAACGATTTGCCCCGCTGGCACAGAAAAACGGCCGTACCCTTCTCGTCTTTAATCCCACCGCCGGCGACGAAACACTGTACGATTTTGTCATGCAGGCCACCGACCAGATGGGGGTCGATGACGTGGTCGTCAGCGTACCGGTGGCCTCACTCATGGCCGAAGCAGCCACCGTAACAAATCCCAATGGAATGCTGGTCTTTTTTGCCGGCGTACCCAACGGGACCTACGCACCGTTGGATTTGAGCGACGTTTATCTGCACAATGCCCAGTTCACCGGCACCTCCGGCCTGACGTTAAATGACCAACGTTTGGTGATGGATCGGGCGCTGGAAGGTTCGCTCTCACCGGGTCGCCTGGTGGCGGCGATTGGCGGGATGAATGCTGCACCGGAAGGGATTGAAGCGATGATGGACGGCCGTTTCCCCGGCAAAGTGGTCATCTTCCCACAAATCCCCGACCTGCCTCTGATGGGGCTGGATGAACTAGACGAAAAGATGCCCGACATCGCCGCCAAACTGGATGAAGACGGCTTCTGGACCAACGAGGCGGAAGCGGTACTTATTGAGAAGTATTGGCAATCATAGAGGAGACCGGAGACTGGGGACTAGAGACTTTTCAATCTCCAGTCTCTAATCTCCAATCTCTAAACCGAAGGTTTTATGATGAAAAAAGGTGAACCAAACCAACTCTTGACCCGTTATGCGCTAACCGGCGGAGCGCTTGGCCTCTATTTCGGCCTGTTTTTCCGGCCGCTGCGGGAGGCCAATTTTACCTACGCCCTGTTCCTGGCGCTGCTGATAGCGATGGTGATGAGTGGGCTGCATCTGTGGCAGAAACGGCCGTCACTCACCACCCTATCCGCTTACTTTGCCGCCACCTTCGTCAAAGCCGCCCTGGCGCTGACCCTGCTGGAAGGGCGGCATCTGGTCTATGATTGGGGTGGGGTCGGACGGCTGCCGTCCGCAACTGCCGTTACCATCTTCACCGTCATCATGGGCGCAGCTGCCGGGCTGTGGTTTGCCTACGCCCAAAATCGACAAACTTCGGCATTCGGTAAGGAATAGTTCTCAACTGCGCTAAAGGAAGTTTAAGGATGGTATCTTCACGTTGGCAAAAACAACACATTCACTTCCAAAGGATTGTTTGGGTTGTCTCAGCGGTAATCTCCATTTTGCTGATCATTCTCTTGGTGCTGCTCGGGTTCAGGATAGAAGTGGCGGGTGTATTTTTCATTGTCGTTTTTGCCGTCATGAGAATCTCGTTGGCATTCATCTTTAAGAATCGTTTTGCCAATTCGATGGTACGTATCTTGAATTTCAACTATGAGGAAATTGAACGCGACTTTCGAATCGTGTTTAAGAACAAAAATATTCGTTTTTACCGAAGGTCCGAAGAAGACGCCTATCGTTATGAATTTCCTGGGCACAATCTAAGCATGACCGCACAGCCCTATTGGCTGTCGCCTGACGGTGAACGGCCGGTTACCAAAGTGACCCTTCATGAATTGACTACAAAAAACGAAGCGTTTGCCGAAATGTTAGCCGATTCAATTGACGAAATGGCAGATCAGCGAGAGAAACCCGATTTTTCTTTGGCGTTTAAAAAATAAAACGGGTAACAAAATCGGGTTGGTATAATAGTAGCGAAAGACTTGTCATAATTACTACAAGGAGGTCGCTATTCCTAAACCAAGAACCATTACCTTAACAACCGAAGAAAAAGTAGAACTGATTGACATGCGTGACCATGCCGATACACCGTATTTGCGGGAGCGCGCCTCGGCCATTTTACAGGTTGCGGCGGGTCGCTCTGGGCGCTGGGTGGCTCTGAATGGCCTGTTATGTCAGCGCCAACCAGACACCGTTTATGGCTGGCTTGACCGCTACGAAACGGGTGGAATAGACGGTTTGTCCATCGATGAAGGGCGGGGCCGCAAAGCCGCCTATGACCCTTGACACACCAGAAATGGCCAAGGATGAAGTCGAGCAACTGCTGCACGATTCGCCGCGACGACATGGCATCTCCCGTAGTCGATGGCGGCTCAAAGACATCCGACAGGTGATTTCGTGGTTACAAGACTGTACACTGGCTGGTGTCCACCAGATTTTGCGACGGCTCAAGATTGGTTTGAAACAAGCCACAGGCTATGTGCGTAGTCCTGACCCCGAACGACACCTGAAACGACGACGGATGGCTCAGGCTTTCAGCGCCGCATTACATCACCCTCAGGAGTATGTCATTTTGTTTCAAGACGAGTTGACCTACTACTCACAACAAAACGAAGGTTTGCAATATGGCGCCGTCGGTCAGAAATCACCCTATGTCGCTCATGGCGTGGCCGAGAACAAAATGACCCGGATT
>JBNKZT010000287.1:0-8026 GCA_050301775.1 Promineifilaceae bacterium (SeqCode)
CACCGGCGGTTAAAATTCCTACGTATTTTGTCATAGTTATTTTCTCCGTTGACAAGCGGGGATTGGGGGATTAGGGGATAAAATTCAAAGGGAAATCCCGCAAACGCCTAATCCCCACTTATTTTTTCATATTCGGACCAGATGCTTAACAGTTCGGCTTCACGTTCCGGGGTCAGGCCGGCGCGCCATTGGTGATCGGTTGGGCGGGCTGCGTGCCATTGTAACGTGTCGCGGATGGTGGTGGTTAACGGCCGTATCCTTAATCCTTTCTCCATCGCCTTACCACAATTCACCGTCCCAAATCCAGCCATCTCAGATGGAACCCACAGCGGCATCTCGCTAAATGGGGCCACCTCATTTTCCAACAACACCTTCTCTCCCACCCAGGTGCAGGCAGCGTCGCTTTGGCTGACTTGTTGGCAGGTTTCCAGCAGCGTTTGCAGGGTCAGCCGATGATCCGGCCCGGTAATGTTGTACGGCCCAGTCAACCGCTGCTCGGCTGCCTGGATCGTCCATTCGGCAATGTCGCGCACATCGATGAACTGCACCGCCTGGTCAGGATTACCAGGAGCCAATATCTCGCCACCGCGGGCCACGCGCACCGGCCAGTAAGTGAAGCGGTCGGTTGGGTCATGCGGCCCAACGATGAGGCCGGAACGCACGTGCAGCGACCGCATCCCCATCGCCATATCGACCGCCTGCTCGCACAACACTTTGAGCGGCCCATACGTGTCACCGGTGATTTCTTCCACCGACTCGTCATCCATCGTGCCCAGCGGCGACTGTTCGTCAATGCCGATGGTGGCAAAATCGGCGTAGACGGAGATGGTGGAGATGAAGATGTAGTGGTCAACGGCCGTTGCCAACATTTCTGCCGACGCCCGAACCACGCGGGGAACATAGCCGCAGGTATCAATCACCGCATCCCACCGCCGGCCCTTGAGTACATCAAGTCCGCCATCCCGATCACCTTGCAGGTGTTCTAAACTCGGGAAAAGATCAGGATTACTCTGTCCCCGATTGAACAAGGTTACTTTATGTCCGGCGGCCAGCGCCGCTTCGACGAGCGCCCGACCTAAAAAACGTGTTCCACCTATGATGAGTAATTGCATCACTTACCTCCAGCAGCCGAATTACATCGTTATTTCTAATGTAGGATACCGAAACGGCCGTTTCTTGTCTAGCCTGCCACCAATCTATCCTTCCATAAGCCGGGGCCTGGGAGGCCCCTCTGCGCTGTCGTAGGCAGGTCAACCTGGCCTGCCGGTGAATTCAATGACAACTTGTTCGTGCGCCCACCAATCTACCGCTACAATAGGGACTTTACAATCCCACTAGAAAAGGAACCCACGATGGAAGTACAAATTATTCAAGGTAGTATTCAAGAACAAACGGCGGACACCATCATTGTCAACCTGTTTGAAGGCGTCACCGCTCCCAGCGGCGCGACCGGCGCAGTAGACAAGGCACTCAACGGCGCGATTAGTGAACTCATCGCTAATGGCGACATCAGCGGCAAGGCTGGGGAAGTGGGGGTTGTCTACCCGCGCGGTCTGATTGCCGCCAAACGGGTACTAATCGCCGGGCTGGGCAAACAGGATGAGTTTGATTTGGAAGGGGTTCGGCAGGCAGCGGCAACGGCCGTTACCCGTGCCCGCGACCTCAACGCCCAAGCCGTCGCTACCATTGTGCATGGAGCCGGTATTGCCGGACTGCCAGGGGGCGCAGCCGCCCAGGCCACCACCGAAGGGACGCTGCTGGCCCTGTACCGCTTCGATGCCACCAAAGAAAAAGAGCCGCAAAACGAGATTAAATCATTTACGATTGTGGAATTTGATGAAAGTAAGCTGGCGGCGATGAAAGGTGGAGTGGATACGGCCGTGGCCATTGCCGCCGGAACTACCCTGGCCCGCGACCTGGTCAACATGCCGCCCAACGTCGCCACACCCACCCGCCTGGCCCAGACCGCTCAAGAAATCGCCGACACTCACAATCTCAAAATAACCGTCGGCGGACGCAAATGGGCCGCCAAACGAAACATGGGCGCATTCCTGGCCGTCGCCAAAGGGGCCGGCGAACCGCCCAAATTCATCATCCTGGAACATAACGGCGACCGGGAAGACCTCGATACCATCGTCTTGGTCGGCAAAGGCATTACCTTTGATACCGGCGGCATTTCCATTAAACCGGTGGCCGGTATGGGCAAGATGAAATCAGACATGGGCGGGGCAGCCGCCGTGCTGGGAGCCATGAAAACGGCGGCCATGCTCGATGTACAGCTGCGTCTCATCGGCATTACGCCTTGTACCGAAAACATGCCCGACGCCAACGCCTATCGTCCGGCCGATGTCATCACGGCCAGCAACGGTAAAACCATCGAAATTATCAGCACCGATGCCGAAGGTCGCATGGTCCTGGCCGATGGGCTGGTTTATGCTGGACAATACAAGCCCAAAGCTGTCATCGATCTGGCCACGCTGACTGGCGCCTGCGTTATCGCCCTGGGTGAAAATATGGCCGCCGGGCTGTTTAGCACCGATGAGACGCTGCAAGACAAGATGGTTGCCGCTGGGAAAATCACCCATGAACGGGTCTGGCCGCTGCCGCTGTGGGATGATTACCTGACAATCATCAAATCGGATGTGGCCGACATCAAAAACAGCGGCGGCCGTTTTGGCGGCGTGTGTACCTCGGCCATTTTCCTCAAGCAGTTCACCGATTATCCCTGGATGCACCTGGACATTGCCAGCATGGCCCTGGCGGAGAAGGGAAGTGGCTATATTCCGTTTGGCGGCACCGGCTTTGGGGTGCGGCTGCTGGTGGAATTTTTGTTAGGGTGGTAGAAGTTAATTTGGCCCTGGTACACAAAGGCGAGTCGGTGGCTCGCCTTTGTGTTTGTTCAGGTGGGGGAAAAACGGCCGTTTCCCCCCACTTTTTGCATCATCGCCTTTTCCTCTCTAAACTAGAGAAACGATTTCCACGCCCACTCTGATTCATTCGTTCATCTTAACCCATCAATTAACGGAGGCTCTAATGGCTCAAATACCCCACCCATTAACCCTTGGTGTCGAGGAAGAGTATCAAATCATCAACCCCCAAACCCGCAACCTGCACGCTTACATTTCTGAGTTAATTTCACAAGACGAAGAGCGGGAATCCAAATTGCACTTGAAACCGGAATTCATGCAATCTCAGGTCGAAGTAGGCAGCAGCATCTGTTACAACATCAAAGAGGTTCGGCAAGAAATTGTGCGTTTACGCCGGGCGGTTTGTGATATGGCTGATGCCAACGGTCTGGCTATTGTAGCCGCATCCACCCATCCTTTTGCCCGCTGGGATGAGCAAAACATTACTGAAGGTATACGCTACAAGGAATTATTGGATGATATGCAGGGGGTAGCCCGTCGTCTATTAATTTTTGGCATGCATGTTCACGTTGGTTTTGTAGAACCAGGGGTAGAGCCTGATTCGAGAACCCAAAATATGATCATTGATATCATGAATCAAGCCCGCTATTTTATCCCGCATATTTTGGCTTTATCAACCAGCTCGCCGTTCTGGCACGGCCGTAACACGGGTCTCAAATCATATCGCAGCGTCGTCTTTGAATCCATGCCTCGGACCGGCATCCCCCACTCGTTTGATTCCTGGAGCGAATACAAACGCTACGAAGAAACAATGGCCAAAGTAGGCGCCTTTGGCAAAGGAGATACAATGGCCAAAATCTGGTGGGATATACGGCCGCATCCCATCTTCAACACCCTTGAATTCCGTATTTCCGATATTTGCACCACAGTCGATGAGACTGTTTGCATCGCGGCCACATTCCAGGCAATTTGTGCCAAACTGCTCAAATTACGGCAAAACAATATGGAATGGCGCCGCTATCGCCACGTCCATATCAGCGAAAACAAATGGCGTGCCGTCCGCTATGGCATTCATGGCAATCTCATTGACTTTGGTAAGTCAGAAGAAACACCCTTCGGTGTTCTCATGGAAGATCTGCTGGAATTATTGGATGATGTGCTGGATGATTATGGCATTCGCGAGGAAGTGACGTACATTCGCACTATCCTTAAAAATGGCACCAGTGCCGACCGCCAGCTAGCCATTTACCAGCAGCACGGCGGTGATGAGAACCGTGAAGAGGCACTCAAAGCTGTCGTCGATCATTTAATTGCCGAGACGAAACAGGGCGTTTACTAAAAACTAGAGACTGCCGAGAATCTCCAGTCTCTAGACTCTGGCCCCCAGCCCATTATAAAGGCAGCAGATTTATCACCGCAAAGAAATGGCAAATACTGCCACCCAAGACGAACAAATGCCAGATGGCATGATTGTAAGGCAGCTTATGCCAGGCATAGAAAATAACACCGGCCGTATAGACCACGCCGCCAATAATGAGGAAAGTCATCCCGCCAGGCGGCACACTGACCAGCATTTCTTTGAAAGCAATGACACAGAGCCAGCCCATGAGTACGTAAGCGGCCGTTGCCAACACCTCGAAACGACCAATAAAAAACACCTTAAATGCCACGCCCATCAAAGCCAGCCCCCAAACAACCCCAAACATCGTCCAGCCCCACACACCGCGCATACTTACCAGCAAAAATGGCGTGTATGATCCGGCAATCAGTAAATAAATTGAAGCGTGATCCAGCACGCGCAGGACGCGTTTAATGCGTGGGTTTTGGAAGCTGTGGTACAAAGTCGAAGCCAGGTACAAAATGACCAATGTGCTGCCAAAAATGCTAAAACTAACAACACGCCAGACATCACCATAAATGGCTGCCAGCACAACCAAAAGCGTCAAACCGGCCACGCTTAACCCGGCGCCAATGCCGTGGGTTATGCTGCTGGCAATTTCTTCTTTTAATGAATATTCGTAAAGCGGGATTTTATCTTTCGTAAATGGGGACACTCGCCATCTCCTTATGTACTAAACATGACAAAGCGCCTGACGCAGCGCGTTAAAAAATAGCATATCACACACTTTTATAGCCAACAAGCAGTTTTGTGAGGGATTAATATACTCAGCATGGGCATAATCTGGCATTTTGAAGCATGGATTCCTGCCTTCGCAGGAATGACAGTTGCCAGAGGTTGTCATACCCGCGAAGGCGGGTATCCATTCTGTCACTTTATGACCGATGTTAGTATAAATCAGTAAGTTTACCAAAATTCAGCTTTTCGCTGCAACAGTGAATCATATTTTATTAATAGGTTGGTCCACGATATTTTAGCCCCTTTAAATGCTTGTATCATATGGGCTCTTTGAGTTTTTATGGGGCAAGGATTCGGGAATTCATGAAAGTTCAGAAATAAAATCGGTAATTCGCAGATTGCACAGATTGGGTGCAATTACCAGACAAAAATCTGCGTAAACGGCGAAATCTGCGGATAAATCTTATTGCCGAAAAATATTTAAGCAGTGGATAACTCAAATATTGAAACGCCACAAAAAATACGCGTCAGTAATCGTGTTTTCTGAGAAATCGGTGAATCGGGCATTGCCTGGCAACAGGTTGCCCGTTATGATCGTATGATAAGCTAGAGTTTAGAGCGAGAGCTAGAGGAGCGTATTGATGGCACGTCAGGCAATGTTTGCGGGATTGGTTTATGATGAGGATGAGAATTTGGTGGAAACGGCCGTTGTCGGCCCCGACGCCTTTTATGTGATTGATGACAACGGGTTCAAGCGCCACATCGACAGCGAAGAAGTAGACCGGCAGGTACTGGGCTTCTTCCTAGAGCAGTTGGAAGACAACAAAGAACTGGCCGTCGAGCAGATGCTTAACATGATGGGCAAAGACGACCTGTTCACCAAAGCGGCCATCGACGCCTCCCTGCGCAACGTCAACATGGACGAAATCATCGCCCAGGGCGTCCCCGAACAGGCCCGCAACATGCTGGGGATGCTCGGTTTCCGCATCACCATCAACTTGCACGGCGAAGTTATCAAACTTGATCAGCCCTCCATTCCCGATGAAGAGTAAAAATCGGGCAAATTTTTAATGGTCAATTGCCAATAGTCAACGAGAAAATCGTGAGCATTTGACCGACGTTCTCATAGTATATGTGGGTATTCTCGTAACATGCTTAAAGGGGGGCAGACAAATGAAATTTCAGTTCAATAACAAAAAGCTATTGGGGCAGATTCCCCTGGTTATTTTCTACGGCGTGTTACTAAATTTTGTCCTATTCTTTCTCGTTAGTGTTTTATTGGGAGGGACTGCTGAACTGGGTTATGTAGCCGATGGGAAATATTTTTTAGGTGACCACGGATATTATAGAGAAGTTAGTAAAACGGTTTATTTTTTTAGCAAGACATATACAGAATTTACAAAAGCTGTTTTTCCTCTCGCATTCGTTGCATTTCCATTTGTGTTGTTGAATAAAAATATTCGAGCAATAATGCGGCGTAAGAAATGAAGATTTTATCTTCCAATCAGTAAGCGCCTCGGCCAAATAGACTGTGTGGTATCGTTTGCAGCAGAATGCGGATGTCCATCGCCAGCGACCAGTTTTCGATGTAGTAAATGTCTAGCAGGCATAATTCGTCGAAGGTGAGGTCGGAACGGCCGCTAACCTGCCACAAGCCCGTCAATCCCCCAATCACCGCCAGCCGCTGCAAATGCCAGGGCTTGTATTGATCGACTTCTTCTTGCAGCGGCGGGCGCGGCCCCACCAGACTCATTTGCCCCAACAGCACATTCCACAACTGCGGCAGTTCATCCAAACTGCTGCGGCGCAGGAAACGGCCGACTTTGGTCAGACGGGGATCATCTTTGATTTTGAAGATGGGGCCGTCGGCTTCATTGAGCGCTTCCAGTTCCTTCTTTTGCTTGTCGGCATCCACCACCATCGAGCGAAATTTGTACATTTTGAACAGCCTGCCGTTGCGGCCAACCCGATCCGCGGCGTATAAAATCGGCCCCGGCGAATCCAGCTTGATAGCCATGGCGATGATGCCGGTTAGCAGCAGGCCTGGAATCCCGGCAATGGCGATTAAGGCCAGATCGAGCGTGCGTTTCAGGATGCGCTGCCAGCGGGTCATGCCTACCTCGCGCACGCCCAACATGGGAATGCCGGCCATGTTGTTGAATTCGACCCGATTGAGACTCAGCTGGAGCAAATCGGGCACGACCTGGGCCGGGATGCCGTGTTCCTGGCAGATGTGCAGCAGTTGCGTGGTCTGGTGGTACATTTCGCCGGGCACGGCAATGAAGACGGTGTATAAATTGGGCGTGGTTTGCAGCAGGCGGGGCAAATCGGCAAAGGTGCCCAGGTGAGGGATGCGACCCAGGCCGATGTTGTTTTCCTGTGAGCCATCATGCAGGTAGCCGATGGCTTTGAAGCCCAAATCAGGGCGGGCCAGCAGGGTGCGGATGAGGCCCCGCCCAGTTTCGCCGGAACCGAGGACAAGGACGCGATCCACGGCCGTTCCCCGACCATACAGCACCGACAGCACCCAACGCCTTACCAGCCGGGCCAGCCCCAAAAACAGGACCACAAACAGCAAAATCCAGAACAGCATCAAACGCGAAAACGGCGCTTCGGAGAGGAAGAAGTAGGTGACGGCCATGAGCAGGGTAACGGCCGTAGCCGTCGCAAAGCCAATACGCGATACCTCATCAATCCAAAACTCGCCGCGCCGCCGCCGCCAGACCCGACCTTGAGCGAAGGTGAACAGCATCAAGACGTTGAAGGCGATTTGCTGGCTGAGGTAACGGCCGTATGGCTCAAAAAACTGTTCCTCTACTGGCAAAAACCACTGCCAGACGTAGCGCACCACATAGGCAAACGCAAAGGCGGCGTTGAAAAGAATCAGGTCGCTGATGATGGTGATGTTGCGAATATTGCGGCTTCTCATGAATTAGTTGAGTAGTCTGGTACTCTTTAGTCTCGTAGTCTCCAGTCTCTTAATCTCCAGTTAGCGCTTTTTGGTAGACAACGGCCGTTTCCCGGCCAGCCTTTTCCCAGCTAAATTGTTGGGCCTGGGCCAGCCCTTTGGTACGCATTGTAG
>JBNKZT010000288.1:0-8017 GCA_050301775.1 Promineifilaceae bacterium (SeqCode)
GCCTCTATCACTGGCTGGGAGAGGTGTTTTATTGGCAGGCACAGTACGAGGAACGGGAAAAGGTGGGGCGGAAAGGGTTGGCCTTGTTGGCGAGCGGAGAAACTGAATCGGTTGAAGCAGCGCTTGTCTACCAATTATTGGCCATAAGCGCCTTCAACGTGGGTGATCCGGAGCAGTTTTACGTTTGGACAGACAAGACAGCGCAGTTCATTGAAAAGCTGCCTTATTTGGAAGAGCTTAGACCCGCCTACATGCACATCACCATTAGCGCGTATTATCGCAAACGCCTCGACCAGGCCGCGCAGGGCTGCAAACAGTCACCGGGTGGACCGAGCAACATGGCGACCAGATCACGCTGGCAGAACTACATGAGATAAGGTGGAGTTTTGCTATTCAAATGGGGCATTTGCAAGCGGCCGAGACAGAGGTCAAACAAGTGGTAGCGCTTCATCACGCGCAAGGGCGTGACCGCCGTATTTGGTATCTCCTGCAAGACATCATCTGGCTTTACATTCACCTGGGGGATTTTTCCGCAGCAGAGCGGTATGCGCAGCGCGGCCTGGAGATGGCTGAAACGCTCGTGCTTGACAAATACCGGTCTGTGTCCCTGCTCTATGGCGGGTTTGTAAAACTCTGCCGGCAGAACTGGTCTGAAGCAGTCAACGCCCTCCATGCAGTGATCCAGTCAACAACGGATGTTTACTGGTGGACGGAATGGATTGCCCATTATTTTCTTGGCCAACTTTACCGGCTGCGGGGCCAGCCTGAAACAGCTTTAGACCACTTTCAAAAAGGGATGGCGCTGTTTCGTCCCCTCTCTGTTCCCGTCGCCGGGTGGGGAAATCGTTGGCCGCTGTTTGCCGGCCTGCTAACCGGACTGGAAACGATGTATGAGGCAACTGAGGGAGACAACGCCGGTTTTAAGCGTTATTGTGAGGCGTTTGAACTGCCACGGCAATCTTCATACATGCCTGTCCCCCAACAATGGTTCCTGAAGACGGCTCTGGATGTTGAGACGGAAATTGGGGGGGATACGGCCGTTTCCGACTCATTTACCCCCCTATTAGATGATGAATGGACGTGGCACGATCCGTTAGGCGATTGTGCCTTTACCATTTCATCCGGTCTGCAAATGCAGGCCAACAATGGCCGGGACATCTGGCAGCTCAACTTGAGCGCCCCTCGCCTGCTCCGGCCAATTGCCGGTGAGTTTGTGGCCCAAACAGTATGTCGGCCGGTTGCATCAGAGTCCCCCAAACCGGCGATTGGCGGTTTGCTGTTGTGGAAAGACAAATTTAACTTTCTACGTCTGGTCTGGGGCAGCCGGGGGGTGCGGGAGTTTTCCTTTGATGGCTGCCTTGATAATCAGACAACTGTCATCGGCCGGGGGCTGCTGCCACAAAACAGCGTTACCGACCGGGTCTTGATGCGCTTAACCCGTAAAGCCGATACAGTTCAGGCATTCTGCAGCCCAGATGGTGAGGCGTGGTTTAGCCTGGGGCAAATTTCATTTCCGGTTACCACTTCCTTGCAAATCGGCCTTCATGCCGTTGGGGGGATAGACCGCCTTATTTATCCCGATTCATACCTTGATGGTACGGCCGTTCAGTTTGACTCATTCTCGCTTTGGATGTGAAACGATACCCTCGCAATTTGTTCCCGACTGCCCGGAACACCCTTCCCCAAAGATGAAATAAGCAAAGTCAGCAAAAATCAGTCCAGGAGACGCGATTTGTAACGCGCTCTGAGACAGTTAGCAGACACGTGACGAGTATACTGCCTGACAAGATCAAATACGTCTTGGGCAGTTTTTGCACACCGTCATTTGACGCTTATTTTATTTACTCGCTTTACCAGAGGAGAATGAAGAAAATGTTCAATAAAAAGTCTTACCTAACGTTTCTGTTGGCCCTGTTGTTGCTGTTGGTTCTGGCTGCCTGTGGCGGTGGCGCTGAACCAGCCGCCGAAGAAGCGGCGCCTGCTGAAGAAGCAGCGTCTGCGGAGGAAGCCGCGCCTGCTGAGGAAGTAACGGCCGCAGCGGAGACGGCTGAAGAAGCTATGACAGAAGACGAAGGAATCGTCCTCAATGCCTACGTCAACGGCTCCAATGACCAGGCCCATTCCGATTGGGTCAAAGCTCAGTTCGAGGCAATGCACCCCGGTATGACGGTCAATTTCGTTAACGCCGGTGAAACGGTTGAAGATCGTCTGGGCATCTACCTCCAAATCTTTGAAGCCCAATCTTCAGAGCTAGACGTGGCCCTGATTGACGTGATCTGGCCTGGTGACCTGGCCGAGCACTTTGTTGACCTCTATGAATACGGCGCTCGTGATGTGGTTGATGCCCACTTCCCGGCCATCGTGGAAAACAACACGGTTGACGGCAAGCTGATTGGTATCCCCTTCTTCACCGATGCCGGTCTGCTCTATTACCGCACAGACCTCCTTGAGAAATACGGCTATGATGGCCCTCCAACCACCTGGGATCAACTGGAAGAAATGGCCACGACTATCCAGGAAGGCGAGCGGGCCGATAACCCTGACTTTGACGGTTTCGTCTGGCAAGGACGCGCCTACGAGGGTTTGACCTGTGACGCCCTTGAGTGGGTTGACTCCCACGGCGGCGGTTCGATCGTCAGCCCGGACGGCATCATCACCATTAATAATGAAAACGCCATTGCTGCTTTGGAACGGGCAGCCGGTTGGGTGGGTACCATTTCGCCCTCCGGCGTAACCGACTACGCCGAAGAAGATGCCCGCAATCAATGGCAGGCGGGTAACGCCGCCTTTATGCGCAACTGGCCCTATGCTTACTCGCTCGGCAACCTTGAGGATAGTCAAATTGCCGGCAACTTCGACGTTGCGCCCTTGCCCGCCGGCCCGGCTTCTGACAAGGGTTCAGCGACCCTGGGTGGTTGGCAGTTGGCCGTTTCCAAATATAGCGAACATCCTGAACTGGCCGCCGAGTTAGCCCTCTTCATAGCCTCGCCCGAATCGCAGAAAGTGAATGCGATTGAGACCAGCCGTATTCCAACCGTCATGTCACTCTACGAGGATGAAGAAGTCCTGGCCAAGTATCCCTGGTTCGCAAACTTGCTGCCCGTCTTCACCAGTGCTGTCGCTCGCCCATCAACGGCCACTGCGCCCCAGTACAGCGACACCTCAGCGCTCTTCTTCAACGCTGTTAACTCAGTTTTGATCGGTGAGGTAGATGCGGACCAGGCATTGGCTGAACTGGAGCTTGAACTGGAAGACTTGCTCGGATTCCCGACCGGGACACCGTAACCCTCCCTACACCGGTATAAAACGAGTTCGTCGAATGTGGGGTGAGGGGAAACATCCTTTCACCCCACTTTGTTTTCCGCAGCCACTGCTGGTGCAGACGACAAGACTTGGAGGTCTCTTATGAGCGCCATTGACGCACAAGAAATAACAACGGCAACGCCGCAGAAGTCAAGAAAAAATCAGCCCTCTGATCTGGCAAAAGGGGAAGAGCGCCTGGCCTATTTGCTGTTAGCGCCCACTTTTATTATCCTGATCGCTATCGGGTTTTACCCACTCTTTTCAGTTTTTTACAACAGCTTTACCGATCGACGGTTGGCCAGTGGTCAACCGGTAGAATGGGTGGGATTAGAGAATTATGTTAACTTGCTGAGTATGACCATTACGGAACTGCCACAGGAGATTGATGCAGAAACAGGACAACCGGCTATTGATCCGGAGACGGGTGAACCGGAGTACGTCCTGGCCCTGGAAGTTCTGCCGCGTGAACCACGCCGCTATCGGGAGCTTTCTCAATTCAATTGGTTTGGCGTCCGCTACGTGATTGGCGCCACAGACCCCGACTTTGTACTCGCTTTCGTTGATACGGTACGCTTTACCTTCTTTGCCGTCATCTTGGAAACTGTTTTGGGGGTCATCATCGCCCTGGTGGTGAACTCTAGTTTCAAAGGTCGCGGGGCGATGCGGGTGGTGATGCTCGTTCCCTGGGTGATACCCACGGCCGTTTCCTCCCGAATTTGGGAGTGGATGTTCACCTCGACTCGAACCGGTTTCTTTAACGTCGTTCTGCAAAACGTTGGTTTGGGTGACGGCCGTATCCCTTTCCTGGTGGAAAAGGCGTGGCAGCTCCCGGCCATGATCATGATCGACGTTTGGAAAACCACCCCCTTTATGGCCCTTCTTATCCTGGCCGGTTTACAGCTTATTCCCGCCGACATCTATGAAGCCGCTGACGTAGACGGCGCATCGAAACTGCACCAGTTCTGGTCAATTACCCTGCCGCTGCTGCGGCCAACGATTGCCGTGGCGTTGGTATTCCGCACCTTAGATACCTTGCGCGTCTTCGACCTCTTCCAAATCGTTCTCGCCCAAAAAAGGTATTCTTTAGCTAGCTTTACCTATTATGAACTGGTGAACAATCAAGCAATGGGCTACTCATCAGCCAGCAGTGTGCTCATCTTCTTCTTGATTTTCATCTTTGCTTACCTGTATATCCGCATCCTGGGGGTAACAAATGAATAATCAAATATTGAATCGAATGGCTACCTTACAACGAATCGGGTTCTATGTCGTGATAGCGATTATTTTCATTTACATGATATTCCCTTTCTATTGGGCTATCAATTCTTCGCTTAAGACTGAAAACCAGCTCCAGATGACGCCCGCTACATTCATTCCACGTAACCCTACTGACTCGAATATTTCTTTTCACTTTGGTAACTATACGGCCGTTTTCCAAAATGAGACGTTTACCCGGGGGCTGGTCAACAGCACGATCGTTGCCGGTACAACGACCATTTTGGCGCTGTTGATTGGCTCGTTTGCCGCGTTTGCCCTGGGTAAGTTACGCTTTCGGGGGAAACAGCCCTCCCTCTACGTGATCCTGGCGATGACGATGTTCCCGGCCGTGTCGGTTTTAACCGGCCTCTTTGCGGTGATTCGGACGTTAAATATGCCGGCGATAGGCAGCATGATTTTGACCTATCTGCTGTTTTCCCTGCCCTTCACGGCCTGGGTATTAACGGCATTTTTTGAAGGGCTGCCTCATGAGTTACTCCAATCGGCGCAGGTAGATGGGGCGACTCCGTTCCAAACCTTCTACATGATTCTGCTGCCGCTGACCGCGCCTGCTTTAGTGACTACCGGGCTGCTGGCCTTCATCGGAGCCTGGAACGAGTATCTCTTTGCCTTGACCTTCACCACCGTTGAACCCACTGCGCGAACCGTCCCCGTGGCCATCGCTCAGTTTACGGGTCAGGTGGCCAGGCAGGAGCCGTTTGGCGAGATTATGGCAGCGGCGGTTGTGGTTAGTATCCCGCTGCTCATTTTGGTGCTTATCTTCCAGAGAAAGATCGTGGAAGGATTAACAGCCGGTGCTGTAAAAGGGTAATTTTTAATGAAAAATCATTTATCTAAAACGTATCATGCGGGCAGCACGGCCGATTTGACATGGTGGCAAACGGCCATTTTCTATCAAATTTATCCCCGCAGTTTTCAAGATGCCAATGGAGACGGCATCGGTGATTTGCAAGGCATTATTGACCGTCTCGACTATCTTGTTGCATTAGGCATTGACGCCATTTGGATCTCCCCTATCTACCCCAGTCCCATGGTCGATTTTGGGTATGACGTTGCCGACTACTGTGACATCCATCCTATGTTTGGCGACCTGGAAACATTTGACCGGCTGCTAACAGCCGCCCACGAGCTTAATCTCAAAATCATCCTCGATTACGTACCCAACCACTCTTCAGATCAGCATCCCTGGTTTCTGGAATCCCGCAGTTCACGCGACAACCCCAAACGAGATTGGTACATCTGGAAAGACGCAAAAGAGGACGGCACTCCACCCAACAATTGGGGCGCGAATTTTGGCGGTTCAGCCTGGGAGTGGGATGAGCAGACGCAGCAGTATTACCTGCACAGCTTCCTGCCGGAACAACCGGACCTCAACTGGCGCAATCCCGAAGTTGTCGAGGCCATGCATAACGTCATTCGCTTCTGGCTCGACAGGGGCGTGGATGGTCTTCGCGTGGACGCCATCGTCTGCCTGATGAAAGATGAGCAGTACCGGGACAATCCGCCGGCCGAACCGAGCAGTCACTGGGCCAGGTGGGGCCTTGAACTGGAACCACGCTACAGCCTTCTCCAGCCGGAGACTGTGCAAAAGGTGCGGCAAATGCGCCAGGTGATAGATGAATATCCGGATCGCGTGCATATCGGCGAGACCGGTATCCCGGAGTTTAGCGACCTGATTCCCTACTACGGCCAACCGCTCGATGGCTATCACATTCCGTTTAACTTCACACTGCTTTATGCGCCGTGGGACGCTGCCCGGATACGTTGCCTCATCGAGGAATACTACGCTGTTTTGCCTGAGGGCGGTTGGCCAAACTTTGTCTTTGGCAACCACGATACCCATCGCCTGGCCACACGTTACGGCCGCGAAAATCACCGCTCAGTGGCTATGCTGCTGCTCACTTTGTGGGGCATTCCTACCATTTACTATGGCGATGAAATTGGTATGGCCGACGTCTTTATCCCCTTAGAGCAGCGGATTGATCCCTGGGGCATTAATAAACCAAATGCCGATCTCGGCCGTGACCCGGAACGCACGCCCATGCAGTGGGATAGGTCGTCCCATGCCGGCTTTACAACCGGTGAACCGTGGCTCCCAGTGGCTGATGATTATAAGCGGGTGAATGTTGAGGCACAGTCGGCCGACGAGCATTCGACACTGAATTTTTATAAGCATCTGCTCCGATTGCGTCGTGAGCTTGTGCCCTTGCATAACGGTTCGTTGGCTTTTTTCAACGATGTACTCCAAGAAGTGATAGCGTATGTCCGTGAGGCCCAGGGACAGCGTCTATTTGTGGCCATTAATTTCACTGGAGAAACGCAAAAAATCGATTTAAGTAAGATTTGTTCGACCTCTAAGACACTCCTATCAAGCGAATTTAAAACACATGAGGGGACTAATATTATCCTGCAACCTCACGAGAGCGTCTTATTACAGATTAAATAACTTGAATACGGGTTAAGCAGTGTGACCGGCAGAAACCGCTACCCCTACCCTTCAACCCCTCTTGCAAAGATGGACTGCCCGCCTCGACTATCTGCTCAATGCCCCAGGTGACGAGGCAGTTGGCGTTCTGTCGGCAACTAGTTGGCCTACTCCCACCGCCTACCAATGGCTCGGCCTGCACCTGCTCACGACGCTAGGGCAAATCATCCCCTTGCCCTACCCGCCACCCCACACCGAACTGGAAGGGATCTCAGCCCCCGTCTCGCCAGAAGCACAGGCCCAAATGACGCTCTGACCGAACAGCTCATCACCGGCCTGCGAAGCGCCATCCGCAGCTGCGACGTTTTCCCCCCGCCCGCAATCCTGTCTCATCAGAATGGATCGAGGCCATCCAGGCTGCCACGTCTACTCGCTGCGCCTGGAAGAACGAGGTAACCTCTTCTACCTGCAAGCTTACTGCACTATTGCCGAAGCCAACTGCATCTTTCGCCTACATCGAGTACATAAGTGGCACATTGCTGGAAATGAACGGCCGTCCTGAAACAAGATCGGCCGTGTATGTCAATTGAGCAGATTTCACATTATCAATGGCTCTTGGACTTGGATAACCACATTGAAAATGATAGTATTGCGGTCCGTAATTATTTCAGGAAGAGGATAATCGTGGCCGAATTGTTTGAACTCACGGGTAACATGCACATACATACCCCTTACTCTGACGGGGAAAAGTGTCACGCCAACATTGCCGAAGATGCTATCAAGGCCGGGCTTGATTTTATTATCGTTACTGACCACAATATGTGGGTGGATGGGGTCGAAGGATATTACGAAAATGAAAACGGCCGTGTCCTGCTCCTCACCGGTGAAGAAGTTCATAACCCGCGCCGTCAGCCGCAAGCCAGCCATTTCCTGGCCTACGGGGCCGAATGCGAACTGTCTCCTTTTGCCGCCAATCCGCAAGAACTCATTGATCAAACAATAGCGTCTGGC
>JBNKZT010000289.1:0-7963 GCA_050301775.1 Promineifilaceae bacterium (SeqCode)
CCCCTGAACAGCTTCATGACTGAGGCTCATTTTTCGCTGCCGGGTAAGACATAGATCATTTCCGCTTACATGAAAGTTTATTAATTAAATCGGTAATTGCCTTTGCCCCAAAATGAATTTTGGGTTTACGGAGCCAAACCTGTTTGAAACAGGTTTTCGATGTCGTTATTACCGGTATAAATTTTGAAGGTTTATCAAAACGGAACAAACCAAAACAAACCGGCACGTTGTAGCCCCCTTATTTTCTCTACAATTATTCACACCTTATTTCCTTGTTGTTATAGCATAATCATAATTTAGGTTGGGTGGCCCACGTTTGGCCTCTGGGAGCAAAAACTGTGGAAAAGATTCCCCACATTCTATTGGTAGACGACGATTGTAACAGTCGAACGACATTAGCCTGCCTGCTGTCGCAAGTGGGTTATGCTGTGTCTACGGCCGTTAACGACCAGGAAACATGGCAGTGCTTACAGACAGGGAGCTACGACTTACTACTCCTGGATATTTGCTTAATGAACATGAAGGGGGTGGCGCTGTTACAAACCCTTCGCCAAACCTACCCCCACATGGACGTGTTGATTTTAACTGCCTGCGCCGATCTCAGAATCGCTCAAGAGACCATAGGCTACGGCGTGAGCGATTATCTAATCAAGCCCGTCGATCCCCGAATCATTGTCCAATGCCTGGCAAACGCCTTGACTCCCCGTTATGAAAACAGCATATCAATATCACCCACCTTACACGGAGAAATGCGAAATAGACCGTTTTGTTATGACGGCCGTAACAAAGCTTAAGAAACCCCAATTTCACAAGATGAGATTTCCCTTAGAATAAGCTTTGAGAATTTCGTTTTAATGGTTTTATTGGTAGTTGCCAGCGAGGGCACATACCCCAATAGATTTTACAGGAGAAAACTATGTCATTAAAGAAAAAGTTAGTCATCGGCATATTCATCTTACCTGCCCTACTCATGACAGCCTCACTCTTGTTGGCCGGCCCAATTCCGATGCCGGTTAACATTTTTGGGGCGCGCGGCGGGAAGGTGAATCCGGTTGCTGTAGAGCGGCCGGTCAAATCGGTTGACGGGGTTATCGATGAACTGACTCCACTGCCCATCAACATGCTGGGCGAAATTGGCTGGCAGTTATCGCAGGCAGAAGTCGTATCGCAAGGCCAGTTGGCCGAGTTGGAACAGGGCACGCTGTACACCGATTACGCGATCAAAGCCTATGCCGTTTCTGAGAACAATCCCACATTCAAGGAAGGATACTTACAGTTGACTCTGACGGCGTTTTCGCCGCGAGAGGACATGCCCGGCCAAAAAGCTGGCAATTGGTACGTTCATGGCGAATGGACAGTAGTCGATGTCAATGCCCCAGCCGACGCCACCGAGGTGCGGCACAATCCTTACATCGTCAAAGGCACATTATCTACAGAACTTACCTTCAACCCCCTGGCCCCCGAAAACCAGACCAGGCAATTTAATGCGCCAATGCAAACCCTGGTTTCTCCGGCCGGCGGGCAGTGGTACCGCTCAGAAGGAACATTTTCCGGTAACGCCCAATTTGAAGGTGCGCTAAACATGCCCAATTCTCTGGGACAGGGACAATAATCTTTTGTCTTCATAATCGTGGGAGAAAAGTAATAATGAAACCCAATCCAAATAAACCCTTATCCTCGTGGAAACGATATTTACGTCTATCAGGTTTGCTGATCGCCATCGTTAGCATTGCTTTAATTGCCTTTGGCGTGATTTACGCTGATGTGCCGGGCGGCCGCTCAGCTCCTGTCGGCGTTGCCGTGCCTAATCCAGGCACGCAGCAGCAAGAGCTGGCTAATATCACCTTCCCAGCTCCGTACAACACGTTTGAGTTTATTGTAACGTGTGCCGCCTGTCATGGCGGAACGATTGACCAGCAAGCCGGTCATTTTGGCAACTGGGCCGGTACAGCGATGGCCAGCGCGATGCGCGATCCGGTCTTCCGGGCCAATCAGCAAATTGTCAACCAGAATGTCCTGGATTTGACCGGGCAAGATGGCGCCGGCAACGTGTGCATTCGCTGCCACAGCCCCAACGCCTGGTATTCCGGGCGAACCGATCCCAATCTTGCTGGCAAGGCTGACGCCAGCAATGCCATTCACAGCATCGTCCTCTCCACAGATGACGAAGGCGTCATGTGTGAATTTTGCCATCGCGTCATTGGTGGCGTCACCCAACAGCGGGCTGACTTAGACCCCAATGACCCGGCCTGGAACATGATGGCTGGCCTTAGCGATTGGCCCCATCAAGGCAACCCATACCCGGACGGCCCCAATGCCGGAATGCCCTACGGGGACGCCACCCTGCAAATCCTTGACGGCATGAACTACGGCGGGAAATATGGGGGAACGTCCGCTGTTTACTTCAACGACGTGCCCCTGGATGGAACGACGTACACAGGCCAAACCTACGGGATCTTTCCTCCAGGGTGGCGTGACAGCCTGGGAAACGACGTGAGCGGGCAGCCAGTATTTGCGCCTGATGGCTCTGTTCCTGTTCACTTTGAAGCACCCATTGGTCCGCCTCAAAATGCCGATGGCACCTACAACTACCAGGACCAGGCCTTTTCGCCGGAACACACCACCTACGAAAGTACGTTCATCCAAACGTCCGAATTCTGCGGTGAGTGCCACGATTTGACGGTTCCCGTGCTGAATCACGGTATGCCGGAACAGCGCACTTACACCGAATGGAAATTCAGCGAATTTGGCGATGGCGACGGCAACATGGATGCCCGCTGCCAGGACTGCCACATGCCCACGTTGAAGCATGAATATGCGGATGGCGTGCCTGTTTCCCTCAATGCTGATCCGGTCATCAGTGGCTGGTTCCCCTATGCTAAAGACCGGAACCCCGATGGCGGTACGTCCTTCCACAAGTTCGGCGGCTCAAACCGCGACCTACCCGAAATGATGAAACTGCTCTACCCCGAAGTAGACATGGAAGTCCTGGGTGCACCCACTGGCAATGACGTACGTATCTTCCCCGGTATGTTGTCGAGCCGTGACACGATGTATGACCGCGCCAAGCGCAACAATGAAATCATGATGAACGGCGCTGTCGATCTGGAAGTTATCAGCGGCCCCGTCGAAAGCGCTACCATCCCCGGCCAATATGAAGTGACAGTTCGCGTTATCAATAACTCAGGTCACCGAGTTCCTTCCGGTTACCCGGACGGCCGTAGACTATTCATCAACATGACGGTTGAAGACGCCAACGGTAACCCGGTTTACGTCTCCGGCTATTACGATGAAGCAACCGCAACGCTCTACGACGAGGCTGGCGGCCAGGTAGAAGACCGTGCCCTGACCAACGTTATTGACGCCACGGTAAACAACCAAGTCATGATTTACGAAAAGCGCACCGGCCTGTGTGATGATACGGCTGGCACCTGCCAGATGTCCGTAAATCTGCTAAACGACAAGATTTTGTTTGATAATCGTATTCCGCCGCTGGGCTTTACCTACGCCGACTACCAACAAGCTGGTACCAAGTTCTGGTCATACGACGCGGCCACGCTCATGCCATTTGAAGACCTGGGCCGTTACCCGGATGGACAAAACTGGGATGAAGTCACCTACATCTTCAATGCGCCGACCGGCCAAACTTTGAATGCCCGCGCCGCCATGTACTGGCAAACTCATACCCGCGAGTTCATGGAATACTTGCGCATCAACAATACCTCAACGTATCGTCCCGAAGGCGGGCCGGACATCCTGGATCCGAATTACCCCTTGACTCCCAATTACCTGAGCGATCACATTCCTGACTTCGACACCATGACTTCAATGGATGGAGAACCGCTGCGCGATAACTGGGGCGGCGTCACCTACGCTGCCTGGTTGGTAACCGGTAAGGGCGCACCCTACATGGTAGGGGCAGATGATACGACGATGACCACAGAGCCGCTCGCTCCGGGTTGGATGACGGCCGTTTCCCTCGACCCCTTCTCCGTCCAATTGGATTGGGAACCTGTTGCCGACGCCGATGGCTACCTGGTCTGGATTCGCTACGGCATGGATGACACCACCGCCTCCTGGGACAGCCTGGCCGTTGTCCAGGACGGCACAACCTTCGTGAACGATGCCATGAACGTCGGCAAGACCTACGCCTTCAAGGTTCAGGCCTACAACGGTAAGGGATTCAGCCCTGACTCGCTGCTGGCCTCGATAACCACGCCCGTCAATCTACCGGCTCCGCCTATCGGCACACAAGTCGTCAGCACCGGGCCGGACTTCGTCCAACTGGCCTGGCTGGATCAGGCCGAACTGGAGATCGGATTCATTGTCCAGCGCCAGGACGTCCCGGTACAAGGTAACTTCTACGAAGTGGCTCGCGTGCTTAGCCAGACGGCCGGAGGCGCTTTCGGCGGCAACAATTGGACGGATACCACTGTCCAAACAGGCATGACCTACAACTACCGCATCGCCGCCTACAACGACGTTGGCAATTCCACCTGGGACATTCCGGTGACCGCCAGTACGGGTGGCATACCCAACTGGCCGGCTGCCGGTGCCAACCTGGTCGCCTCTGCACCCAGCGGGCAAATCGTCAACCTGACCTGGACTCCGGCAACCGGTTCTCCGCAAGGGTATCGTATCGAACGTAACACGACTGGTCCGAACGGCCCCTGGACAACCACGTTTGTCGTCCCTGATTCAGCAGCGACCAGCTACAGCGACCTGACGGCGACGCCCAATACCACTTATTGGTACCGCGTCTTCGCCTACACCTTCGGCGGCGATTCACCGGCCTCCAACGTGGCCCAGGTAACAACGCCAGGAGTGGCACCAGCCGCCCCCAGCAACTTGACCGCAGCGGTGAACAACCTGCAAGTCACGCTGAACTGGACAGATAACGCTGCAAATGAAGAAGGTTTCACCATTGAACGTGCTACCGGCGTTGGCCCGGACGTAGTCTGGGCACAGGTGGCCACGGTCGGAGTGGACGCCGTTAGCTGGGTTGACACCGCTGTTCAGGAGAAGACAACCTACTCCTATCGTGTGCAAGCTTTTGCCGACGGTGGAGCAACGGTCTCCGCTTACAGCAACATAGTCGAGGCTGTTGTCGCCGGTGAGATTCCGCAGGCTCCCGAGCAGCTGCGCACCGTCAGAGTGCAAAGAACATCCATCACCCTCTCCTGGCTCGATAAATCGACCAATGAGGCTGGCTTCTACGTTGAACGTAGTACTGACGGGATTAACTTTACGCGAGTCGCCACCCTGACGATGGATGTCAGCGTATACCGCGACCGGGGGTTGACACGAAATACCCGCTACTGGTACCGCGTACAGGCATTCAATGCCATTGGGGTGACCGCATTCTCTGAAACAATAACGGCTACGACCAAACGATAAGCTAACCGTTGTTGGAAACAAGAAGCGCCGGGTAGGGAGAAACGTGCCTCCCCGGCGCTTCTGATTTGAGGCATTAAACATGATAAGCCATCGTCAAACAAAAGCTCTATTCACTGTAACCACGTTTGTTTTATTGCTGTTATCCCTGGTGGTCGGGTTGAAATATGCCGGCGCTACAGACAGCAGCAACGTTAACTTGGTCGCCCAGATTGGCGGCGAAACACGGGCCGTGGCTACTTACGGGCAATATGCCTACGTTGGAGTCGGCCCGCAGCTGCTCATTCTCAACGTGGCCAACCCGCTTAACCCCACAGTTGTGCATCAAACAGGCCCCTTGTCGGCTCTAGGCCGGCCGGATGAAGTTATTGAAGGGGTCACGATTGTTGACAATTCAGGCTACATCTACCTGGCTGTCGGTTATGGCGGCTTTTACATTCTCGATGTAGGAAGTCCTTCAAACCCTTCCGCCCCCACTGTGGTTGGTCACTACGACACCGATGGTTACGCAAATGCTGTTGATGTGTCGGGCAATTATGCGGTTGTCGCTGATGACGTGGAAGGGATTGTTGTACTCAATATCAGCAATAAAACCGCACCGGCATTCGCCAATTCATACCTGACCGGTGACGCCGCTCGTGACGTGGCCATGGGAGCAACCGGCATCGGGGGAGAAATCTACGCCTTTGTGGCCGCAGGCACAGCCGGTCTGGAAGCGTATGAGATTTCGCCTGTGTTCGGGTATGATGGCGGACGAACTCTGACTGATTATGCCGAAGGAATTACGCTTAACCCTTCGACTGGCCACGCTTATGTGGCCGACGGTGCTGGCGGGTTGCAGATAGTTGATATTACCAATACTGTCTCGCCATCCCTGGTTGGATCGGCGGCTACGCTCAGTCTGGCTGAAGATACGGCTTACTTTGGCAACTATGTGTTTGTGGCCGATGGAGATGCGGGAACCAGAATTTTTGACGTAACCACTCCGGCAACGCCGTCCCCGGTAAAAAGTGTAAACAATCCCGGTTATGCGTTAGCGGCTGCCGCCGGTAACAATCGCGTTTACCTGGCGGATAGCTGGGCCGGTTTGCGTATTGTTGATTTTGGTAATGCCAACAGCGCTTATGAAATTGGTTCTTATACCTCTGTCGGCGCTGTAAACGGGCTGGCTTCGCCTGCTTCAGGCGGCTATCTGTACAGCGCCAGCGGTGATATGGGGCTGGTCAGCACGGATGTGTCGGATCGCAGTAATCCGGCTAAGGCGAGCACAGCCGTTACCGCTGATTACGCCCAAAATGCAGCCCTGGCCGGTGATTATGCCTACGTCGCCGATTGGACCGGTGGGTTGCGCGTGGTAGACACGGCCGTTCCCACCACCCTAAGCGAAGTCGGTTCATTAGCGACACTTGACACAGGTCTGGATGTGGCCGTTTCCGGCAATTACGCTTATGTCGCCGACGGCTTCAGCGGCTTGTTCATCGCCGACATCACCAATCCCATCACGCCTGCTCACGTGACATCTTTGGGATCGCCCAACCTGCCAGACGCCGAAGGACTTGACGTTTCCGGCAGTTACGCCTTTGTCGCCGGTGGTGCCGACGGCTTGCACGCTGTAAATGTGTCCAATCCCGCGTTGCCATCCGTTTCAGACACCTTGCCTTTGAGTGGCATGTCGCTGGACGTAGCCGTTTCCGGCAATTACGCTTACGTGGCCGCCGATGATGGCGGTTTACAAATCGTCAACGTATCCAATCCGGGGGCGATGGCCTGGGCGGCGGAAGTCATCACGCCGACGCTGCCCAATGCCCTGGGCGTGACCATCATTGGCCATTACGCCCTGGTCGCGGCCGGGTATGATGGGCTGATCGTCCTGGATGTGACGACGCCGACTGCGCCAACGGTTGCCGGTCATTACAACACGGCCGGTAATGCGGTGAGTGTGGCCGTTCACGGGGCTGTCTATGTCGGCGATGTGGAGGGCGGCCTTTACATCCTGAACTTCAACAACTTTGACTTTGGCGTGAGCGATCTGGCTGTTTCAGTGACGGATAATGTGAATACGGCCGTTGCCGGCACAACCCTCACCTACACCATCACCATTGCCAATCTGGGACCCAGCGACATCACCGGGGCATCTGTCACCGACAACTTCCCGGCGGAGCTGACCGGTGTGACCTGGAGCTGCACCGCCAACACCGGCTCCGCTTGCGGCGCGGCCAGCGGCAGCGGCAGCATCGCCGGCAGTGTTGACCTGGAAGCAGGCGACACAGCTACCTTTACCGCGGTGGGAACCCTGTCCAGTTCAGCTTCCGGCACACTGAGCAACACGGCGAGTACGGCCGTTCCCGGCGGCATGACTGACAACAACACAGCCAACAACAGCGCCAACGACACAACCACGCTGACCGCCGAAACCGATCTGCAAATCACTAAGATCGATGCGGCCGGTCCGGTGATCCCCGGCACGCCGCTGACCTACACCATAACCATCAGCAACGCCGGACCATCCGACATGACCGGCGGCATGACCCTGATTGATACGCTCCCGGCCAACGTAACCTTCGCCTCT
>JBNKZT010000290.1:0-7953 GCA_050301775.1 Promineifilaceae bacterium (SeqCode)
TTCCACCGGACAGTTGGCGATGGCTTGGGAAACGGCCGTAAAGCCCTCTCCGACTCCGATGTCCCCGTCGGCGATGTCCCCATCGGCGATGTCCCCATCGGCGATTCCACGCGACTGCTGCCGGATCGTGGCCTTGTAATCGCCCACGTAGCCTGACACATCTACCAGTTCGGCCCGCGTGTGAATCGTCACGTTAGGATGGGCCGTCAGCTTCTCGATAAGACCGTGCAGCAGGTCCCGCGCGGCATCGCCGGTGGGGAAGACCGATTCCAGTTGGGCCATCCGCCCGCCTAAAAAGGGCGTCTTTTCCACCAACGTCACCGCCAGACCGCGTTGGGCGCAGTCCCAGGCCGAACGCAGCCCGGCCACGCCGCCGCCAATGACCAGCACGTGCTGTTTGGCTTCCAGCCGGATGGGATCCAACGGCTCCAGGTGACGCGCTTTGGCAATGCCCGTCGCCATCAACCGTACCGCTTTCTCTGTAGCCTGCTCATCACAGTGATGGTGTACCCAACTGTCCTGTTCGCGCAGGCCAACGTGGGTGTACAGATACGGGTTCAACCCGGCGCGAGAGACGGCCCGGCGAAACGTTTGTTCGTGCAAAAAGGGTGAACAAGCGCCGACGACAATCCGGTTCACGCCATGTTTCTCAACGTCTTCCTTAATCATCAGTTGCGCCGGGTCCGAACACATAAACATGTGCTCCCGCGAGACGGCCACGTCAGGCAGCTTGCCCAACGCTTCGGCCACCTGCCGGCAGCGCACCACGTCGCCGATATTGCCACCGCAGTTGCAGACGTATACGCCAATGCGTGGTTCTTCGGCCTGGTCTTGCTTTGATTCTGGTTTCTCAGGCATAACTCACACTCCTCTCGGCCAGGGCCGGTTCGGCTACGGCCGCAGCGGCCGTTTCGACGGGTACATGGCGATGAGTCGCTTCCAGATAAGCGGCCGCTTCGGCCGCCGCGGCCCCGGACGTGACAATACTGTCTACAATGTCCATCGGCCCGGTAGCCGTGCCCACGGCGTAAATGCCGGCCACGTTGGTGCGGGTGGGCGAGATAAGCGGGTCGGGCAAAGCAATAAAGCCATCGTCACTGACCGGCACGTCAAAGACGGGCCGGGGGTTGTTGCCGGCAACCATGCCCACCGACAACACCACCATGTCGTGCTGCCGTTCGATTACGCGCCCTTCTTCAACGAGTTCCACGCGCACGATGGGGTTCTGATTTTCATCTTCACTGATGCGGGCGACTTTGCCCTTGACAAATTCAACGCCCATTGCCCGCGCATTCTGGTAAAACTGCTCGTACCCTTTGCCAAAGGTGCGCATGTCCATGTAGTAAATGGTGATGTCGGCCATGGGCAGCGCGCCGGAAAGCAGCATGGCCTGTTTGATGGCATACATGCAGCAAACGCGCGAGCAGTAGGGCACGCCCAGGGTCTCGTCGCGTGACCCGGCACATTGCACGTAAGCGATGGAATCGGGCTGCATGCCGTCGGAGGGGCGCAGCACGTGGCCGTAGGGGCCGGTGGGGGCCAGGAAGCGTTCGACCATCATACCGTCTACCACGTTGAGGAAACGGCCGTTTCCATATTCTTTCTTGGCATCCCGCGGCGTCGTTTCAAAACCCGTCGCCAGGACGATGGTCCCGACTTCAATGTCAAATTCCTCGGCCGTCTGTGTAAAATCAATGGCATCGGCCACACACGCCTTTTCGCATTTGCCGCAGAAGATGCAGTGATCCAGGTCAATGAGCGCCTTTTGCGGCATGGCGGTAGAAAAGGGAACATAAACGGCGCTGTGCGCGCCCAGGCCATAATCAAATGCATCCGGCAGGTGTATCGGGCAGGCATATTCGCATTCCCGGCAGCCGGTGCAGGCGCTTTCGTTCACGTAACGCGGCTTTTTGATCACATGAGCTATAAAACCGTCTCCTTTGCGATCAATGGATTGGATATCGCAGTAAGTGAACATTTGCACGTTTTCGTGATGGGCGGCGGCGGCCATGCGCGGCGTGGTGATGCAGCTGCAGCAGTCCAGCGTGGGGAAGACCTTACTCAACATAATCATCTTGCCGCCGATGCTGGCTTGCCGCTCTAGCAGGGCCACCTGGTAGCCCTGGTCGGCCAGGTCAACAGTGGCTTGCAGGCCGGCAATCCCACCGCCAACAACCAGGGCATCTGCGTGTACTGTGTTTAACATCGTTTTTCTCCTTGTAGAGCGATTTGGCAAATCGCTTTACTGGTTTGCCCTATTTATGCGGTTGACAGTTGGACGGCGGGCGTTAGCGAAAACGGCCGTTTAATCGGCCCAATATTGTCCAAAATTTCTTCCATCCGCTTTACTTCCCTTTGGAATGGCGTGGTACAAACTGTACAGATGGCCGCCAGCCGCAGTCGGTCGATCTCCAGCCCCACCTCTTTCATAAGCGGGTAGGTACGATTGACGATTTCGGCCGTTTTGCTGGCCCCATCCTTGTACGGGCAGTCCGAACCGCTAAACATGACAATGATGGCATCCACCCCGCGCTCAAACGCCTTCAAATAAAATTCTTCCCGGAACATAGAGGGGCAGACCACCGGCAGAATATAGGTGTTGGGCGGATAATCGGCGTGTAACTGTCCCACCCCATCCGCGCCCCGATACCCGCCGGAAAGTGTCGCCAGGATCAAAATCTTGGACGGGTTCGTTTGGGTTTTGTCCATAGTGAACTCCTTCGTCAGGTAGTCTTGTAGTCGGGTAGTCTTGTAGTCAGGTAGTCAGACTATACGACTACTCGACTAACAGACTACTCGACTAACCACTACCGCTTCCGCAAGATGAATAACCGTTCGTAGCCATCGGCCGGCAGATAACCGAGGAATTCGTGCCCTACTTTGGTCGCCCATCGGGGCAGATCGTTCTTCGTGTTTGAATCTCCCGACCAGACTTCCAAAATTTCGTTTACTTTGACGCTGCCAATAGCCTTCTTGGCTTCCAGCAGGGGACCAGGGCAGGCAACGCCGCGGGCGTCAGCGATATGGGCTGCTTTGATCTGTTCTAATTCAACCGTCGTCATGATTTAACTCCTTTTTTTCGCTTGCGCGATTAAGCCACAGGTTTGTACAATCTCGTTTTTGGCAAGCCGGTAATAAATCGTTTGGCCATCGCGGCGGGAAGACAGAATGCTGGCCCTTTTCATGGAGTGGAGATGCTGCGAAGTGTTTTGCAGGGAGGCACCAATGGCTGCCGCAATTTCGCTCACCGGACGTTCGCGTTCGCGTCCGGCCAATGCCCACACGATGAGCACCCGCTTGCTGTTGCCAAACACCCGGCACATAGCGGCCCGCTGCTGCGCTGCTTTGACCAGTTCTGCTTCCATTCACGTCACCAAACTTTTGTATACTTGCCGGATTGCTTAATTGCAATCTGTGGTAACTATAGACTTGAAGCAAATATGCGGATAGTGACAAATTTCACAAGCGGTATTCTATTTATTGCACGGCCGTTATCACAATTTGGAATAGCGTCCTTGACACAATAGGATGATGAGGGTATACTTCAAAAAAATTTGAACTAATTGATGAATTATGACAGAAACGGCCGTACCCTCCACTAATATAGATTTTCTCCTCAAGCAATTAAAAGCGCTGGCCAACCCCAAGCGGCTGCAAATTGTGCATCTGCTGATGGCTGGCATTCACTGCAACTGCGAACTGGGGGAAGCGCTGAACATGCCACCAAACTTGATTTCCCACCACATGAGCATCCTGCGTGACATTGGCCTGGTGGACGTGGAGCGAGACGCGGTGGATGCTCGCTGGGTCTATTTTTCCATCAACGAAACGGCTTTGGTAGAACTGAATCAGGTTTTTGGCGCGTTTTTTGATGCCAATCGCATCCAGCCGCGCCGCCCCACCTGCGGGCCGCAAGGCTCGGTCGTGCCGATGGCCGGCATTGCCATTACCTGACTTTTTTTGCGAGATTAGTTCAAAAATATTTGAAGTAAAAATAGAATTTTGATAAGGACTATAACCAACAATGAACGACTCTATTTCTCTTTTCAACAGTGCGCTGGAAACAACGGCCGCCGATAAAACGGCCGTTATCGAACTATTCGATCCCCCCATGTGCTGCCCCACCGGCCTGTGCGGGCCGGAACTGGATCAGACCCTGCTGGACGTCAGCGAGATGATCATGACCTTGCAAGCGGAGGGCGTGCCTGTTGAACGTTACCAGATGACCAGCCACCCACACAAGTTCATGAACAACAACGACGTGATGCGCCTGGTGCGGGAACAACAGATGGCGGCGCTGCCGATTACGGCCGTTCACGGTCAGGTCGTCAAAACCGGAGACTACCCCACCCTGGAAGAACTCCGCGCCACCCTAAACGGCTCAGTCACCCCATAAAATCAAACAGAGGCGCCAAAAAACAAAGCGCTTCTTTGTCTCTTTGTCCCTTTGTGCCTTTGTAATAAATTCCTAAAGGAAACCCTATGAACCCCCAATTTATCTTCTTCTCCGGCAAAGGCGGCGTAGGCAAAACGAGCATGGCCTGCGCCACGGCCGTACGCCACGCCGACGCCGGCAAACGCACCCTGATTATCACCACCGACCCGGCGGCCAATTTAGCCGACGTGTTTGAACAACCCATCGGCCATCACATGACGCCGCTGACCGGCATCACCAACCTGTGGGCCATGGAAATTGACCCCGACTCCGCCACCGAAGAGTACAAAGAACGCGCTTTGGCTCCCCTCCGAGACATCTTTCCCGCGCCGATGGTCGAAGTCATTAACGAGCAAATGAGCGGCCCCTGCACCGCCGAAGTGGCCGCCTTCGACCGCTTCACCGACTTCCTGGTGCTGGATAACGAAGCCGACCAACCGGTAGAGTTTGACGTCATCGTCTTCGATACCGCGCCCACCGGCCACACCATCCGCCTGCTGGAACTGCCCGCCGAATGGGCCAACACCATCAGCGCCGCCGAACAGGGCAGCGGCCAAACCTGCATCGGTCCGGCTGCAGCGATTCAGAGCGCCAAGTTCAAATACGAACGCGCCCTGGCCATCTTACGCGACGAGGCACAGACCCGTTTCACCTTTGTCCTGCATCCAGAAGCCATCGCCATCCATGAAACGCAGCGCGCCATTGGCGAACTGCGCAAGTTGGACATCCACACCCACGAACTGATCATCAACGGTATCATCCCGCTCGAGGCCACCAGCAACGCCCTCTTTGCCGCCCGCGCCGAAATGCAGGCCGGCTACCTGAGCCAAATCGAACGCGATTTGCCTTACGCCGCGCGGCGCATGTTCCTGATGGATGGCGAAATTAAAGGGATTGACCGACTGCGCACCGTCGCCGCTCTGCTGCATGGGGAAGAAACGGCGCATTTTAGCGCTAACGGCTATACGGCCGTTCCCACCCCTTTCAAACTATCCCATCCATCCGAATTTATGCCGCGCATCACGCCTAACGGCCACCGGCGCACCATCTTTTTCGCCGGTAAGGGGGGTGTGGGCAAGACGGTTGCTTCCTGCGCAACGGCCGTCTGGCTGGCCAACCAGGGACACAAAACCTTGCTCCTCACCACCGACCCGGCCGCTCACCTGGGCAACGTCCTGGGCGAACCGGTCGGCGACGAACCGGCGCCGTTGGTCGGTCTGCCCAACTTGTGGGCGGTAAAAATCGACCCCAAAGCGATAGGTGAAGTGTACAAAAAGCGCATCCTCGACGACGCCCGGGAGCGCGGCCGTCCCGAAGGCGCAATCAAGGCAATGGCCGAAGAACTGGATTCCCCCTGCACCGAAGAAATTGCCGCCTTCGACCGTTTCATCGAATTTGCTTCTGACGGGCCGTGGCAGAGCGTCGTTTTTGACACCGCGCCCACCGGCCACACCCTGCGCATGTTGGAGCTGCCATTGGACTGGAGCAAGCAGTTGGACGTGAAGGTGTTTGCCTCGGTGGATACGGCCGTTGCCGACGACGTAGCCAAACAGCGCTTCGCCGACGTGATCGACATGATGCGCCGCCCGGAACGCAGCACCTTCGCCTTCGTCATGTACCCGGAATCCACGCCCATCATCGAAGCCTACCGCGCCAGCCAGGAGTTGGCCACACTGGACATTCCCACCGGGCTGGCCGTAGCCAACTTCGTGATTCCCGAAGAACAGGCAGATACGCCGTTTACCCAATCCCGCCGGGCCATGCAGGCCCGCTACCTGGCCGAAATCCGGGAACGATTCGACACGCCCGTGCTGACCATTCCCTTGCTGCCACAGGAGGTGCAGGGATTAGAGATGTTGGCTAAATTGGGTGAGCAGATGTATCATGAGCCGGTTGTAGCCTAAACAAATTTCTCAGATTGGTTCAATCTCCAAGATTGAACCAATCTGGGTTTGATGAAGTGGAGAATCAAAGATGCCTTTATACGATTTTCGCTGTAAACAGTGCGGCCATCCGTTTACGGTGCGAGCGTCGTTCCAGGAGAAGGACGCTGGCTTGCAGCCAGAGTGCCCGGTTTGCCATGCGGTGGAGACGCAGCAGGTATTGACGGTTGGCGTTTTTATCGGTCAGACGGCGGGAGGCGATAGCAGCAGCCTGACTCTGCCCATGAAGAGCGGCCCAACCTGTGGCTGTGGTTCCGGTGGGTGCGGCTGCGGATGAGCGGGCCAGCCATCATTCAAATTATCGGCGCGCCGGTGGTTTGCGCTGGTGAGGTCAAGGATACTTGGCGCGATCTGGCCAAGTGGATAGCTGGAAAACTACGGATGCGGTATGGCACGGCCGTGACCACCACCTACTACGACCTCTTTGACCCCAACTGCCCGCCCCTGCCACCCGATATACAACTTCCCCTGGTGCTGGTTAATGGCCAGGTTTTCAGCAGCGGCGGCAAACTTTCTATGCCGGCCATCCGCCGCCACCTGAATGCGCTGGGCGTGCAGCCTGATGCCAACCGAAGTTGAAATCCGGGCTGCGCTCAAAACGGTCAATCACCCAACCTATGGCATGTCGCTGGTTACGCTGCAGATGGTGAAGGACATTCGTCTTTCACCGGGCCGCATCGAAGTGGACCTGGTGATGAACTGCCCCGGCTGCCCGGCCGGACAAGCTGTGCTGGCCAGGGCGAAGCAAGTTTTGCAAGCCTTTTTCTCGCCCGGCGATGGCCGGGTCATTATTCGCCTGCTGCCACAAGTCTGGCAGCCTCCCTGGCAATCATTGACTGACGCGTTTTGATGACGTAACGGCCGTTTCTTGACAGTCTGCCCCACCTCCTTTATGCTTCAACCATGATTGAATTACCGGCCTGGATAATGACACGGAGCAAATGGTATGCTGCCTGAAAGCGAAACAGAGATTAGGGAGTTAACGGCCGTTCTCAAAGCCCTGGCCGAACCCAACCGGATGCGCATTTTTGCCACGCTCATGCATGGCGACTCCTGTAACTGTGAATTACAGGAATCGCTGGGGCTGGCCCCAAACCTGCTCTCCCACCACCTGAGAACACTAGAAAAGGCCGGATTGGTCCATTCGCGGCGAGATAAGGTAGACGGCCGTTGGATTTATTACAGCGTAGACCGGGCTGCCGCCGTCCGTTGGCACGCCTGGTTCAATCAGTTCCTAGACCCGACGCGCATTCAAGAACGCACCGTCTGCGGTCCGGAAGGTCAGTTGATTACAGCAGAACAGATTACTGCATCACCCTAACTTTTCGCGGTAGGACACCCAGCAGGAAGCAATTGAGATCCCATTACGCCAGACGATTAATGGTCGGCCAAGAAGTTTTCTTGTCTATATCAATGCACTAAAGGACGAGTCCGGTCGCAATATGGGGATCGTTATGGTGATAGACGATTTGACCGAGTTGGAAAATCATATTGAGACCTTTAAGGACAGCTGTGATGAAGATGACGACAACGATTTTAATGATGATGATTGTATGGACTGCAATCCAACCGAAC
>JBNKZT010000291.1:0-7943 GCA_050301775.1 Promineifilaceae bacterium (SeqCode)
ATCCAGGGCCATTTCTAGCAGTTCGCCATCGGCATAAAAGCGGGCCGGTACGCGCATATCGTGGCGATAGTCTTGGGGTATTTCATGGATGTAGGGTGTGATTCGCTTAAAGTCGCTGCGTTTCATGGTACACCTCTGTTAGTTTGCAAGTCGGCAAGTCTGCGAGTTTGCAAGTCACTTGCCCACTTGCCTACTTGTTTAGACATCAAACACAATGGTCACTTCCAAACCATCGGCCGTTTCAATGATTGCCAGGTTGTGGAAGGTGACGGCTTTGATGTGTTTTTGTAGTTCATTTGTTTTACCGCCGTGGACGGTGGCGTTGAGATGGGTAGGGGCAACGGCCGTTACCTCAAACACTCGTCCCACCATCTGCTCCATCTCCGCCCAGTAAGCCAGCTCCGTTAACCAGTCTACCAGCAGGCTTTCGGCGTCATACGCGTCTAGTTCGATTTGAAGGGTCTTGTCTTGCGGGATGGCATTCGGGTCGGCGACCATCAGGCTGGCCATGCCCTGGGCGGCGTGTATGAAGAGGTCGGCGAGGGTGCGGCCGTTCACGCGCAACGCCCAATCAGCAGTATGATCAACAATTTCAAACGGTAATTTCGCCATGACTACCCGATTATGTTTCTGATTAACTGACCTGATTTCATTGTAACACGGCCGTTTCCCGGACTCAATTATTTGCCGGAATTAAAAAAATCCCCTAATCTCCAAATCCCCGCTTTTATGGTAAGCTATACGGTAACATATTCAACCAGTAAAGGAATCGTTTCAATGAGTGAAAATCCTGAAGAACCAACACCGGCTCCGGTTACGCCGACGCCCCAGAAAATTGCCATCGACATTCCTAAAGATGTCACGGCCGTTTACGCCAATCTAGCCTTCATCAGCCACACCCCGGCCGAAGTGGTCCTCGACTTTGCCCAAATGCTGCCACGAATGCCGCGTGGTACGGTAAAAGCCCGCATCATCATGTCGCCTATGCATGCCAAACTGCTGCACAAGGCGCTGGGCCAGAACATCGCCAACTACGAACATCAGTTTGGCGAAATTCGGATGCCAACGACCATTGCCGACCAATTTTTCCGTTTCCCGCAGCAGGGGCCGGACGATAAACAGGAGTAACCTATGGACCAGCTTGGCAATTTGTCAGAATCAATCCGTGAAGAGTTTGAGCAAGTCAATACGGCGCGCGACCGGGCTTATCAGCAGTCGCGCAATTTAATCAGTCTGTGCGCCCGTTCCATCCGGGCCGTTCATCGCGAGGAATGGGAAACGGCCGAATCCCTCATTGCCCAGGCCAAAGAAGCGACCGAAACGATGGTGGCCGGTGTCCGCGACTATCCGGCGTTGTACTATGCCGGTTATACCCAAGACGCGGTCAAAGAGTTCGTTGAGGCCAATTTGACCTATGCCCTGGTGCGCAATCGACCGCTGCCAACGCCAATCGAGTTGGGGGCCGAATCGAATACCTGGCTTAACGGGCTGGCCGAGGCGGCCACCGAACTGCGCCGCCGCATCCTGGACATCATCCGCCACGAGCACAGTGAGGAGGTGGAGCGGCTGTTGGACGTGATGGACAGCATCTACAGCGCCCTGGTGACTTTTGATTTTAACGACAGCATCACCGGCGGGCTGCGCCGCCGCACCGATACGGTACGCGCCGTCCTGGAACGTACCCGCGGCGATGTGACGACCAGCTTGCGGCAGGCCCAACTGGAAGAAGCGCTAGAAGCGTTGGAAGCAAAGCTAACTTGAGCGGGTGATGGGGTGAACGGGTGATGAAGCCATCAAGGCGTTCTCGATTTGATTAGAAGACCCCATCCGAGGCCGGCGAACAGACCGGCCATCGTCCAGATGGGGGTTTGTTGTAAAACCCAGTTGATTTCGGTGGGGGTGAATTCGGGGCCGTGGGCGTGGAGGCCGGTTTTGACGACCATGAAGACTAGGCTGAGCAGGCCGCTGCCCAGACCAAAGAGGAGTCCGGTCACGGCCGTTCCCCCCCACCACATCCAGCCATTAACCAATCGGCCGCCCAGCCATTTTTGCCAACCATAGCCCAGGGAAACGGCCGTAACACTCACTCCCATCACGATGACACGCCATAACGCGCCTTCCAGGGTGATCCAAACGGCCGTGTAAATCGCCAAAAAAACCAAAACCAGCTTCAAACCAGGAATCTTCCGGGGAATTTGCATCAATTCTTATTTCATGCGCTTTGTGTAAAGGTGGAGACTGAGCCTGTCGAAGTCGCAGCCGCCTTTGCCTTCGACAAGCTCAGGCGACGGCTGGTTTAGCCATTAAAACACACCCATTCCTATCTCCACCGTTGAACATCAAACTGAAGCCAAACAAAGGGGACAGTGATTAGGGCACCGGTGTTAACTCATATCCTTTCGGTACTTCCGCATTATATGTTGGGGCAGGGGGCGGCGTCTCATCCCAAAACTCAATATTGACAAAGCCCAGCCCTTCCAGCAGCCGCCGGATTTCCTCTTCCGCGTTCTCATCCGCTTGCAGCAGCAGGTTGCTGCCCTGGGCGACTTCGATGATTTCCTGCTCGGCAATCTGGCGTACCTGGGTTTCCAACTGTGGGTCGGCTCGTGTAAAAAGGCCTGTATCCCGGTCGGCTACGAATGATTTTTCGTTGTTCAACCCGGAATATTCGGTAAAAATCTGGGCCGGCGGCAGATGAATCTGTACCGTTACCGGATCCAAAACCTGGATGTCCTCAGGAGTCATTTGTGACAAATCAATGCCGGCGGCCACGGTGCCGTTGGCCACAAAGACCATTGTCTCCCCTAAAGCACCCCACAGCACTTCCTGATTGCGTTCGGCCGTCACCACTTTCTCAAATTCAGAGGAAACCGTGATAACATCAAATTCTTGTTCCATATTGAGCAAAATGGTACTAGGACTGGGCAAAATGACGGGTGTGGCCGGTAGAACAAGCTGCCGCACCAGATCGCCAATGGGTTCAACCACAGCTTTGTCGGCTTTGTTTACAGTGGCAATGACCGCGTATATAGCAATGGAAGCAATCACAAAAAATAGAATTAAGATGATGTAAAAAGTCTTTTGCAGCATTATTTACTCCTGACGCCGGGCAAAATTTAACCCGGCTTACACATACAAGCCCTGTCTTCTGTACGCATCATTATAGAAAAACACTCAAAAACCGTGGGGGATTCTAATCAAATGGTTGGGAATACGGCCGTATCTGACTAGGCGAGAGCCACGGCGACCAGCTTTTGCAGTGCCTGTTCCGTTAACCAGAGACGGGTACGGCCGCTTTTGCTGGCGTACGGAATACGGGCTGCCGGTATTCGGGCCAGTTTGGTTTCTTCGCTTTCGTCATACAACTCATTGATGACCGGCAAAATGCGGCGGGCATCCAGCTCCATTTGATCGGCCGACGATAAAAAGGTTTCCAGGAGCAAATTAGCCTCTGGCTGTCCCGACGTTAAAGCAAACGTTTTGTCGGCTCTTTGCAGGGCGGCCAGCGTTAATGGCGTTAATGTTGTTCCCAAATCGATTAACACTTGATACCCGGCATCGGCCAATAAATCGAGCGCCGATGTTAGTTTATGTGGCTGGGGTAGTTCTTTCGCATTCAAATAGTGGCCGGGCGCGGGAATGACTTTCAGATTTGAGCGGTGAGTTTGCGCAAAACGGAGAATGGTATCCAGCGTGTATTCTTCAACGGCCGTATGCAATAAACCCACAATATGCCGGGTTGTATATAATTTGAGCAGGGGGGCCAATCCACCCAGGGGCAGGGCCAGATCAATCATGACAACCTGCTGCCCTTCATGTAGGGCCATCGCTTCGCCCAACTGGATAGTCAGTGTCGTTGTGCCGACGCACCCTTTGGGGCTGTATAAGCCGATAATACTGCCTCTTTTTTTTGCCTTTACTTGATTTTCTGAAGCGGTGTTACCGGCTGAGCGCAAAGCGGCCGTGACATGGGCCATGAATTCATCAGCCTGGAATGGTTTGGTCAAATAATCTTCTGCGCCCATCTTAAACGCGCGCAGTTTGTCTTCTTTGTTGGATAGGGCGGTGAGAAAAACAACCGGAATGCGTGCTAGATTGGGGTCTTGTTTTAGCTGCTGCAAGACGTCGAATCCATCCATATCGGGCATCATCACATCCAGAACAATCAAATCTGGCTGGTGGCTGATAGCTGCTTCTAAAGCACCAGGGCCATCTTTGGCCATGATGGTTTCAAAGCCTTCTTTTTTTAACTGATGGTCTACGAGATACCGGATGGTAAACTGGTCGTCAACGATGAGAATCTTGTTGGTCATCTGCTCCCTCTACAGAAATTATCTATTCAATTAAATACGGCCGAATTCTCTGGCCAATTGGGCAACGGATAAATGGATAAGAGTAGGACGGCCGTGCGGGCAGGTATGGGGGCTGTCACAGGCTTCCAACTGGCGTACCATCGCTTCCATTTCAGTTGTGGACAGGGTTTGACCGGCTTTAACAGCGGCTGTTTTGCAAACCCGCAAGATGATTTTAGCCTCGATCTGCCCTTCTAATGGTTTGTCGCCCCGTTCCAGATCATCCACAACGGCCTGCAAGGCGCGTGCCGGGTCTAGTTTGGCCAGGATGGCGGGGACAGCCCGGACCATGAAGGCGTTAGGACCGAACGGTTCAATCTGGAAGCCTAGTTGGCTGAGCAGGGCCGCGTTTTCGCTGAGCAAGGTGGCCTGGGGGGGGGACAGGTGTACGGCCGTGCCCGCAACCAACCCCTGTGATACCACCGCGTCCTGCTGGCGGGCGGCCATAAACTGCTCGTACAAAATCCGCTCATGGGCGGCATGTTGATCAATTAAAAACAGGCCATCCGGCCCTTCGGTGATGATGTAGCTGGCCCCGACCTGCCCGATGATGCGCATGATGGGCAGCTTGTCGCCGCCCAGATTGGCGGTTGGCGGTGTTGGCATTGGATGGGGCGGTAGGTTGTCCTCTCCATCTGGTTCGGTAGGTATTGGCCAATTTAAATCAAGGTGGCCCTGGTCGTCGCGGCGGGAAAAGGCGCTCTGGTCCAGGGCACCGGCCCAACCCGGCGTGTTTGGTTCGCTGCCGCCCAACGTCCAGGCGCCAACGCCGCGAATGGGCGAGTCGGCCACCAGGACCTGGCGTACTGCCTTTTGCACTGCGCCAAAAATCGTACTGGCGTGATGAAAGCGCACCTCGGTTTTGGCCGGATGGACGTTGACATCCACTTCTTCGGCCGGCATGGTGATGAAAATGATGCCCAAGGGGTAACGCCCGGTCGGCAGCAGGGTGTGGTAGGCCTGGATGACGGCGTAGGTGAGACTGTTGTCTTTGATCCAACGGCCGTTGACAAACAACGTAATTTGACTGCGATTAGCCCAATGCAGGCTGGGCGGACCGACAAACCCTGATACTGTGACATGGTGAACGGGTGAAGGGGTGACAATGCTTTCATCACCATCATCTAGCGCCTTGTCATCTTGTCCCCCAGTCATCTCGTCATTGATCGAAAGGAGCTGCCGCGCTGTTTCTGGGCCATAGACGGCCACGAGTACATCACGCACGCTGCCGCTGCCATTGGTCTGGAAGGTGACGCGGTTGTTATGTACCAGCCGGAAACGGATGGCCGGATAAGCCAGAGCGTAGCGAGTGATGAATTCATCAATGAGCCGCTTCTCGGTGGTGACGCTTTTGAGGAATTTGAGGCGGGCTGGCGTGTTGAAAAATAAACTTTCTATGGCGATGACAGTTCCCTGCGGCGCGCCGACGGTATCGCGGCTTGTTTTGTGACCGCCGTCCAGTTCCAGGCGGGTTCCGGCTGTTTCTCCCTCGGCGCGGCTGACGACAGTTACTTTGCTGACGGCAGCGATAGCGGCCAACGCTTCGCCACGGAAGCCGAGTGTGTAGATGGCGTTCAAATCGTCGCTGGTTTGCAGCTTGGAGGTGGCGTGGCGCAAGAAGGCGGTTTCCAGTTCAGGTGCGGGAATGCCGGCGCCGTTATCGGCCACTTGTATCGACTGCTGCCCGCCCTCGCGTACATCGACGTTGATCGTTGTAGCGCCAGCATCGATGGCGTTTTCGACCAGTTCTTTGACGACCGATGACGGCCGTTCCACGACTTCACCGGCGGCAATTTGGGATGCTAACTGCTCGGAAAGTACCTGAATTGACATAGCTGATAATTGTACCACATACGGAAGTGGCAAGTGGGCAAGTTTGCAAGTAGACATTTTGATGTGGCGCAACTTGCAGGAACTGTGCTTGTTATTATATTTGTAGTTTGCTGATTGCTTGCTACTTGAACCCTTGCTACTTGCAAACCTGTTACTGGAGAACTATGCCTTTTACACCAACTTATCCCGTTCCTGAGGAACGTAAACCATACACACTGATTGCTAAACCAAATGGTGATAACGGCCGTATCGGTTGTTTAATGCTGCATGGCTTCATGGGCAGTCCCTATAGTTCGCGCCCCATGGCTGAATATCTGGTCACACAGGGCATCACCATGCACTGCCCGCTGCTGCCTGGACATGGCCACTGGCCCGACAAATTCCACAAGGTCTCACACAAAAGCTGGCTGGCCGAAGCTGAGGAAGGATTGGCCCGTATCCGTGAACTGGCCGATGAAGTATTCGTCATCGGCCATTCGATGGGCACCGTGATGGGCGCACATCTGGTTAACAGGTTTAACAATATTCGCGGCATGGTTATGTTAACACCGTTGTACGCCATCCCCGACAAACGAATGTTGGTGATGCCCTGGCTGCGTTATATCATGCCCTGGTTGTATCCCCACAAAATCAGCAGTATGCGCGATTTGGTGCGGCAGCGAGTATTGGATTTTGATCCGACACTGGATTTTGACAGTCCGGAAGTGCAGGCGCGGCTGCCGGAGCTGACCCGGCTGCCTACTTCTGGTTTGGCGGAAATGGTGAAGATGGTGCGGTACGGCCGTCAATTCTGGTCAAAGCTGAATTTGCCGGTGCTTATCTTCCAGGGTGGCGATGATCCGGCCGTGCCCGACCACACAATGGCTGAAATCTACAATTTGCTGCCCAGCCAGGAGAAAGAGCTAAAAACCTTCCCCGAAGCAGGGCATGAATTGATGCGGCCGTTTGAACCGGCCCATACGCAAGTTTGGCAGTATATCCGCGACTTTTTCCGTAAATATTCGCAGAAATGATTGATGACTGATGATTAAAGATTGGGCGATTCAATCATCAATCTTTAATCATCAACACGTATAGTTCACCCGGTCCGTGCACACCGATGCTCAACGTTTGCTCGATGTTGCCTGTACGGCTGGGGCCGGTGATGAGCACCAATCCGCTGGACGGCCGTTCCGGGAAATCCTGATGCAGTTTATTGGCCAGTGCCGCCAAATCAGGCAAAAGCTGGTTTTGCCTGACGACAGCGATGTGAACCGGCGGTAGCAGGCTGGCGCTGTGCGGATGCTGCGGCGAAGCGGCCATCACAATCGTCCCTGAGCTGGCAACCGCATACTCGACGCCGGTTAAACCTAAATCGGCGTCTTGAATGGGAAATGGAGAATGCGGAATAGGGAATGTTTCTACGTCGAGGCGGGGAAGCAGGGTGTCCAATTCCAATTCGTGCAGAAGGGGATGGCTGGTGATAACGGCCGTGCGCAGCATGACGCCTTTCACTCGCAAGCCGGTGACGATGTCGGGCAGTTGCCGGCGGGCGGCTGCCCCATCGTTGACGAGATAGACGTGGCCGCCAACGGCCGTTAACCGCCGGCTAAACTCAGCCACTAAATCATCGGGCAGCGTCCGCTGGCGATTTTTGTTTCCGAATGCGCTGCAAAAAATCGGCTTCATCCATATCTTGTTTGCTTAGGGGTCATCCACAAATAAGTTGTCGGAATTGGTGGATGACCTTCGAGTAACCGTCCTTCCAAAAAGGGAAGT
>JBNKZT010000292.1:0-7931 GCA_050301775.1 Promineifilaceae bacterium (SeqCode)
TCCAAACACTTCAGGATAAATTCGTTTGCGCAATATCTTTTCAAGTTAATAATCGATCAACTTCAAGAATTTCAACAGATATTTGTCGAACGTATACAAGGGATGATTATGGATTTTGGGCCTAGTATTCTAGGAGAAGAGTTGAACGGAATCAGTAAATTGGGGGTTTACCATGCATGGTTTCAGATTCTAAGTATTAACCCGACTGACGTGCAAATTCAACAAGCTATGAAGATTATGCTAAAGGAAAGTCAATCGCAGTCTACTGGTCAATAACCAGTCTCCTTGATCAAGTTGGTCAATATGTTTTCTCAAGGAACCGCCGTCCACCTTACAATTCGCAATCGAAAATTCGCAATAGGGGAACGGCCGTACTCCATTGATCGTTGACTGGTGTTTGGTGGAGAACGGCCGTCCACTCCTTAATCCTCCATCCAAAATCTGCACAGGGAAACGGCCGTGTCCTTTTGTTTGTTGACTGTCGATTGGTGGGGAACGGCCGTGCCCTGTTGTTTGTTGACTGGCGGTTGGTGGGGAACGGCCGTGCCTCGCATAGTTTTTGTGGGGGAACGGCCGTCCCAATCCTCAACCGAAAATCTGCAATGGGAGAACGGTCATAATCTATTCTTCGTTGACTGTTGCTTGGTGGGGAACGGCCGTTTTCCATTCAGGCAGCCGTTTTCTGACAGAATTATGGTATGATTATTGGCACAAGGAAGGTAATAAACAATGCCGACGGCTTTGCGAATTGGCCCTTATCGCTTTTATTTTTATTCGTATGATTGTGGCGAACCGCGACATATGCACGTTGATCGTGAAACGATGAGCGCCAAGTTTTGGCTTGATCCGGATGTGCTATTAGCAGCAAATTATGGTTTCCGACGCAAAGAATTGCGCGACATTGAGCGAATTGCCAGACAAAATTTGGAGAAATTGAGATATGAATGGGACTCTTTCTGTCACGATGACGCCGCCTAGAGCAATTGAGGTTTCGGTTACTGATGACACATTACTCGTCGATTTGGAAGACGGCCGTACCATCTCCGTCCCTATTGGCTGGTATCCCCGTTTAGCGCATGGCACGCCAGAAGAACGTCAGAATTATCAACTCAGCGGCGGAGGGCGCGGTATCCATTGGCCTGATTTAGATGAGGATATTGGGGTGGATGGATTGCTGTTAGGTAAACAATCTACTGAAAGCCCGACATCGTTTGCACGCTGGCTAAAGCAAAGGTAACGGGATAACGACCGCTATAAACTAACGGGTCGTAAATGGAAACATCCGGGGAAATAGAGGACGGCCGTTCGTAGGGAACGGCCGTTTTTCGTTAAATGTTGTCTGTTATCTGCTGCTTGTGGGGGTGAGGAACGGCCGTACCCCATTCACACGGGTTTTGTGGAGGAACGGCCGTCCACTCCGCAGTTCGCAATCGAAAATCTATGATAGGGAAACGGTAGTCTCCTTCCCATTCCCATTACTCATTGAGTCACTGGTATTATCTCACTGAGAAAATCACACTATCTCAGTGAGATAATTTTTTATGTCAGTGAGATAAATTTTTTTCTCAGTGAGATATTTTAGCTTTCTCAGTGAGAAAAACGGCCGTTAACCCTCTTTTTTACCTTTTGTCCGCCACCTTCTGCCTTCCCCCGCCATTTTTGCTACAATCACGCCATGACAGTTAACCCCAACTCACCCATCATCGTCGGCTTTGTGGCCGATTTGATGTTTACCACCCGGATTGAAAACGTGGCCCGCCACCTGGGCTACCAGATGCAATGGATTGAGAGCGTGGCAGCATTGGCCGCCCCCGGTCAGCCGGCATCGGAAAGACCCGGCGAATCGCTGGTCGGCCCGGCCGGGGAACTATTCCGGCGGCTCAGCGACTGGCAGCCGGCGCTGCTCCTGTTCGACCTGGGCAATGAGGCCATCCCCTGGCAAAAATGGCTGCCCCGCCTTAAAAGCTCACCGGCCACCCGGCGTTTACCCATCCTCTGCTACGGCTCCCACGTCAACGTCGAGATGATGGGCGAGGCCAAACGATTGGGCGCCGACGCCGTCCTGGCTCGCTCCCGTTTTACGTCGGACATGGCGGCGCTGCTGCAAAAGTATGCCCGCACGCCCGACCAGAACGCCATCGCCGCCGCTTGCCAGGAACCGCTGCCCGATTTGGCCCGGCGCGGCATCGACTTGTTCAACCAGGGCGAGTATTACCAATGCCACGATGATTTGGAGGAAGTGTGGCGGCAGGATGCGGGTGACGGCCGTATCCTCTACCAGGGCATCTTGCAAACCGGCATCGCCCTCTACCAGATTCAGCGCGGCAATTATCGCGGCGCGGTCAAGATGCTGCTGCGCCTGCGTCAGTGGCTCGAACCGCTGCCCGATACCTGTCGCGGTGTGGATGTGGCCGGGGTAAGGGAGATGGTAACGGCCGTACACAACACCGTCCAATCCCTTGGCCCCGACCGGCTAGACCAGTTCAATTGGAGTCTGGTACAACCCATCCATTACCGCTAAAATAGAGGCACGTTAAAATTTTATAGGAATCGTGTCTATCTATGATTTTTCAAAGTGGGGATTAGGTGATTGGGGGAGGCTCTCCTTTTATTTATCCCCCAATCCCCAAATCCCCGCCACTTTTCGAGGAGACACCATGATCTGCACCCACCAACAAATGAATAAAAACAATTTTCATTTTTCTTTCTCTCTGCGTTCGGCAACCGAAGGTTGTATGTGTCTCTGCGGTTTATTAACATTGGAGGCGCTGTAGATGAAGTCAACCTGGACACCGACAACCAAAATCGTTGTCGTTTCCGTTTTTTTAATTTTGCTGGGGCTGTTTATTTATGCGATACGGCCGTTAATCAGCCCGCTAATTGTCGCTGCCCTGCTGGCCTACAGCCTGTTCCCCCTGGTGGAAAGATTGGAAAATCGTCCCCGAATCAGTCATAAAGGCGCCGTGCTGCTCGTCTACTTACCATTTTTGATACTATTATTTGCCACACCAGGTACAGTCGTCCCCCTGTTAGCCCGCCAAATCAGAACCTTGACCAATGAGATTGTCCTGGTCTTTAACTCGATTGAACAATGGCTGTCCGAGCCGGTCGTCTTACTGGGACAAACAATATCCCAGGAACAATTGGCCAACTTCATCAGTTCGGCAACCGAATCATTCACACCAGCCGCCGAAGATGCCATTCAGGTTCTGGAAGCAACGTCAACCAGTTTGGTGTGGTTGGTCGTCATCCTGGTCACCACCTATTATTTGCTGGCCGACTGGAGTAAACTGCGGCGCTGGTTTATCAACATTTTCCCTGAATCCGAACAGCTCGATATGGTTCAGCTGTTACACGAAATAGACCTGAACTGGCGCTCCTACCTGCGCGGCACGCTCATGCTCATGTTTATGATGGGCGTCTTTTTCATCATCGTTGGCTTGTCCATTGGACTGCCGGGCGCTGTCGCCATCGGATTATTGACCGGTTTGCTAAGTATGGTGCCTGAAGTTGGCCCAACGATCGCCGGGATTTTAGCCTCGCTGGTTGCCTTCTTTTTAGGCTCCAACTTTTTGCCGCTCTCCAATTTTTGGTTTGCCCTGCTGGTAGCCGGGATTTATATTGTGGTGATGCAGCTAAAATCATTTTGGTTACGGCCGCTCGTCATGGGGCGCTTCATGCACATGAACACCGGACTGGTTTTCGTCGCCATCATCGGCGCCGCCCTTATCTTTGGCGTCCTGGCCGCCCTCATCATCCTGCCCGTCGTTGCCTCCTTCGGCCAAATTGGCCATTACGTCCGCTGTAAACTGCTGGACATGGATCCCTATCCTTGAAATGATAAAAAGCGAGGATTAAGGATTAGGGGATTTGATAATTGGTCATTTAATCCCCAAATCCCCGCCCTCTTCCCCCAATCATGGTTATTTTATCCGCCACCGAACTAAGCCAATCCTTCGGCGCTGACGATCTTTTCAGCGAAATCAGCCTGCATCTGGAAGCCAAAGAGCGCGTCGGCCTGGTGGGGCCAAACGGCAGCGGTAAAACGACCCTGCTGCTTATCCTGGCCGGGCTGCAAGCGCCAACCAGCGGCATGGTCGAGCGCCGCGACGATCTGACGCTGGGCTACCTGCGCCAGGAAGCGGTGTTAACGTTTGCCGGGCAGGACGCGGACGGCAGCCGTCCGACCACCATTTACGAAGAGATGCTGACTGTCTTCGACGATTTGCGGCAGCAGGAAGTAGAAATGCGCCGGTTGGAAACGCTGATGAGCGGCGGCGAGTTGGCGGAGGAAGTGTTGGCGGAATACGGCCGTACCCAAGACCAATACGAACGCAGCGGCGGCTACCAATACCAACACGACATCAAACGTGTTCTACTCGGGTTGGGATTTGAGCAATCTGAATGGGAAACGCCGCTCACCCATCTCAGCGGCGGCCAGAAAACCCGTCTGCTGCTGGGCCGCCTGCTCCTGGAAAAACCAGACTTACTCATCCTCGACGAGCCGACCAATCACCTGGACGTAGCCGCCATCGAATGGCTGGAGCAAATCCTGCGCCGCTGGGAAGGGGCGCTCATCATCGTCAGCCACGACCGCTACTTCCTGGATCGCATCGTCAATCGCGTCTGGGAAATGGGCCAAACCGGCCTCAAAAACTATCGCGGCAACTACACCGCCTACATCCGCCAGCGCCAGGCCGATTGGGAACGAGAGATGGCCCTCTTCCAATCGGAAAAGGCGCGGCTGGAAAGTGAACTGGCCTTTGTTCGCAAACATATCGCCGGGGGCAAAACCGACATCGCCAAAGGCAAACTCAAGCGGCTGACCCGTGACATCGTTCTCCTGGAACAGGTGGGGGTGCTGGCCATGCAAAATAAAAGCTGGCTGCACCTCGGCGAACGGGTGCGCACCTTCAGCGCCAACGAAGCGGCACAGCGCATCCGCCAGCTCAAGTCGCCTTCCAACCAGCCGCCCCGGTTGAATATTCGGTTGGAAGCGGTGGAAAGAAGCGGCCGTATCGTCCTGCGCACCGGCGAATTAGACATCGGCTATCCGGGCACAACCCTGTTCACCACCGACAAAATCCGGCTGGAACGATTGGACTGCGCCGCGCTCATCGGCCCCAACGGCAGCGGCAAAACGACCTTTCTGCGTACCCTGCTGCAAGAATTACCAACGCAAGTTGGTTGGATTAAGTTTGGCGACAGTGTTCTGCCCGGTTACTTTGCCCAGGGACACGAGCAGCTCACCCTCACCCACCGTGTCATTGACGAAATCACCGCCCACCAACCAACTATGCCGGAAACCGAAGCCCGCCGTTACCTGGCCCAATATTTGTTCAAAGGGGACGACGTTTTCAAACAGGTGGGCGCATTGAGCGGCGGCGAACGCGGACGCCTTGCCCTTTCTCTGCTGGCCCTGGATGGCGCGAACTTTTTACTCCTCGATGAGCCAACCAATCATCTGGATATTCCCTCACAGGAAGTGCTGCAAGCCGTTTTAGAGGCGTTTGATGGCACAATTCTGCTGGTTTCCCATGACCGCTATCTGGTTAACCGGCTGGCGACTCAAATTTGGGAACTGCGTGACGGGCATCTGCATATTTTTGAAGGCAGTTATAACGATTACCTCATTTTCCGTTCCGAGGCGGAAAACGACGAGCCAGATACCGCACCCACACCCGGTAATCTGGAATGGGTCGAAGAATTGGTGACGCCGCCAATAAGCCGCCGCGACCAGCAAAAACTGGCCGAAGTGGAAGAACAATTGGCCGAATATGAACGGCTGCAAGAACAAATTCAAGACGAAATCACGGCCGCCAGGGATGAACAGCAATTATCTGTGCTGCGCGATGAGTTGAAGGTCGTCCAGGCTGAATTGGCTCGATTAAATGGGGAGTGGGATGCGCTGACGAAGGTGTCGTCCTAAAGAAAGATTTCTCCCTCTGGTCGAAATGACGCTTGAACAGGTAACGCCAGCCAGTTTGCTCGCCATTTATGACAAACCTGACGAAAGTCATCACCTTTGCGTGAAGTTCCACAATTCCAAATTTACCCCATTGCCCCTTATACTTACATAGGTAGGATTTTCTACAGCTTATTGTTAAGGGCTAGTACAGTTGGGCGCAAATAACTTGCTAGAAGAAAAAGCGTATGCGCCCAACTGTTTAAGTGTTTCGCAGCATTCGTAAACTGTAGACTTATTTAAGCCGCGAAACACTAGATTATTACCCTCACAGTGGAGTCGCCCGTAAACAGGCATTAAGGAGGTTTGTCGTGCAGCGTAAATCAGTACTCGCATTGGCAATAGCGTTGCTGCTATTGACTTTTGTTTTTATCCCTGCTTTTTCGATAACGGCCGTTTCCCCCACCCCCCCGTCATCTCCCACACAAATTGATGGGGCACTGGCAACGGCCGTGCTCTACCCCACCGACGATGCCCCCGTCCAACAAGGCGCTCCTGCCATAACCAACCCTGCCGGTGCCTATTTAGGAGCCGGGTACTCTCAAAATTGGATTTTTGCCAATGGTCTCGTCCGTTCCTACCTGCGCTTCGATTTATCCGGCATTACAGCCGATAGCACAGTCGTTTCGGCGACGCTCCGCCTGACTCAGGCGGGTGGCGTTGACTACGCAGGGGCGTACAGCACGGTAAATTTTTATCGCGTCACTAGCAGTTGGGCTGAGAACACCGTCACCTGGAACAACAAACCTAGTTTCGCCCCTGAAATTATTGGAAGTGTTTCAACCACCTACAATTACTCAGGTGCGGTCAGTTTTGATTTGACCAATCAAGTCCGAAATTGGGTAAATGGCAGCCAATCTAATTATGGTTTGGTAGCCATTGGACCGGAAACCACCGCAGGCATAATCCGCGCTTTTGTTGCCAGTGGCTATGCCGGGCAGCCAGAACTACACATCAGCTACCTGCCGGCCCCGCCGCCGGTTTTAGATGCCTGGCCCGGTGATTTGTCCATGCGCGCCTCCAACACAGTGGCCGAATCGCCACCTACATTGAATGTAGGCAACGTCACCCACGGCACATTGGCCTGGACAGCCAGCAAAGTCGGTTCGGCCCCCTGGTTAACCTTAAATCAGACCGGCGGCAGCGCCGCGCCCACGACACCAGGCACAGTCAGTTTTTCGGTGAATCCTTCAGGTCTGACGCCCGGTACATACACGGAACAAATTCAAGTTAGCAGCAGCACAGCCGGTGTTGAAAACAGTCCCATCGTAACCACGTTCACACTGGAAGTCCTGGATACACTTCACGCTGTTTATTTACCGGCCATTATGGGAGGGGGCGGCAGCGGCACGACCACCACACCCAAAATCGTGGCCGTCGTCGTCGGCATTTCAGATTATTATTACCTCAGCCCGGCACCCAGTTCCGGCAATTTGACTGATGAATGGGGCTATGATTTGAACGAACCGAAAAAAGATGCCGATGAGGTTGCCAATTTGATGCAAACCCAATGGGGTGTCCAGCCGGAGGACATTTTCCTGTTAACAGAAAGCAGTGCTACCCGCGCCGGAATTCTGAGTGCACTTGATAGTGCGGCCCAAAAAGTGTGCCCCAGCGCAGCGGCCAGCATCGGCGAGGCCCAGGCCTGCGGTGAAAATACACTGTTTATTTTCTACTACAGCGGCCACGGCGGACAAACAACTGACAATAACGGTGATGAAGGTGACGGATTTGACGAATTTATCGCCGCGTATGATACAAACCAGATTGCCGGTATATTTTATTCGATCATTACGGATGATGATTTGGAAGGACGGCTGGCGGCTATCCCGGCAGAGCGTACGGTTGTGATTGTCGATTCCTGCTACAGCGGCAGTTTAGTATCAACCACCACCGCCGAAACCGAAGCAAGCCCCGTGTTACGGCGTGGATTGGTAAATCCACTGCAACCGGATGGTCCAACCAC
>JBNKZT010000293.1:0-7864 GCA_050301775.1 Promineifilaceae bacterium (SeqCode)
CAGTTAGACTTATTGGATACGTTTTTGCGAAAAGTGGGCCTTCCCCACTTTTTTGTTTTCTATATCAATGATTTTTAATCATGACAACGATTCCTGATCCTGTCAATGATTTTGAACCATGTCCAAATATGCGGAGATGCTTGAATGAAGAGCGAATTTATTTTAGCTTTTAATGAAATCTGTGAACAACGTGGATTGCCCAAAGAAGATGTCTTTGATGCCCTAAAAACGGCGCTGGCATCGGCTTATCGCCGGGACATGAACGTCAGCAATACCCAGCAGGTTATTGCCGAAATCGATTCCCGCACGGGTGACCCCACCATCTACGCCGAAAAAGAGATTGTGGACAGTATCTTCGATGGCCGTACGGAAGTGCTGATGAAAGACGCCCGCCGCTTGAGCCATCCCGATACCGATGTGGACAGCCTGAAAATGGGTGATTTGGTGTTGGTGGATAGCACCACGGCCACATTTGGCCGGATTGCCGCCCAAACGGCCAAGCAAGTCCTGTTACAGCGCGTCCGTGAAGCGGAGCGGGAACAACTTTTTGAAGATTTCTCTGGCCGTGAAGGCGAGTTGGTGAACGGCACGGTGCAAAGTATCAGTGGCCAGCATATTACAATTGGCCTGGGACGTACGGAAGCGATTTTGCCCAAGAGCCAGCAGGTACGCGGCGAACGTTACCGGGCACACGATAAAATTCGTGTCTATGTGCTGGAAGTGCGCCGTACCAGCCGTGGTCCGCAAATTTTTGTCAGCCGGAATCATCGCAACTTGCTGCGCCGTTTGCTGGAACTGGAAGTGCCGGAAATTTACAACGGCCAGGTGGAAATCAAAAGTATTGCCCGCGAGGCGGGTCAACGCTCCAAGGTAGCCGTCATGGCGTTGCAGCCCGGTGTGGATCCGGTGGGTGCTTGTGTGGGTATGCGTGGTGTTCGTATTCAGAGCATTGTCCGTGAGTTGAATGACGAAAAGATTGATGTGATTGAGTGGAACCCGGATCAGGAAACGTTTATTGCCAAGGCGCTTAGCCCGGCGCGAGTCTCGCATGTCTTTTTGGATGATCACCCAGATGATGGGAAAACGGCCGTTGTCGTTGTTCCCGATGATCAATTGTCGCTGGCCATTGGCCGGGAAGGGCAAAATGCCCGTCTGGGCGCCAAGCTAACCGGCTGGCGCATTGACATCAAGAGCCTGACAGAGTCAGCTTCCGAATCGTTGGAACGGCTGGATGCTCCGGCTGTAAAAGCATCGGTACGCGAAGACGAACAGTTCCTGGATCAGGTTCGCGCCATTCTGGCCAAGAAAGCTGCCGGGCGGCCCATTACATCGGAAGATTACTTCACGATGGATCGGCTGGTGAATGCAGTTGAAGGGCAAATCATTGCCGCCCGTTCGGCGAAACATGAAGAAGTGCGCCAGCGGCGAGCCGAGGCGCGCAAGCAAGTTCCGGCTATTGCCTGGGAACTGCCGCTGGATGAACTGGATTTGCCGGGTCGTATCCACAACTTGCTGCTGGATAATGAGGTGGAGACGGTTGGCCACGTTTTGATGAACCTGGCCGCCGGTGATGATATTTTCCTGAACTATCGCGGCTTTGGTGACAAGGCATTGGATACGTTGAAGGAATATGTAGCCAATTACGATCTGCCGGAACCAGAAGTGGCAGATGAAACTGCGACTGAAGGCATCCCGGTTGATGTGGCCGAAGTTGAGGCTGACGCCGAAGTACCGGTGGAAGAATTGGTTGAAGCGGCTGCAGAAACGACGGCTGACGCAGGAGTTGAAGCGCCTGTGCCCGAACCGGAAGTTGAGCCGGTTGTGGCTGAAGAGCTAGAGGCTGAGGAACCGGAAGAGATTCTTCCGGCGATTGATGACTTGTCACGGCCGTTAGTCGAAATCGAAGAAAAGCCAAAATCGGAAAAGGAACCGGCGAAAAAACCGACTGTCGTTATTGCCAGGCCCAGCCGCGAGGAAGAGCGACTGCAAGAGCAAGAAAAACAATCACGTCGCAAAGGCAAGAGTCTGGTCTTCGACGAGGATATGGGTGAAGTTGTCGTCAAGCGGAAGCGGAAGCGCGGCCGCGGCCGCCCCGAATGGGAAGAGTTTGAAGGCAGCGATTTTGATTTAGACGACATCTAAAATTAAAAAAAGTATGGTCAAAGGGAAGAAACAGCCGCGACGAGCAAAACATATTCCGCAGCGCTCCTGCATTGTTTGCCGCCGTAAAGTTGATAAACGGCAGTTGACCCGGATTGTCCAAACGGCTGATGCCGGTGTTCTTGTTGACCCTACTGGGAAACGAAATGGACGCGGGGCGTATGTTTGTGAGCAGCCGGCTTGTTGGGAGAAACTAACAACAGATGCCAAATGGTTGAATCAAGCATTGAAAACCGAAGTGACAACGACAGAACTAACCGCAATTGCGGCGCTGCAACCGACACAGAGTGAAGCGGGGGGCGGCGTAAAATGAAGTTGTTTGGCGTTGCAAGGATGTGAGTGAATGAGTAATACAAAAACATTAATTGAAGTTCCAGATTTTATCTCGGTTCGTGATCTGGCGGCGGTGATGAATGTCAGTCCCATCAATGTGATCAAGGAATTGATGAGCAATGGCATCATGGCCAATATTAACCAGGAGATTGATTTTGATACGGCTACGATTGTCGCTAGCGAGATGGGTTTTGACGTGGTGTCAACGGCCGTTGCTGAAGCCGAAGAGGAAGCTATCGAGAGTGAGGGGACCCGACCGGCCTGGCGTAAAGTCCTGGCTTCAGAAGACTCCAAAAACCTTGTTTCTCGACCGCCGGTTATCACGATGCTTGGCCATGTTGATCATGGTAAAACCTCATTGCTGGATGTCATTCGTCAAGCCAATGTCCAGTCAGGTGAAGCGGGTGGTATTACCCAGCACATTGGCGCATATCAAGTTATGCATGATGGTGAGCTAATCACCTTTCTGGATACACCGGGCCATGCGGCGTTTACGGCCATGCGGGCCCGTGGCGCCCAAGCGACAGACATTGCTATCCTGGTTGTAGCTGCCGATGATGGGGTTATGCCGCAAACTCGGGAAGCAATCGACCATGCCAAAGCGGCCAACGTACCGATTATTGTGGCCCTGAACAAAATTGACCTGCCATCGGCCAATCCGCCCCGTGTGATGCAGCAGCTTAGCGAAGCCGGCCTCGTCCCAGATGAGTGGGATGGGGACACAATGGTTATTCCTGTATCTGCGAAAGAACAGTTAGGCATTGATGATTTGCTGGAAGCGATCTTGTTGGTGGCTGAAGATGCAGCGCCTAAGGCCAACCCGTCTGCCTCGCCGACCGGCACCGTGCTGGAAGCGCGTATGGAAAAAGGCAAAGGAGTCATGGCGACGCTGTTGGTACAAAATGGCACGTTAACCAATGGGGATACGCTCTTGGTGGGTGATGATTACGGCCGTATCAAAGTCATGTTCGATTACACGGGCAAACGCGTCAAATCGGCCACCCCTTCAACGCCGGTTTCTGCTTCTGGATTGAGTGGTATTCCGGAAGCCGGGTCGCAGTTTGAGGTTGTCGAGAGTGAAAAAGCCGCCCGCAAATTGATTGCCGAGCGGGAAGAAGCCAACCGTATCCAGCCGGTTGAGCGCTCCGGTGTTATCAGCTTGGATGATTTCTTCAGCCGATTGCAAGAAGGTGAAACCAAAACCTTGAATCTTGTTGTAAAGGCCGATGTCCAGGGTTCCCTCGAACCGATTACCGATTCATTGAAAAAACTGAGCAATGATGAAGTAGAAATCCAGATTTTGCTGGCCGCTACCGGCAACATCACCGAGAGTGATGTGATGCTGGCTTCGGCCTCTGAAGCAATTATTCTGGGTTTCAATGTGGAGGCTGACCCGATTTCCAAGACCACTGCCAGCAGCGAACAGGTGGAAATCAACTATTACAACATCATTTACAAGCTCATTGAAGATGTTGATAAAGCAATGAAAGGCTTGTTGGCGCCGGTTTATGAGGATGTTGTTATTGGCCGGGCCGAAGTGCGACAGGTGTTCCGTATTAAAGGCGCCGGTAATATCGCCGGCTGTTATATGCGTACCGGGGAAGCCCGGCGTAATGCCAAAGCGCGGGTTATTCGGGGGACGACTTTGCTCCATACCGGCCCGGTGGCGAGCTTGAAACATTTGTCGGAGAGTGTGCGTGAGGTGAAGGCCGGCTTTGAGTTTGGTGTCAATGTCAGCGGTTGGGACGATTACAAAATGGGGGATTTTATTGAATTCTTCGTGGCACAGCGCGTTGAGCGATAGGTGTTAATATGAGTAAAATTCGTCAGCAGCGTACGGCTGATCAAATTCATGTGATTATTAGCGAGCTTATGCTGCGTCATATGAACGATCCACGGTTGCTTGATTTAACCATTACGGAAGTGACGATTGACCGCGAGTTAAAATATGCGGATGTGTACGTTCAGGCTTTGGGTGATGATACGCGGCAAGATGAGGTGATGGCTGCGCTGGAAAACGCGGCCGGCTTTTTCCGGCGGGAATTGGCTTCCCGGATGCGGCTGCGTTCGATGCCTCAGCTTCATTTTCACTGGGATCCACGCTTAGCCCATGCCGAAGAGATTGACAGGATTTTGGGGACGCTGGATATTCCGCCAGAAGAAGAAGAGTAAAGTGAGAGCGGGTGAGCGGAGCTGGAAGACGATTCTTCCTCTTGCTCTTGCTTGGTCCTCTCGCTGTTAAAGGTTGTGTTTGTGATAGAAGCTATTCAACGAAGCATACAGAACGCAAAGCAGATTTTGGTGGTGACGCATGTGGGGCCGGATGGGGATGCACTTGGTTCGTTAACGGCCGTTGCCTCCGCCCTAATACAGTGGAATAAATCATTTACCCTGGCCTGTGATAATGCCCTGCCCCGCCGTTTTGATTTTTTACCGTTTAGTGACCAGATTCAGCAGCAGCCAGACACGGCCGTAGCCTATGATTTGCTCATTGCCGTAGATTGCGGGGATGAACTGCGCATGGGCAAGGCATTTAGTGAATTGGAAGGGGAACGGCCGTTCATTATCAACATCGACCACCACATTACCAATACCCAATTTGGCGATCTGAACCTGGTCGATGGCCAGGCGACATCAACGGCCGAGGTGCTGCACCGGCTTTTCCGCACGTATGACCTGACCCTGACGCCGTCGCTGGCGGTGAGCTTACTCACCGGGTTGGTCACCGACACATTAGGGTTCCGTACCACCAATGTCACGGCCTATACGATGAAAATCGCCGGCGAATTAATGGATGCCGGGGCTGATTTGGGTTTAATCATGACGCGGACGATGACGGTCAAACCGCTCTCCACAATTCAATTATGGCAGGTTGGCCTGAACAAAATGAAGATGGACAATGGTCTCATCTGGACCAGCATCAGCAATGAAGAACGGGAAGCGGTAGGCCATATGAGCACCGGCACGGCCGGTCTGGTCAATTTGATCGCCGATGTGGAGCAGGCAGCGGTCGGTGTCGTCTTGTTAGAAGTTGATGATGGCACCGTGCGCGTCGGGTTCCGCTGCCGCCCGCCTTACAATGTGTCCGAAGTGGCGATGAATTTGGGCGGTGGCGGTCATGCCCTGGCTGCCGGTTGTACGCTGCCCGGCCCGCTGGCCAAAGCGGAAGCGATGGTCATTGCCTTGACCAGAGAATCGCTTCGACAGCAAGAATCAATAATCAATAACGGGTACCAACGATAAAAAGCTAAAGATTGATGATTGACGATTCAAGATTTACCATTTTCCATCATTAATCTTTGATTTCTTTGTAATTATGTCAACCACCGAAGGCGTACTCAATATTGACAAACCGGGTGGATTGACTTCCCATGATGTCGTTAATCGCATACGACGGCTGACTGGCATTCGCCGCATCGGCCACGCGGGCACGCTCGATCCTTTGGCAACGGGCGTGCTTTTGCTTTGTATCGGTCGCACGACCCGCCTGGTGGAATATTTGGTGGGGCATGATAAGGTGTATGAGGTCACAGTCCGTCTGGGGCAAACGACGAATACGTATGATGCTGAGGGGGAAGTGGTGATGGAACGGCCGTTTACCCATCTCACAACCATCCAAATCGAACAAGCCCTGGTCCCGTTTCGCGGCCTCATCCAACAAAAACCACCCATCTACTCGGCCATTAAAAAAGACGGTCAGCCGTTATATAAATTGGCCCGCGCCGGTGTAGAAGTCGATGTGCCCGCGCGCGAAGTTACCATTCATAGGCTGGAACTCCTCGATGTTACACTGCCGGAACTGCGCCTGCGAGTGAATTGTTCGTCAGGCACCTACATCCGCTCGCTGGCTCACGATTTGGGTGAGGCGTTGGGCTGCGGCGGCCATGTCACCGCGCTGCGCCGGACCGCAGTCGGCGATTTTGGCGTTGCCGATGCTGTTCCGCTGGCTGATTTGACGGCGCAAAATTGGCCGGAGTATTTGTTGGCGGGGGACACGGCCGTTACCCATCTACCCCGCCTCGATTTATCTGCTGACCAAAAAACAGCACTGCAAAACGGCCTGCGCCCGCCGCGTCAGCCTAGCCAACCGCAATCCCATTTACTGCGCGCCTACGATGCTGCCGGTCAATTTGTTGGCATTGTTACAGCACATGAGGAATACTTACAGGCGCGAAAAATGTTTCATTAGATGGCGAGTGGGCGAGTAAAAAGACTTGCAAACTCGCTGACTTACAGACTTGCACCCATGACTCAATCAATCATCCGCGTACACAACCTGGCCGAAGTTAATGATCGCCAGCCAACTTTTGTTGCTATTGGCTCTTTCGATGGCGTCCATCGCGGCCACCAACTGCTGCTGCAAACGATGGTAGCCGCCGCACAAAAGGAAGGGGCGCGAACGGCCGTTATCACTTTCTTTCCCCATCCCAAACGCGTCCTGCAACATCTGACCGGCCCTTACTACCTGACCACGCTGGAAGATCGGGTCGAACTGCTGGCTGCGCAGGGTATTGATCTGGTCATCACACTGCCTTTTGATGAGGAAGTCCGCCACACGCGCGCCGCCGATTTTGTCGAGCAGATGCTGCGTTATTTGAATATGCGCCAGTTGTGGGGGGGCGATTTTGCTTTTGGCTACAAACGGGAAGGCGATGTGCCCTTTTTACGTCAATTGGGACAGGAGAAAGGGTTTACGGTGCAGTTGGTTAAGGAGATGGTGCAGTTGGGCGATGGGTTGGTGAGCAGCAGTCGCATCCGGGCTGGCCTGGCCAGTGGTGATGTGGCGGATGTGGCTGGGTGTTTGGCACGGCCGTATCACGTACGCGGCATCGTCGTCATGGGCGATCAACGGGGCCGGACCATCGGCTTCCCTACCGCTAACCTGGATGTATGGCCGGAGCAGCTTCTACCGACCAACGGCGTTTACGCCACCTACGCCTGGATCGACGGGCAGCGCTATGCAGCCGCCACCAACGTCGGTGTCCGCCCCACAATCAACGGCGGCAGTGTCACCGTCGAAGCTCATCTGCTCGATTTTAATGGCGATTTATACGGTCAGAAACTCAAACTGGAATTTATCCACCACGTCCGCCCCGAAATGAAATTCGCCGGTCTGGATGCCCTCAAGTCCCAAATCCAGGCCGATGTGCAGGCGATCCACCACCAATTAGTTTAATGCCCGCTTCAGCCGCGCTTCGCGGCGGCGGGTCGGGCAAGGAAGTGACATCGCTGCCACTCCCTCCCTCAGAACCCATCGTGTGCCTTTCAACGCAATAGACTTAAGCAAAGCAAAAACAGTAATTCTCAATTTAAAACCCTTGTCGCCATTAGCCACCGATTGAAATCGGCGGCTATAGCAGTAAAACCTGTT
>JBNKZT010000294.1:0-7859 GCA_050301775.1 Promineifilaceae bacterium (SeqCode)
AACGGCCTGCGCCACCCGTACACCCCCACCCTGTACCGACCATTATTCATCCCCGGTGGGACAGAACCGGTGCGTGAACTGCCAACCGGTTTCACCAGCCTGGAACTCTCGCACACGACACCGCAGCCGGGTTGGGGGCTGGCCTTCCGCGGCCTGACCAGCCAGCCCATTACCATCACCGCCCAACTGGATGGGATGGCGTTTGATAGTTTTGGCAACGGTCGTTACCAGGTCAGTCTCATCGGCATTGACGACTTTTACGAAAATCGCCAGCCGGAACTAACCATCCACCCCGAAGGCCAGCCGCTCTGGTCGCAGCCCTGGCAGTTTGTAAACGGCGATTGGACCTACAACCAAATTACCCTCACCGGCACGGCCGCGGCCATTACTCAGGAACAAATCGCCGCTGAGCGGGCCAGATTGTTTGAATTGTGGGAGCAAGACAGCCCTACGCCGCAATGGTCGTCGCCTTTCCAGTTACCAATCACCAATTACCTGGAAATCACCTCATATTATGGTGCTCGGCGCTCCTACAATGGCGGGCCATATAGTTCATCGCACGAGGGGGTGGATTTTGCGGCGTATGGGGGAACGGCCGTCTACGCCCCTGCCGCCGGAACCATTGCCGTCGCCGAACCGCTTACCGTGCGCGGCAACGCCGTCATCATCGATCATGGATTGGGCATCTACAGCGGCTACTATCATTTGTCAGCCCTGTCAGTCGCACCCGGCGACCATGTTGAGCCGGGCCAGCAAGTCGGCGCGGTCGGCACGACCGGCTTCTCCACCGGCAACCATCTGCACTGGGATTTCCTCGTCGCCGGCCAGTGGGTAGATGCCCTGGCCTGGACCAATCAAAACATGGCCTGCTGGGTTTTAGCCGGCTGGGGCACGCCCTGCCCTTAGCTCATGTGTTATTGTGTCATGCGTAAAACCTCAATGACGCATGACTTTATGAAATTATGTAACCAATCACCGCCACACCGCATCTAAGTGGCAGAGTAAACAGGCAATATCGACACGATTTAGCTGGTTCCCACATATTTCAATGTTCCCAACTGTTTACTGCGCCAAAGCCCGTGATCCGGCTTCCGATCACGGGCTTTTTTTGTAACCAACGGCCGTTCCCCAAATTAGCCGTTGATAGATATAATCAAGTGCGTAGTGCGTAATCACTTTTTATACGCACTACGCACTACGCGATAAGGATGGAAATATGACAACAGCCATTGTAGTCCACGGTGGGGCCGGAGCCTGGGGCGAAGTGCCAGAGCGATTGACACGGGCCATGCCGGCCTGCATTGCTGCCGCCGAAGCGGGGCAGGCCGTCTTGCTGGCTGGCGGGTCGGCGTTGGATGCGGTGGAAACGGCCGTCAACATCCTCGAAGACGAACCAGTACTCGACGCCGGGCGGGGCAGCTACCCCAACGCCAATGGCGAGATTGAGATGGATGCGTTGATCATGAACGGCCGTGATCTCAATCTGGGAGCCATCGCCGCCGTTACCCGCGTGCAAAACCCGATCAGCCTGGCCCGCAAAGTGCTGGAGCATCCCAACCATAACTTCCTCGTCGGCGCTGGGGCTGAAGCCTTTGCCGACCGCATCGGCTTCTCCCGCTGCGAAGTTGCCGATTTATTGACCGACGAAAACCTGCTCCATTACCGCAATCACAAACAGGCAGCCGCCAGCAGCGAGACCCACGGCGACACAGTCGGCGCGGTGGCCATTGACAGCAGCGGGAATGTCGCCGTAGCCACTTCCACTGGCGGGACACGCCACAAACTGCCCGGCCGCGTCGGTGACAGCCCACTGGTTGGCTCCGGCGGTTATGCCGACAACTGGACGGCGGCCGTCGGCGCCACCGGCCACGGCGAAGCGCTCATGAAAATCATCATCAGCAAACGGGTTTGCGATCTGGTGGGTGATGGATTGTCAGCCCAGGCCGCCTGTGACGCCGCCATTCAAATGTTGGCCGAACGCGTCCAGGGAACCGGTGGCCTGATTGCCGTCGATGCCCGCGGCCAGGTAGGGGTCGCCCGCAACACCAACGCCATGCCCTACGCCTACGCCATCGACGACCAGCCAATCGTCAGCGGCAAATGAAAGAGATTGGGGACTGGAGATTAGAGATTGCATTAGTCTCCAGTCTCTAATCTCCAATCTCCCTCAAAACTCATAGGGTCTGATATAGTACCTCAAATCGGGGAATGACCTGCCGCCAGTCGTATTGTTGGGCGAATTGGCGGGCGTTTTGGCCCAGTCGCTCCCTTTCTTGGGGATGGTTGAGGAGGTGGCAAACGGCCGTTCCCATTTCCCCCGCCGTTTCTGCCAAAACCAACTCCCGCCCATTCTCCACCCCAAACCCCTCCGCGCCGATGGGCGTGCTGACGATAGCTTTGCCAGCGGCCATCGCCTCGATCAATTTCAACCGGGTTCCGCTGCCTATCCGAAAAGGCATGATGAAAACGCTGGCTCCCAGCAAGTAGGGCGTCACGCTCTCCACCCAGCCGGTCAAGGTAACGCCGGGCACGCCGCGCAGCCGCTCCAGCCGAGAATGGGGTTTCTGGCCGACGATGGCGAATTTCGTGGGCAACCCGGAGGTTGCTTGCCGTTCCGCCACAATCCCCGGCCACACTTCATCGACAAACCACAGCACCGCATCCACGTTAGGCCGGTAATCCATCTTGCCGATGAAGACCAAATCGAATGCGTGCGACCTCGCCGATTTTTGAACGTCCGCGAGGTCTTGATATTGAGCCACATCAATACAATTGGGGATGGCACTTATCGATCTGTGTTCATCCGTGTTCATCCGTGTCCCATTTAATAATTTTTCCAGTGTGAGTTTGTCGGTTTGGGAAACGGCCGTAACCCCATCCGCCGTCATCATCGCCCAACGCTCAAACCGGCGCAGCCGCCCCACCTGCACCCAGGAATAAGCCGCCGCCAACCAGCGCCGCGGATGGCCCAAATCGGTCAAAAAATTGCGCCGCTGCAACTCCGCCTCGGCATTATGGTCGTCAAACACAATCTTGCTGGCCGGGCTGACGGCGCGCACAATTTCCATATACCGGGCCAGCTCAATCCCCTCCACCTGGACAATGTCAAACTGGTTAGCTGCCAACAAACGGCGCAGTTCGGCAGCAAATGACTCGCTGTACAACCGATGGGCCATGTCCGGCCGGCGCGTGCTGACGAACTGCCACAATCGCCGGGCCGTGCTGCGCGTCGGAACGGGAACCGTTTGTACGGCGCACAAAGCCAGCAGCGGTTCAACCGCCGCCGAGTCCGCGGTTTGGTTGTTTTCCAGGAAGCTCAACAGCGTAATTTCATGCCGCTCCGCCAGCCCGCGAATGATGTGGAAGTTGCGCAGGCTGGTCCCCTGGTGTGACGGGTATGGCAGCTGCGGTGTCAAAATCAGAAGTTTCACTTAATTAACCCCGTTAAGCCTCCGAACATAATAATGATAAGGAACAAAGCTATCAAAAACCCAAGAGTGAAATTCAACCGGGTGAGCCATTTATAACTCCAATGAAAAATATATTTTCTTGTCAACCCGCCCAGAATGCCCCCACCTTTACCGATAGGACCATTCCAAAAACGATACCATCTAATCAACATTGATTCGAATTTGGGATAATCAAACCAGGCCAAATACCCAAAATAACCACAAAATAAGAGCATAAGACAGCCGATCAAAAAAAACGCACCTATTTCAAACATGTCGCCACCCATTTTATTTGGACCAAAGAGCCTGATAAATCTGAAGAGTCTTTTTTGCCGTTTCCGGCCACGAAAACGTCCTGGCCTGGGCATAACCTCTGGCAATCACTTCCTGGCGCAGGTCACTGTCCATCAGAATCTGGTGCAGGATGTCGGCCCAGGCCGTCACATCTTCCGGATCGTCCACCATCAAGCCGTCTGGCCCAACGATTTCCGGCAGGGAGCCGCGCCGGCTGACGACGGCCGGACAGCCGCAGTGCATCGCTTCCAGCGCCGGCAGGCCAAAACCTTCATAAAAAGAGGGCGTCACCAACACGCCGGCCCCGTGGTAAAGATGGGCCAATTCCTCATCGAAAATGCCGCTCAAATGACGCACATGGTCGCGCAAACCCAATTCGTTAATCGTGGCAAAAATGTCGTCGTAAATCCAGCCTTTGCCGCCGACCAGAATCAGGGGCACGTCGATTCCTATTTCCCGCCGCAGCAGCTCGTAAGCCCGAATCAAGGTGGGCAGGTTTTTGCGCGGTTCCAGCGTGCCCACAAATAGGATAAAGCCACGAGGCAGGTTGTATTTGCTGAGCGTTTGGTTAACGGCCGTTTCCTCCACCCCCCTTTCATAAACCGGATTCGCCGCCAGCAGGACCGTCGTCGCCTTCTCCGGCGGTACCCGCAGCCGCTCGATCAAATCCTGCCGCGTCGCCTCACTGTCCACGGCAATGGCGTCGGCCCGGCGCACCGCCGACTCAATCTGCCCGGCGTAATAGCGCAAACTTTCCTGCGTCAAAAACTCCGGGTAAAAGATGAAATTCAAATCGTGAACGGTGATCACCTTGTGCTTCGCGCCCCACAGCGGCGGGATAAAATCGGGGCTGTGCAGCACGTCCAGCCGGTGGGGAACAAGTTCCAACGAGAGCGCCCACGGTTCCAGCCGGTGGTGGCAGGGCGTCCATAGATTTTGGCGCTGAAAGTTGGGGGATGCTGGGGTGTAGGAACGGCCGTCCCTGCGGCTGTGAAAAATCGTATACCGGTTCACTGGGTCCAGTTCGGCCAGCGCCGGCAGCAAATGCAAAACCGATTGGCTGATCCCGCCCATCTGATAAAACGGCAGCCGCGCGTCAATTCCAATATGCATAACCCAAATTGTAAAACGTAAAAGCAAAGTGGCAAGTGATGAGTGACGAGGGATGAGGTATGAGAGGCAAAGTACCAGAGTGGCAAAGTTCCCTTCACCCCTTCACCCCCGCTTGCCCACTTGCCCCACGCAAACTATAATGCACAATATTGACCTGATTCAGGAGAATATTAATGGCAAACAATTCAAATTCGATACAAGAAACCGAATTCAACGACCTGCGCAAAAAAGTCGAATGGCTCGACCAGGAACGCCGCCAGGTCTCCCGCAAACTAAGCGAGTTAGAACAAAAAACCGAACTACAAGAGCGTGAAATCGCCGGTCGGGAACGGCGCATTCAAGACCTGGAAAGACAGCTAGCCTCCACATCCAGCCAACTTTCCCGTATTCCCCAAATTGATACCCAACTCAGCCAATTCAAAGACGAAATCGTCAAATTAATCGAGCAGTACGACGCCCGCCGCCTTCAGGCCGAATCAGAAATGGACCGGCTGCGCCGCGTAGAACACGAATCTACCATCCGTGAAATTGCCGACATGCGCAAAGAGTTCCCGGCCATCACCCGCTTACAAAACGACATGGCCCTGCGCATTGCCGAAGAATCACGCCTGGCCAATCTCATCGGCGGGCTGCAAAACGGCATCTCAGTCCTGGAACACCAGGTCGAAAAGCTGCAATCCCCCATCGCCTTCGTTGAAGAAAAAGAGAAACAAAACAGCCGCAACATTGCCGCCATGCAAAACAATATTGTAGATATCAATAAACGCTGGCAGCCCATCAATGAACGCCTGGACATCATGGCTAATAACGTGCGAAAAGTGCAGTCCGGCAGCGAAGCGCTTATTAAAGAAATGGAAGAAGTACGCGGCGGTACCAAAGGCTGGATGGAACAAGTTCAAATTGGCGAGTATGAACGCAACCAACGACTGGATAAATGGCGGCAAGTGTTGGAAGAACACACCAATGCAATTGATAAGTTTAATCAGGATTGGATTACCTTTTCTGACCAGTACAAGGAAGCCAAAATGGCTGTACAAACGCTGGCCGGCTGGCAAAAACAGATCGAAGAACAGCAGCGCGAAACATCCGAAGTCCTGCGTGTCAACACCCATCGGCTGGAATCACGTTGGGATGACTTTAAGCTGGAAAATGATAAAAAGTGGTCAACCAATAATGTAGAAATGGAACAGCGGATTGCCACAACCAATCGAACTTACCGCCAAATTCAGGAACAAATTGCCGCCATCGATGAAGTCCTGGTCGAATTGAAGCAGGAAAAAGATTTACTAGAACGCATCCAAACAGCCCAGGCAGATGCCATCAAACAATGGCCACGCATCTGGCTGGAAGAAGTAGAAAAAGCAATTAATCAAAACCCCAACCGCCGCCGCCAACCAGCACTGGTTCCCGTCCGCGAAGAGTTTGACTAAAAATCGTCAATCGTTAATTATTATGTTTGTCATAGGCACGGCCGGACACGTAGATCACGGCAAATCGACCCTCATTGAAGCGTTAACCGGCATTGACCCGGACCGCCTGGCCGAAGAAAAGGCGCGGGAAATGACGATTGACCTGGGTTTTGCCTGGATTACGCTGGGCGATGCGGAAGAGATTGGCATCGTCGATGTGCCTGGGCATCGGGATTTCATTGAAAATATGCTGGCCGGTGTGGGCGGCATTGACCTGGCCTTGTTTGTCGTGGCCGCCGATGAGGGCGTCATGCCCCAAACGCGGGAACATCTGGCTATTTTGGATTTGCTGGGCGTGGGCGGCGGGGTTGTTGCCCTGACAAAAATTGACATGGTGGACGATGAGGATTGGCTGGAACTGGTTACGCTGGATTTGAGCGAAACGTTGGCGGGCACGGTGCTGGCCGATGCGCCAATTTTGCCCGTTTCGGCCCGAACCGGGCAGGGATTGGAGGAGTTGAAGGCGGCGCTGTGGCAGCGTTTGCAGGCCGCTACACCACGACCGGACAACGGCCGTCCCCGTCTTCCGGTTGATCGTGTATTTAGTCTCGCCGGATTTGGCACTGTCGTGACTGGAACTTTGATTGACGGCCGTTTCCACATCGGCGACCCCATCGAAATTCAACCTACTGGCTTGAGCGGACGCATTCGCGGCCTGCAAACCCACAAAACTAAACGAGATATAGCTCTGCCCGGCAGCCGTGTCGCCGTCAATTTGACCGGTATCGGCAAAGATGACGTCAAACGAGGCGACATCGTCGCTGCGCCGGGCGTTGTCGGACACACCATTTTACTCGACGCCGTCTACCGCCATCTGCCGGACAGCGACGCCCCGCTCAAACACAACGTGGAAGTCAAGCTGTTCGTTGGCGCAGCCGAAGTTGTGGCCCGAACCCGCATCCTGGGCACGCCGCAAATCGAACCGGGGCAGGAAGGCTGGCTGCAACTGGCCCTAAGTGAACCAGTCGCTGTGATGCGCGGTGACCGCTTTATTTTGCGACGGCCGTCACCGGGAACAACACTAGGCGGCGGACGCGTACTCGATCCCCATCCGGGGCGGCGCCACCGCCGCTTTCGCCCAGAGGTCGTGGAACGGCTGCAAACGCTGACCCAGGGCACGCCGGCCGAACTGCTGCTGCAAAAATTGCAGCGGCTGGAACCGATCACCCAAAGCAATTTGTTAAAACAAGCAGGAATGGATGCGGCAGACGCAGCGGCAGCTTTTCAGGAATTGGAAACTGAGCAAAAAATCATCCGGCTGGACCAGCAGATTTTGTCCCGGGTGGGCTGGCAGCGCAATTTGAATCGAATGATTGATATTTTGACCGCTTATCATCGGGAATCGCCGCTAAGGGTGGGTATTCCCCGTGAGGAACTGCGCAGCCGGTTAAAGCTGCCCGCGGTCGTTTTCAATCCGTTGGTCAACCAGGCCGCCGCCGATGGGCTACTGGCGGAAGTTGGGGCGGTAATTCAAGCGCCCACGCATAAAATACAATTTACGCCGCCGCAGCAGACGGCCGTTGACCAACTTTTG